>NZ_LOKU01000061.1:0-14017 GCF_002211295.1 Rhizobium sp. N122 | reverse complement strand
TCCCGGTCATAGGCCTGCAGCAGCCGATGGACCTGACTTCGACTGAGGTCGAGCCGTTCGGCGGCCTGCACAACGCTCAGGCGTTCGTCACGGATCTTCTGGATGAGTTCGAGGCGATGCAATTCTTTCTGCGACATAGTGATCATAAAGGACATGACGACTCCGACCGCTCATGGTCTCGACCAGGCTGAAGGTCGTCATCCTTGCTCCCGACATTGGCATTGACCAGTCGTCGAGAGGCGAGATTGTCGCATCTCTAACTGGCCCAACTGTCGCATTACTAAATAGCCTCTACAACACAAAATAGCATAATCAACGTTATGGAACTTTACGCTGAACCGGCCGCGATAGTTACAAGCAGGTCCTTGGCATCGATCTGGTCGCCGGCTTTGACGAGAACTTCGGCGATCGTCCCGTTCTCCTCGGCGTGAATTGCCGTTTCCACCTTCATCGCTTCGGTCGACACCAGCACATCGTCGGCATTGATCGCCTGTCCGGGCGACACAAAGACGCGCGAGATGGCGCCCGGCATCGGTGCGCCGACATGAGCGGCATTGCCGGGTTCGGCCTTGGGTGCGAAGACGGCGGCCGGTGACGCTGAGGAATTTTGCGAGCTCTTGCTGTTGGTTCCTCGCGGACCCGAGCCGCATCTCGTTGTGCACCTAACCGGCTCGGCTCACGTGACAACAAACACAAGAACATCTGGTTGTTTCGATCGAGTTTGGCGCAGGAGGCGCAGGAGGCGCAGGAGGAAAATCAACATGACTGTCGCGGCTAGGCCCATGATTGCCAACGCGTATAGGCCTGTGGAAAAACCTCCGGGCTGACTACGGAGATACCCTATAACGAACGGCCCCACAAATGCTCCTAGGTTCCCGAGTGAGTTAATGAATGCGATCCCGCCGGCGGCAGCGGAGCCACTAAAGAAGCAGAAGGCAGCGCCCAAAGGGTCCCTTGCAACCCAATATGCCGCGCATGAGCATCCCTCGCCAGAACCCGTCAGGGCCGGGTTGATCTACCGTACGGCCGGGGCAATACTCCAGGATTGGCTTAGCTCCTCCGATGCGTCAAAATTCCGCTTGATGAGTGCCATATCAAGGCATAACCAATCGGCCATTCTCCGATTCCCGGAGAATTGCCGGACATGACTTGGAGCAGGTGCCATTTCTCCGCAGCCATCCCGGATATTGCAAAAGGACCGATACCATGTGCTTTGAATGCAATTCCTCCCCACTCAGCCGTCGCTCCCTGCTGAAATTTGCCGGCATCGGAGGCGTGGCCGTCATGACTGCAGGCTTTGACATGACCATGCCGGCATTCGCCTCGAACGCTCCCGCCCTCCTGCCGGATGAAGCACTGGCAAAACTCCAGGAAGGCAACAAGAAATTCGTCGCCGACACGGAAGCCTGCGCCGCCAATATTTCCAAGCGCCGGCAGGACGTCGCCAAGAGCCAGGCACCTTGGGCGATCGTGCTGACCTGTTCCGACAGCCGTGTCGTGCCGGAACTTGTATTCGGCGGCGTGACGCTCGGCGAACTCTTCGTCGCCCGCAATGCCGGAAACGTGGTCGACACCGATGTGCTCGGCACGATCGAATATGGCACCGAACATCTGCATGCGCCGCTGATCGTCGTCATGGGCCACAAGCGTTGCGGGGCGGTCTCCGCCGCCTGCGAGGTCGTGTCCAAGGGCACCAAGCTCGATGGCTCAATCGGCAAGATGACCCAGCCGATCCTGCCCGTGGCTTTGGCGGAGACCGATCGCGGCGACAATTTTGTCGACAAGACCGTCCATGCCAATGCCTTCAACGGCGCCGAGCGCATCCTCACCGAAAGTGCGATTGTTTCTCGCCTGGTCGAGGAAGGCAAGGTGAAGATCGTGCCCGCCTATTATGATCTCGATACCGGCGTGGTCGATTTTCTGCACAAGGTCTGACCTACGAGGCGACTTCATGTTGCCGACGGCTATCCGCGGGCGCCTCGTCGCGTTCGCGGAACCATAGTCGCTGATGACCCTTGCCGCCCGCAGCATCACCCGGCGGGTTACGCGGGCCGGAGCTGAGGTCGCGAGCTGGCTGCCTGGGCGACGCTCTTCTGGAAATTTCCGACCATACGCCTGCGCAACTTGGTGAGCTCAATCGACAGGTCCGACAGCTGCGCGATGACATCTATCGGAACCTGGGCAGCTGGGCCGCGCCCTCCTGAGCCAGTACAAGGACATAGGCGTCGCTCGTTTCAAAGAACGCGAGACAATCGGCCTCCGGCAGGATCTCAACAAGATCAAGACGGCGAAACCGCCTGTGGAGCTTGAACGCAAAGGCGCGATCTGGGTTCAGCCAACCCTATTCGCTGAATCGAGTATCGCGCCTGGAGGCATAACGGAAAACTACGGCATCGAAACTGGCCGCATTGATCGAAGATTGGTACGAACCGTGAAATTGACGTAAGCGACAAGCTGACCCCATCTGGCGTCAGTAGCGTTGGCCGCTGTATTGCGGACAGACGATTCACAAACTGTGAGCTTCTATGTCTGCGCCTAGCTCTGGAACTAGAAACTTCCATATGATCGAGGCTGTTCCGGAACGGCTTGAGGGCGCCCCACGGCAATTTCGGCGCCGCTGGTCCGATGATTTTAAAGCGCGGGCTGTGGCTGAGGCAATGGAGCCCGGCGCAAGCGTCTCAGCCATTGCGCATCGCATCGGCATACATCCCTCGCAGCTATTTGGCTGGCGTCGTGATGCTCGTGACGGACAACGATCCTCCTCGCAAGATCGGGCTGGTCAGACGGAGACTGGGACGATTGGCACACGTGCGATGATCGAGCTTATCATCGGCGACGTCGTTATCCGGGCCGACGCAGATATCGGCGAAGCACACCTGCAGCGGGTGATCCGAGCGGTGCGGTCGGCATGATCCGGTCCGGCGTGAAGGTCTTTCTTGCGAGCCATCCCATCGACTTCCGAAAGGGGCCGGACAGCTTGCTTTCGCTGGTACGGGATGCTGGCAGTGATCCGTTCAACGGTGCACTTTATGTCTTTCGGGCCAAGAGAGCAGACCGAGTCAAGATCGTGTGGTGGGATGGCTCCGGCGTTTGCCTCTATGCGAAGCGGCTGGAAAAAGCCCAGTTCTGCTGGCCCCGGATCGGCCATCATCGCGTCCAGCTCAATCATGCCCAGCTTCTGGCTTTAGTCGACGGAATGGACTGGAAGCGGGTTCGATCCACGCCGGTGAAGCCTCCCGAGATTGTTGGGTAAAACCGCTGCGGCGAAGTGAATCAGGTCCCTGAAAGCATGGGCGGAGCGCGGCAAAATATGCTCTGATCATACCCATGACGCGGCCCGAGATTGAGCTCCCGGATGATGTAGAGGCTCTCAAAGCCATGGTTCTTGCCATGGCCGCAAAAGCAGCCCGCGTCGAGGCTTTGGAGAAGCAGGTTGACGATCTAGAGGCCCGCAACGCGGACGCCGATGAGCGCATCGAGCGGCTGACGCAGATCCTGAAGGCTTTCGATCGCGCCCGATTTGGCCGACGCTCGGAAAGGCTTGCATCATCCACCGTCGATGACGAGCAGCATGCCTTTGTCTTCGAAGAGATCGAGACCGGCATTGCGACGATCAAGGCTCAGGTCACGAAAGGCCGCGGTAGCGCGGACAGCAAACGCGCTCCGCGGCCACGCAAGGGCTTTGCGCCTCATCTTGAGCGCGTCGAGGTCGTGATCGAACCGGAAGAGCTTCCAGAACATGCAGGTAAGACCAAAATCCTGATTGGAGAAGACGTCTCCGAGCGGCTGGATGTCGTGGCAGCGAAGTTCCGTGTCATCGTCACCCGCCGGCCGAAGTATGCCTTTAGGAACGAGGATGGTGTCGTCCAGGCGGCGGCTCCGGCACATATCATCGAAAGTGGCATTCCGACGGAAGCACTTCTGGCCCAGATCGCCGTTTCCAAATATGCCGACGGGCTGCCACTCTATCGCCAGGAAGCCATCTACGCACGCGACAAGGTCGAACTCGACCGCAGGCTGATGGCTCAATGGATGGGCAAGCTGGGGTTCGAGCTCAATATCCTCGCCGACTACATCCTCGATGAGATCAAGAAGGCCGAACGGATCTTTGCCGACGAAACGACCTTGCCCACACTTGCACCTGGTTCCGGATCAGCGAAGACGGCATGGCTATGGGCGTATGCCAGGGATGACCGGACTTTTGGGGGCAGCGGTCCACCGATGGTAGCCTATCGCTGTCGAGGACAGTCGAGCCACCGAGTGTGTCGCACGACACCTGAGCGGCTATCGTGGAATCCTGCAGGTCGACGGATATGCCGCTTATAACAAGCTCGTCCGGAAAGATGGAGGCAATGACAGCGCCATCCTGGCCGGCTGTTGGTCGCACAGCCGGAGAAAGTTCTACGAGTTGCATGTCGCAAAGAGCTCGAAGGTCGCTACAGACACCGTCGAGCGTATGGCGAGGTTATGGGAGATCGAGGAGCGTGTGCGCGGCCAAAGCCCTGAAGCTCGTGTCGCTGCACGCCAGGAGATCTCCGCAGCGATCGTCCGTGACCTCTTCACTCTCTGGCAGGCGACCCTGCCACGGGTCTCTGGAAAATCCAAACTCGCCGAAGCTCTGCGGTATGCCATCTCGCGTCGAGACATCTTCGAGCGCTTCCTGACCGACGGCCGCATCGAACTCGACTCCAACATAGTCGAGCGAGCAATCAGACCCCAAGCGATCACGAGGAAAAATAGTCTATTCGCTGGAAGCGACGGTGGCGGCCGGACTTGGGCGACCATCGCGACGCTCCTGCAAACGGCAAAGATGAATGCAGTCGATCCGCAAGCTTGGTTGACCCAGACGCTTGAGCGCCTTGCGAATGGATGGCCCAGCAGTGAAATCGACGCGCTCATGCCATGGAACTACGCCGCCTGAACGGCCACGGCTTGTCGCTTACAAATTGACGCATGGTGGCTGGAAAAAACGCCGAGCTATGCATCCGGTTCGAGGATCACGCCCGTTATGGAATGCCTGCGATACAGGGCTCCAAATTCGGTTCAAAATCCTAATCCGCCCACTCAGGATCGGTTGTAAAGGCGATGGTGAGCCGACGACTCGGACCCTCGTTACCAATCGCGAGCCCGATTTCGTCACGGATCTTATCCCATTCCTGCAATTTCCTCGCCGGGAGGTCCTCTGAGACAACGAAATGTAGCTCGATTTGCCGGCCTCGGCCGACCCGGGCCACATAAGCCCGGTGGGATATGAATCCATGTCGTTCGATGATTGTTTTGGCGACCGCGTCAACTTGTTGTTTGAGATCTAATGGCGTAACAAGCAGTATGTCGGCGAGCGCTCGCCGAACCGTGCCCGCCGGAATGGGAATGATCACAATGCAGATTAATGCCAGCGCGACCGGGTCAATAAACGGCGAGATCCATTCGTAAGAAGACCCCTGAATGAAATATCCGATGGCAAACGCGACGAGTAACCCGATCGTTAGCCCGGCGGACATCAGCCAAGCTTTCGTATCCAGGGCAACGAAATCAGATTTGATCTTACGATTAGCTCGATCACCAATAACCCCCATGGTGGCTGTCACACCGAGTGTTACGACGGAGTAGACGATCGCTTGACTAAAGTTGAGCGGACGTCCCCCATGCAAAATGCTGCCGATTGCGTTGACAAGTGCGTAAACAGCCGACCCGGTTATGAGAATGCCGTTGAGAGCCAAGACTATGGGCTCAAGATGCCAGAACCCCATCGTGAAATGCTCGATAAGTTTTCCTTTGCTGGAGGGCGCTTCGGATGACGCGATGAGCTTTGTAACAAGCAGAGCTACGACAGTCATAGCAGCGTCCGTCAGTGCGTAGACACCATCGAATATGATTGCGAACGAACCTGAAATGATCCCGAACAAAATGCCGATGCAGGCAAGGAGGATGGTAACGGCAATTGAAACGCAGAGAAGCCCCTGCTCCGTTCTCATGAAATTCATAGGCTCAGCCTTATAACTTACGTTTCTTTATGGTCCTCTGGACGCGGTACAGACCATCCAATTCAGCTACTGAAGCGAGCACATCCACTTTTGGATCAAGGTACCTTTTTAAATTCAAATGCTGACCTCTCCTGTCCAGTGGGCTCGCATGAGCGTCTTTCACATACCTGGCCACAAGACAAAATCGCCTCGCTGTGTTCTGGCAGTGCGGCCTCGACTATCTAAACAAGGGCCAATTTTGCTTTGCAGGTAAAGCGGGGCTGGACATGATGCACGACACGGAAGGACGCATGAACATAGTCCAGCACTTCGCTGACGGTCTCGCCGCCGCGAATGAAGTCGGAGCCACCACAGATAGGGCATGAGCAGGCCACCTGTTACACGTCATCATGGCACGCCCGAGGTTGCAGAGCTTGCGCGGCGATAGGGCTCTCGACGCATCCACGTCATCCGGCAGGTTCGAATTCCGTTGACTCATGGTTGGATCTGATTTGATGAGAGGCGTTCCAAAGAACGCCGAGGTTTTCGCCCTCATGATAGGCTGTGGCTGACACCACGTTCTAGTCTAGCGATGATCGGATCGTCTAGCCCTTTGGCGACTCCTGTAATTACGGCTGGATTGCCAGATGGAAAAGAGCAGGCTTGCGATATACGCCCACTGAAGAAGCAACAAACTAGCCACCATTGCAACGATGACTTCGTGGATGGAATGCCAGACGAAGTAACTCGTTAGTGCCTTCGCCCAGACGACGAGCAGCAGGAGGCCGCAAAAGATTGTGAAACGCAACACCGTTCTCCTGATTTGTTCGCGAGATTGCGCAGCAATGTCGTCTGCGGCAACGAGAGTCTGGCAGTTCTTCAGGCGGCAACCGCCGCGTGGTTGAGAGCCATGATCATGCCAGTGAGCTCACCATCGAACTCTCGTTCTGGCCATTGCAAATGCTGAGATTTTGGCAGCGGCGGCGCGGGACTGCAGCTTGCGGACCTTCTTCAGCTGCTCCACAATGTCTGACATGATCTCTTTCCTCGAAAATTGATGTCATGATGCCCGCGCCACGTCGGGATAGGTTTCGATAACTTCAATAGCGTCATCGACCATTTTCGTGCCGGTCTCGGCGAGCTTGCCTAGCGTCTCAAAGCCGAACCGGTGGACATCGCGCAGGGTCTTCGACAGAACGACCAACCGTCCAGTCGTCAAAAGCAAGCGGCCGAAGCCCTCATGGCCGATCGTCATGATCGGCGATGCCAACAGGCCTGTGCACTCTTCGATCACAAGCCCCACGCAACTGTAAAAGTTCTGTAGCCTCCACAGCACATCAGGATCCGGATCGCCTATGATCGGGATCTTACGGCGCTGCTCCTTGGTGAGGATGAAGTCGGCCAGCAGGTCAGCGTCCGATTTGCCTTCCCACGCCCCATGGGCATCCTGAGCGCGGATGAGCCTTATCAGGCATCTGAGAAAAGGGGTGGCGAGATCCCCATCTTCGTTGACAGCAGGGCCATTCGTACTTCCTGTCAATGTACCCATTTCTTAGTCCTCCTCATCGAAAGGCTTCTTTTCAATGGCGCCTGCTTCGGTCAGCGCCTTGCGTAACCAGGGTGGCGGAGTAGTCCTGAGCATCGCCCGAGTTCGCGACAAAACATCTTCGATCAGTTGAGGATCGGATACTTTAATTGGGTGGATTTTGGCCGAAACAACTCGGGCTGCCGATGGCCCACCGATCGCCAGACAGAACAATAAGTGACAACCTTCCAACGCCTTCACCTTCGGGTTAATACGATCGACGTCCTCGTTCCGATGCTTTCCGCTCTGGTCGGAAACGTCTTCGAAGTCCAGGACTTCCACCAGTTTCCAGTCGTCGGGACTCACATCATAGACGACGAAACGTTTTGCCGATCCGAAATGGGCGTCGAGAGATTTCATATCTTGAGTGGCGATTGCGACGCGCAACGCGCCAGCCTTCCGTTTTGGAGCTGACGAGTGAACCCCGTCAGGGACGAGGGAAAGGCGACGAGCGGCGATCATCTAGGCAGTTCTCCTTTGCGGGAGGGATCAAGCGATCCAGGACACGGCGCGCGCTGATTGGCCTGGAAGATGTTGGAAACATCGAAGATCAGGTCGCGCGTTCCCTGATAGAGACTTGTGAGCTTATGCTGGCTGCCGAGTCGGTCGTATATCGGGAAGCCCACCCGCATGAGCGGAATCCCAAGGCGCTCCGCCGCTTGTCGTCCATGCGAATGCGTGACGAGAAGATCAGCGCCGACGGCAAGTTCTTCGAGATCGCCAAGATCACCGACCTGGAGCGATTCGGCCGGCATTTCCGCGAGTATTTTTGAGGTGCCGGTCGTGGTGACCGCTGCCGCGATTTCGGCGCCCATGCCGGTGAAGAAGGTAGCGAATTGGTAGAGCTGGTCCGGCTCCACAGCAATTGCGATTTTCTTGCCTCCGAAATGGAAATGTCCGTCGAGCAGGGCGTCCTGCAGCTGTGCTCGGCGACGGCGGATGTTTGCTGGCACCGGCGCACCAGAAATCTCAGAAAGAAACGAGACGAACCGGTCGGCTCGTTTCAATCCTGTCAGCGACTGGAACAATGCGTAAGGGACTCCCGTCCGGGTCCGCAGTAGCTCTGCGGGGCGGCGCATATGCTCGCCGATCGCGATACATTGCGCCGCCGTGCCAAGCTCTTGTATCTCGTCGACGGGAGTACCGCCATAGGTGGTCGGAACCCAACGATCGCCGGGCACCGTGCCGTCGAGAGAGCCGGAAATGTCCGGCAGGATCACCGGCTTCAGACCGAAGCTTTCGACCGTTTCGCGCAGAAGCTCGATGTCAGCGACTGTCAGATGCCATCCTGGTAGGATCGCAATCTTCTTTTGGTGGCGGCTCTGCTCGCCTGGAGTGGTGATGCGCTCGACCATAGAGATGACGGCCTTCGCCCATCCCTCTTCGATCGCTCCCTCGAAATCCGGGGTATTCGCCAGCACAACCTCCGTACCCGCGAGCTCATCGGCACGATCCCGCTTGATGTTGGCGAGATCGCCTGCGAAATCTTCGCCGCGGGTTTCCACCAGGGCTGTCGTGCAAATTCCGATCAGCTTGGGTTTTGCGCGCCTCTTGAGATTTAGGATCGCCTCTTCCAGATTGCCTGCGCCGCCAAGAATGGTCGCCACTGCGTCCAATGCCGTTGTCTGCAAGGGAATGGCTTCCTTAAAGTGTCGGACTAAAAGTACCAGCGCCAAGCTGGTGCAGCCCTGGCTGCCGTGGAACAGCGGCACGGCACGCTCGACGCCAAGAAAGGCGAGCGCGGCGCCGAGCGGCTGCGACGATTTCAGCGGATTGACCGCAGCTGATTTGGTCTGGGGAAAGACTTGAACCATCGGCTTTCCTCAACGCTTGCCGAAGCTGCCGGCGACCGCGCCGACAAAGTTTTGCAAGACGTACCCAGTCTCGTTCTCGCTCTTGGTATTCGTCAGTTCTTCTTCCACCGCATGCTGGCATTCCCACGGTGCCGGCTCCCGCACCTCCATCCAGATCGGATTGTGAATAGCAAGATCGATCTGGCGAACGAGCTCCACCATGCCGTCATAGCCGGCATAGGGGTGGTGGCGTTCCTGGTTGATATCGAGCCAAGGTGTCTTGGCCTTCAGCGCGATGAATTGCGTGCGCCCGCCAGACAACATGATGTCGGCTTTACCGTCGGCGAGCATGTTATAAAGCTCGCGCGGCGCCATCGACTCGAACAGGTGTTTTTCGTCTTTCAGGAGTTGCTTGATACGCTCCTTGTCTTCAGGCGTGGATTTCTTGACCGAGGTGCCCACGATCTCGATGCCCACCTCCATCAGCGCATGGACAACCGACCAGGACTTGACGCCGCCGGTGTTGAGCAACACGCGCTTGCCTTCAAGCCTTGGTCGATATGCTGCGAGTTTCATCCAGGCAATCGCCTCCTCCTCCGCGATCAATGCCTCGGTGCGCTCGAGGATTTCGGGATCCGCCCCCTGCATCACGAGCAGCTTGGCGATCTGTCTGAGTGCTTCCGAGGTGTCGGTAATTCCGTAAAAGGAGCCTTCGAAGAACGGGATATCCCAGAGCTCCTCCATTTTGCGGGCGAGGTTGATGAGTGCTGTCGAGCACACCAACATGGACGCCTTGGCGCGATGCGCAGAAGCAATGTCAAGATATCGGGCGTCTCCTGGAATGCAGGCCCTTACTCTGATCCCCAGCCGGTCAAGAAGCGGCTTTACCAGCCAAAACTCGCCGGATAGGTTGAACTCACCAATGATATTGATGTCGTAGGCGGTCACGTCGTTCGGCTCTACGCTGCCGATCACATGATCGAGCAACGCTTCACCGGCGAGCTTATTGCCAAGGTTCTTGGAGCCGGCAAAGCCCGGTGCGTTGACCGGCACCACCGGAAGGCCGAATTTTTCCGCGGCCCGCTTGCAGACGGCCTCGATGTCGTCGCCGATCAATGCTGTCACACAGGTCGAATAGACGAAAATCGCCGGTGGAGCATAGGCCTCCTTGATCTCGCGGATTGCTTTAAAAAGTTTCCGCTCGCCGTGCCCCATCACCACTTCGGTTTCAGTGAGGTCGGTCGTGAAACTGGTGCGCCAGAGCGTTGGACCTGAGGAAGCCGATCCGCGGTTGTCCCAGGAATTGCCCTCACAGCCGAGAGGCCCATGGATCAGGTGCGCGACGTCGGTGATCGGCTGCAGCACGATCTTGGCGCCATCGAAGGCGCATCCGCCGGCTGCCGCCCCGGGGATCAGCGGCTTCGAACAGCCGTTTTTGCGCGCCTTGGAATCCTTGCTGCGGTTCTTCTCGCAGGCAGGCTCGTCAAAGACATCCTGGACTTTAGCATTGAGCAAGGGCATTGCGGTCTCCAAGTTCAGATGAAGGCGGCCGGCCTCACAAGGCCGACCGCCGCCGCTCCTAGCGGGTCAGGTCGTAAGAATAGTCCGTCACACCCGGCTCGCTCGTCTCTCGATCGAGCTTGTCGAAGATCTTGTCGAGGATCGTCGTCAGGACGCGCAGGCCGCCCTGGTAGCCCATGAGCGGGAAACGGTGGTGATGGTGCCGGTCGAATATCGGAAAGGTCAGCCGGATCAATGGGGTGCCGGTGTCGCGCTCGAGATACTTGCCATAGGAATTGCCGATCATAAGATCAACCGGCTCGGTAAAGAGCAGCGAGCGCAACGCCCACAGGTCCTTGCCCGCCCAGACCTGGGCATCCTTGCCGAAGGGCGAGGATGCGAGCAACGCCTTCATCTCGGCTTCCCAGGCCGACGTGCCGTTGGTAGCAAGGCAGTGGGTCGGCTCACCGCCGGTTTCCAAGACGAACCGGGCAACGGCGTAGACGAAGTCAGGATCGCCGTAGATCGCGTATTTCTTCCCGTGCAGCCAGGCTTGGCTATCTGCCATAGCGTCGACGAGACGGCCGCGTTCCAGGCCGATTGTCGGAGGAATTTCCTTGCCGGTAATCTCCGAGACCTTCATCAGGAATTCGTCGGTCGCCTGAACACCCAGCGGATAATGGAACGAAGCCGTAACCTGACCGACCTCCTTGCAATATTCCAGCGTTTTGCGCGTGTTATAGTGCTGCAGCGACAGGGTCGCTTCGGCATTCAACGCCGTTTTCAAGTCCTCGATCTTCGTGCCGCCGTCATACATGCGGTACGTACCGTCAGACGGCGTGTCGAACTGGTCGGAGGCATCCTGGATGAAGATGTAGGATACGCCCATCATGTCGAGCAGGCGCTTCAGTTCGCGGTTGTTGCCGACGCAGAAGCCGTCGAAGCCGGGAATGATGTTGATGGCTTGAGCAACCTCCTTCCGCTCGTTGCCTTTCCAGAAGTTCTCCAGAATGCCCTTGATCATGCCGTCATAGCCATCGACGTGGCTGCCGACGAAGGCAGGCGTGTGGGCGAAAGGAACATCGAAGTCGTGCGGGACCGACCCTTCGTTCTTTGCGTTTTCGATGAAGCCGTGGAGGTCGTCTCCAATGACTTCGGCCATGCAGGTGGTCGAGACGGCGATCATCTTCGGATCGTAGAGCTTGTATGTATTGGCGAGCCCGTCGACCATGTTCTTCAACCCGCCGAACACTGCCGCGTCCTCCGTCATCGAGGACGAGACCGCCGATGAAGGCTCCTTGAAGTGACGCGACAGATGCGAACGGTAATAAGCGACGCAGCCCTGGCTGCCATGGACGAAGGACATCGTTTGCTCAAAGCCTGCGGCTGCGAAGACGGCACCGAGCGGCTGGCAGGCTTTGGCCGGGTTCACGACCAGGGCTTCGCGGCCCAGGTTCTTTTCGCGATACTCCCAGGTCTTCGTGAAGTCGTTTTGATCGGCAACGACCTGATCCGGGTGGGGGCATTCGAAATTGGCTTTCTTCTCGGCGAGCATCTGCCTGTATTCCGGCTCGCGGAACAGGGGAGCATGGTCGAGAACTTTTTCCGCCGACTGCGGCATAGTAAGCACCTTTCTTTTCATCGCGCCGCACCGGTGGCGGCAATGGGATGTCATCTGTCACGAGTGCGGATCAAGTCCGATGGGAAGAGCCTGGCCTGCCCCTTCCCAAGACAGGCCAAGCTCTCATTCGGCCGCAACCGCCTCAGCTGGCGCGGCCTCTTTTTTCCAGGGGACGTCGTAGAGATCCCACACCGGATTATTGATGGCCAGATCCATGTCGCGGGCGAATATGGCGAAGCCGTCATAGCCGTGATACGGGCCGGAATAATCCCAGGAGTGCATCTGGCGGAAGGGGATGCCCATCTTCTGCACCGGATACTTCTCTTTAATGCCGGACCCAACAAGGTCGGGGCGGATGCCTTCGATGAACTTTTCCAGCTCGTAACCGGTCACGTCGTCATAGATCAGCGTACCCTTGTTCACATAATGGCCGGTGCGCTGATAGTCGTCGTTGTGGGCGAACTCGTAGCCGGTGCCGACGATCCGCATGCCGAGGTCCTCATAGGCCGTGATGACGTGGCGAGGACGCAGGCCGCCGACATAGAGCATCACCGTCTTGCCTTCGAGGCGCGGCCGGTACTTGTCGACGACAGCATCGACCAGGGGCCGGTACTTGGTGATGACAGCCTCGGTCTTGTCGACGATTTCCGGACCGAAGTGCTTGGCTATTTCGCGCAGGGAGGTTTCAATCTGGGACGGACCAAAGAAATTGTATTCCATCCACGGGATGCCGTATTTTTCCTCCATGTGCCGACAGATGTAGTTCATCGAGCGGTAGCAGTGGATGAGGTTCAGCTTGGCCTTTGGCGCGCGCTCGACCTCAGCGAGCGTGGCATCACCCGACCAGTTGCCGACCACGCGCAGCCCCACCTCCTCCAATAGAATGCGCGTAGCCCACGCGTCGCCACCGATATTGTAGTCGCCGACGACGTTGACATCGTAAGGGCCGGTCTCAAACTCGACTTCGTTCTTGTCGAAAACCCAGTCACGGATGGCGTCGTTGGCGATGTGGTGGCCGAGCGATTGCGAGACGCCGCGGAAGCCCTCGCAGCGCACCGGCACGATCGTCTTTTCGTGCTCCTTGGCCTTCTTGCGCGACACCGCCTCAATGTCGTCGCCAATCAGCCCGATCGGGCATTCCGACTGCACGCTGATGCCGTTGTTGAGGGGGAAAAGCTCCTCGATCTCGTCGATGACCTGTTCAAGCTTCTTGTCGCCGCCGAACACGATGTCCTTTTCCTGGAAGTCTGAGGTGAACTGCAGCGTCACGAACGTGTCGATGCCCGTCAGGCCGACGTAGTAGTTGCGGCGTTGCGACCAGGAATAATGACCGCAACCGACCGGCCCGTGCGAGATGTGGACCATGTCCTTGACCGGCCCCCATACCACGCCTTTGGAACCGGCATAGGCGCAGCCGCGGATCGTCATCACGCCCGGAATGGACTTGATGTTCGATTTGACGTCGCATTCGGAAAGGGCCTTCGGCTCATCGCCAGGCTCGTCGCCGCTCGTTGCGACGCTGAGGTGCTTCTTGCGGCGCTTCGCCGCCTTGTCT
>NZ_LOKU01000060.1:0-15101 GCF_002211295.1 Rhizobium sp. N122 | reverse complement strand
CGGCCGGCAAGCCCAAGATCGTCGCAACCGTCGCCACCATGCGCAAGCTGCTCACCATCCTCAACGCCATCATCAGGGACGGACGACCATGGCAAAACGCTTGACAAAGAAGACAGTCGCTCTCCCCTCAGGGTGACTGCCCCGTTGGAGACGGTCGCATTGACGATGGGGAACCTTATTTCGAACTCGGTTTCCAGGCGACCACGAACGGCCGTCCCTAGGGCCTCGTCGCCGGAAGCAGTACACTGCCGTGGAACATCGAGAAGCGCTCGCATCAAGTCGTGACGGCTGATTATGCCGGCGAGTCTGCCGTTCGGTGTTTGATGTCGTGGGCCTGCAGGAGTTCTGCGAGCTGGCTCGCGGTTGCGCTCGGGGCGGCGCTGACGACGGGCGTCGACATCACGTCCTTGACGCGCCAGCTTCGGGCCTTCACATAGTCCGCCAGTGCATCTTCGCGGTCGCGCGTATGCGGTACCGCCCGTCTCGCCCAGGATGACGCCACCCGGCGCAGCAGGTCTCCCCGGTGACGATGCCGGTGAGCCGCCCTTCGCCATCGATGACGGGCACCGCGCCGATCTTGCTGGCGTTGACGATCTCGACGGCTTCCCTGACGTTGTGTCCCTCGTCGAGCGTCGTCACGGGGTCGTCATGATGTCTCTAGCAAGCATCGCGCTGTCTCCTTTTCGATCGGGCAATTACGGAGCCAACTTGTTGAGCGCATTGACGTGGATCAAGGCAGACACGAAGCCGCGGGAGGCATTCTTCACGCGTCGTCGTCTCTGAAGCCTTCCGACGAAGTGCGGCGTCAGGCTCGCCCGCATTGCAACTTATTGAGGATCGAGGCGTTACGGTTCGGTCTCGTCCTCGCGCGGCGTACCAAATTCTTCCCGCGCCGTCGCAAGGAGTCTTATGCAGCAACCCGTCAAGCTGGTATCCGTCGGCACCGCCGTTCCGCCACATGTCATCGACCAGCGTGACGCGGCGCGAGCCTCGCACACCGCGTTCTCATCGCGATTTGGCGATTTCGAAAAGCTGGCAAGGGTGTTCGAAACCTCGGGAATTCGGCGCCGCTATGCCGTCCGGCCGATCGAGTGGTATCTCGAGACGTCGGGATGGCCCGAACGAAACCTCGCTCATATCGAGGGCGCGGGTGCAATGTTCGTCGCCGCCGCCAGCAAGGCTCTCGTGTCGGCGGGCATTGCAGCAGGCGATGTCGACACGATCGTAACCGTCTCCTCGACTGGTATTGCGACACCTAGTCTGGAAGCGAGGGTAAGCCGAGAACTGGGCTTCCGGGACGATGTCGAACGGGTTCCCGTGTTTGGCCTCGGCTGTGCCGGCGGAGTCTCTGGGCTTTCAATCGCGTCACGGCTGGCGGCATCCCGGCCAGGCTCAGTCGTGCTGGTGGTCGCCGTCGAGACCTGCACGTTGGCATTTCGCATGGACAAGCTTACGAAGGCGAACATCGTGGCGACCGCCCTCTTCGGCGACGGGGCCGCCGCCTGCGTGGTGCGTGCTAGTGAGACCGGTCTGGCCGAGGTCGAACTTGCAGGCCAGCATACGTGGCCCGACACGCTAGACATCATGGGATGGAGCGTCGATCCGGAGGGTCTGGGCGTGATCTTCGATCGTGCGATACCACCGTTCGCCGAAACTCATGTGCTGAAGGGCGTAACGTCCATACTCGCCCGATCAGATCTTGCTCCTGCCGACGTTGACCGGTTTGCGTGCCACCCGGGTGGATCAAAGGTTATCACCGCCTTGGAATCGGCGCTTAAACTAAGCCAGGGAACCCTCGACCAGGAACGTGAGGTTCTCTCGGACTATGGGAACATGTCCTCGCCAACCGCGCTGTTCGTACTCGAGAAGCTTCTTGCGCAAGGACTACCCAGGAGAACTCTCCTGACGGCGATGGGACCGGGCTTCACCCTTAGCTGCCTCTCGTTGACGGCTGCAGCATGACCCGGCGATCATTCTCCAGGACGTTTTAAGATCGCATCGTTTGCAGAACGAACAGGACTCGAAACAGGTAGCTGACGCTGCAAAGGCTGCGATTGCCGTGGGACACTCCAAGTCGAAGGCGAGGTTGCCACCTCGCACTCGAATCCTTTCTCCTGCGTGCCGGCGTAGCTGCGGCAGTATGGCTGGTGGTAGTCGCTACCCAATCCGGTCATCTGTCGCACTAGGAGGAGCGTGCCCAGCGCCAATTCTGGATTTCCGGCAAGTCTTCTCCACGCTCCCGCACGAACGCCCGGTGCTCGTCGAGCTTTGCATGCAAGGCTGCCGTCACATCTGGCACCTTTTCGGCGAGGCCGGGCACGCGCGCGATCGGTCGCGATGTCTATCTGCGTGTATCTGAACCATGCGATCCAGCCATGGCACTGAATTTGCATCGGCAAACAAAAGCGGATTTACAACCAACGTTGTCAGATACGTCTCCCTCAAGCGGCATTGATGTCTCGGGGGCCAGTGTCTCTCGATTACACCTGTCATCGATCGCCGACCTCGGCAGGCCACAAGGAGTGGGAAACTCTGATCTCCTACGCACTTTGCTCATCGCTTCCCATTCCTAGCTGCATTGAAGCGTATCTGGGGCAGAGTGACTTCAAATAGGCGCTTCAGCGGAGTCCACCGACCGAGGCACTGGATGTTCGCAACCAACTGCCGCTTTTCCGGAAGATGATGAGTTAAGGTGGCAGGAAACGGAATAAGACTGGTTGACGAGAAGCCCGGGGAAAACAACAGAAACTGGTTCGAAAGTTCTTGTTCGTTCATCAGCGCTTTTGTTGGATTGTGAGAGCACGGATCCTTCCAACTGCTTGGTAGCAGTGCTGTATTTCGTGCTCGATAGAACCTGCGAAGCCTTGTCCTCCATCGCAGCTCCTGTCTGCTTTGAGGTGCCCGCCTGCAAGGGCTCTGTTGCAAGATCGACTCCGACTATGTCGGGATGTACCCCGGCGATCCGCCCCGGCAGCTACGTCCTCATTTCCGTGACCGACACCGGAATGACGTCCGATGTGATGGAGAGGGCTTTCGACCGTTCTTCACCGCGAAACCGACGGGCTCGGGAACGGGGCTTGGGCTGAGCATGGTCTACGGTTTCGCAAAGCAATCCGCAGGGCACCTGCAGCTCTACAGCGAACTTGGCGAAGGGACGACGGTGCGCCTCTTTCTTCCACGCGCCGACGCCGGAAAGGATTCTCATCCGAACGAGCAGCGGGCTGAGGAAGCCCCGCCTCGGGGCACGGAAACTATCCTGGTGGTCGAGGACGACGCGAGAGTTCGCCGAGTGACGGTCAGCCGCCTGCAGACGCTTGGCTACTTCGTGATCGAAGCTACGAACGGGATCGACGCGTTGAAGGAGCTGGAGGCGGGGCATGACGTAGCGCTCCTGTTCAGTGATGTGGCCATGCCGGGAATGAACGACGACGAACTGGCCCGGAATGTCCCTGACGTCGGGCTTTTCTGAACCCCATGCCGCGGACAAGGAGATCGAAGCGGGCGCCGGCTGGCTGAAGAAGCCGTACACTGCATCGGAGATGTCGACCCGTCTCAGGCTGCTGCTCGCCGCGAGGCCTAATAGCGATTCTGCTCGACAGCAGGATTTCAATTTAGAAAAATCAAACCCGAACCTCAATCGCGCTGCCGTTGCGGGGACTCATATCTTTCTTCGCGGAAGATCCCAGCCTACGTCGCCACCCAAGGTCGCTCTCCAAGAACATCAATGGTCGCCTTGTGCTCGCGACGGAGGCTCTGCAACGGGTGGTGCGGAATTTCGTTCCGAAGACGAGATATGCGCGCAAGTCGATCAAGGAAATTGGGCTCTATGCGAAGGGCGCTCAGCGGCGCCCTTGCTGCTGAGTGTGGGCAGAGCAGTAATGTCTAGCCAATCCCGATATTCGATCACCCGACCGTCAGTCGGTCGTCGAGAGTGCTGATCCCTGGAGCGGACCATGCAGCGCGCTCCGCCGCCTGCCGTTCCGACCAGGTCTTCACCTTGCCGGAGAGGATTACCTTTCTGCCTTGGACGTCGATTCTGATTGCATCGGCCTCAAGAGCGGCGTCGCGCTGGAAAGCATCCTCGATGCGTTTCTTGACATCCACCGCCGTAATATGCGGCTTCAGCTCCACTAGGTTGGACACCCCTACTACGCCGGCGAGATCCCGCACGGCGTCGTAGGCCGCGTTCTTTTGATATTGCCACTCGACCTCTCCCCGCAAGGTGATCCACCCTTTGAGGACCCGCACCTGCACCGAATCCTTTGGCACGGAAACGTTCCAGTCGAGCATTTTGACAGCTCGCCGGGCGATGTCGTCGTCGTCTGTTTCCTTCGGCCCGAAAATCCGGACCTCGATATCGGCAGCTATTCCGCGCACGCCCTTGACGCGACTAACCACGCGCTCTGCGGCTTCTTTCTCCGCGTAGGTGCGCACGTGACCAGTCAGTGTGACGATCCCGCTATCGACCGCGACGCCGATATCAGCCGCGTCGATGCTGGGCTCGAATTCCATTTCGTCGAGAATGTTCTGTCTGAGTTGAATGTCGTTCATGACAACCTCCTTCAGGTTTGCGACGTGCCGATCGTGACAGCGCCGCAGATTTTCGTCGTTGATCTTCATCAAGCACGAGAGCGACCTTGGAATTTCAGCGGACAGAACACGGTCTGCGGGCTGCTACTGGGTCTGCACGTCGGCGGCCACGAAGAGGCGGTGGCCGTTCCTCACGACGGTGATGAGAGCACGGGCATGCTCCTTCACGAGTATTGAGAGGAGTTGCCCGACGTCCGTCACCGGCTGCTGGTCGAGAGCGACGATAACGTCGTCCGGCTGCAGGCCGGCCTGTGCCGCGACCGAACCCTCGGCGACGACGACGACGCGGGCGCCGGGACCATCGGGAGAGTTCGCCATCTCGGCGTCGGCGAGAGGGCCGCGGGCGATATGAATGGTACGCGGAGCGGCCGGTTCGGCAACCGGTGCGTCGGACACCACGGGAAATGCTTCTATCCTTCGGCTCGCGCGGTCGATCTGGAAGGACGGCTTGGACTGCAACGGTAGCGATCCCACAAGCCTTCGAACGTCGGACGCGCCGCGCACCGTCCTTCCGTCGACCATCCGAATGACGTCGCCCGGCTGAATTCCTGCGATTGCCGCCGGCGAACCGGGAAGGACTTCGCTGACCAGCGCGCCCGCCCCTTCATCGACGCCGAACGCCTTTGCGAGACCGGGCGTCAGGTCCTGCGTTAAAATTCCCACCTCGCCGCGTACCAACTTGCCGGTCAGGATGAGCTGCCGCATCACGATGCCGACAGTCTCGGCTGGGACCGCAAAACCGATGCCGATGCTTCCTCCGGCGGGGCCGATGATCGCGCTATTGATCCCGACCACGACGCCGTCCTCGCTTACAAGCGCGCCGCCCGAATTGCCGGGATTGGTCGACGCGTCCGTCTGAATGAATCCTTCGTACCCCTCCGATCCCACGGCGCGGCGCCCAAGCGCGCTTACGATGCCCATCGTCGCGGTCTGGCCCAGGCCGAAGGGATTCCCGATCGCTACGACGACGTCGCCGACGTGAAGCGAGGACGCGCTTCCAAACTCGGCTTGAACAAGATGATCGGGTGGAATTTGAACGACAGCGACATCCGTCTCGGAATCGGCGCCGACAAGTTTCGCTTGGAAGCGTCGGCCGTCGGAGAGCGCCACCTCGATTTTTGAGGCGCTTGCTATGACATGCTGGTTGGTGACGATGTAGCCGTGGATCTCGTCGATGACGACACCCGATCCGGCCGATTGGAAGCCGTGCTCTGCCGGCGCAGCGTCGTCAGGTAGTCCGAAGAACTTTCTGTAGAAGGGATCAGCAAGCGTTGCATCCGCGTCGTCGAGTTCCCTGCCCTGCACCGAGATGCTGACGACGCTCGGCACGACACGCTGGAGCATCGGCGCGAGCGACAGGCTGTCTGCAACGGCTGGAGCCGACAATAGGCTCTCACCTGCGATGAAGAGCGCCGCCAAGGCGAGCAACGAACGCGACATCTCTGATCTCCTTGCGGAAGCGCCGCCGGTTGTCGGCGGACGTCTTGACGAAGAAGCTTCCGTGTAGCGCACGCAAAGCGCATTGATCCTTGTCAAGGGGAACATCGGCTACGGAACGATCACGGCGGCTCCAGAGACACGGCCTGCGCGCAGATCGTCGAGAGCCTCGTTCGCATGCTCGAGGGGGTAGACGCTGGTGAAGCATCTGACCCCTGCCGCCTTCCCGATCGAGAAGAATTCCGCCCCGTCGCTCCGCGTCAGGTTCGCCACCGAGACGACCCGCCGCTCGCCCCAGAGCAGACGATAGGGCATGCTCGGAATGTCTGACATGTCGATGCCGCCGCAGACCACCGTTCCGCCCTTCCGCACCACGTCGAGCGCCATTGGCACGAGCTCGCCGGCCGGCGCGAAGATGATGGCGGCGTCGAGCGGCACCGGCGGCCTTTCACCGGAAAACCCGGCCCAGACGGCGCCAAGATCAAGCGCGAACTTCCGTCCGGCCTCGTCACCGGGACGCACAAACGCATAGACGCTCTGGCCTCGATGCTTGCACACCTGCACGAGGATGTGGGCGGCCGCGCCGAACCCATAGATGCCGATCGTCCTCCCCTCGCCCGCCATCTTCAGGGATCGCCACCCGATGAGGCCCGCGCAGAGAAGAGGCGCGGTCGCCACCGGGTCCGCATCTTCAGGCAGTTCGAACGCATAGCCCGCCTCGGCCGCCGCATGGGCCGCAAAGCCGCCGTCGATGGTGTACCCGTGAAGCCAGGATCGTTGCACAGGTTCTCGCGACCCTCTCGGCAATATGCGCAGTGCCCGCAGGTGTGGCCCAGCCAAGGTACCCCGACTTTTTGACCGACAAGGCGACGAGGAAGGCCCTCGCCCGTTGCGATCACGGTTCCGACAATCTCATGCCCTGGAACGAGAGGAAGCTTTGGCTGGGAGAGGTCTCCTTCGCAGACGTGAAGGTCCGTCCGGCAGACGCCGCAGGCCACAGTCGTATCGCCACCTTCCCCACCTTGGCTTGATCCCGGTCAAACATCCGGATTGATGCTCGTCAAAGACAAACGCCCGGGGACAGATAGGCTCCTGGACACAGCGCCACGACCTCATCCAAAGGAGACGGACATGCGCGAACAAGAAAAGACCGGCAAGACAGAAACGAACGCTGCCACGACCATTCCTCCCGTCGAGCGAACGTCCGCAGACCTTGTTCTCGGACGTCGGGACGAGGATCGCTGGGAAGTGACGGCGGCGACGCCGCGAGGCCAGGCATGGGCGAGAGATCACTTCTGCTGCGCCCTGCGGCAATCCTTCACGGGCACCATGTGTCTCGACATCATGAGCGCCGATCGGCTTCTCAAGGAAGCGCATGACGACGGACTGACGACCGAGTTCGTTAGCCTGTCTGGCAAGGACATATACTGACATGTTCGCCACGGCGCCATCGGCCGAGGATCCCGGCAACGCATGCTCCACCTCGTCGAAACGGCCCACGCGCAGATCGCGCCCAACGGAAGCCTCCACCTCGTTCACGCGGTGGAGGGCCTGCCCTCGTCGGCCTCGCCGAACGATTGGGCGGTTGAGGTGATGGGAGCCTCCGAGACCCGACTTTCGGAAGCCCCGCGGTCGACCGAGACTCCTGCTTCTATACACGTCCGAGCGGGCAACCCGTCGCAGCTCATCGTCGCCATCGCAAAGGAGATGCCGCCGATCTCGCCGTGATCGCCTCTCGCCGCGACGACGTGCTCGACCGCGTCTTCGCCTCGGTCGTGGACCACGTCGTGCAGCGCGCACCATGCTCCGTGCTCGTCTTGCGAACCATCCGATGAGCCGCGGGCTTCACACGAGCGTCTTCGCTTCAGCCTCGTTGGCCTGACCGGCGGCGACGTCGCGACACATTTCGGCGGCGTGCGACAACGTTCGTGACCCGGCCTCACACAGTCGCGCCACCTCTCTAGGATACTCCTCCAGCTCGCCCTCGACATAGTCCGAAAGAACCTCGACCGCATCACCGTGGTCGATACTGCGGGCAAGTCGAGTCAGAAATTCAAAGCATCGAAGCCCTCGCCGGGCGGCGGACGCCGTCAAATCCGCAGTGACCGCGGCCGACCGGCAAAGATCTCGTCTTGAATCAGAGCGCCCGCGCGAAACGCGGGTGCGAGGTGAAATTAGATGTGGCGCTTGGATATAGGCCGCGTAGATATGGCATGTGGTGCTCCGATTGTGGGATGCGGGTTCGGCTCGAGCATCGACGGTCATTCCGTTCTGACTGCACTGCGTCCCAACACGGCCGTGACGGCAATGCCGTAGAAGACATGAGGAGAGCCATCGGGCACGGGGAACTCCTGGGGCTTCATAGAGCCGATTTCCCACCAGTCCGAATACTTTTGGAGAAGACCACGCGTGGAGCCGTTCGCTTTGTCGCGCCTCGCTGTCAGGAAATTCCTCGAACCTGCCTTCGACGACGATGCTCGTCCACCCGCCGGCGCTCGAACGCTGCTCGATGTGTAGGCAGACCTTGTCGTTCCCCGCATCCAGTCGAGCTTCTTGCCGGGCATGGTGAAGCTATAGGCGACGCCGTTGGAAAAGGCGAAATCGATCGTCGCCACGTAGAGCTGCTCATCCTTGCAGCATGCCAGATGACCGAAACGCTCGTTCTCCAGGATGCGGTAGCACTCACCGGGGTTGATCTCCGTCAGATTGATCGTCATGGCCGTGTCCTCCAGCTTCGATGAAGGCGCGATTATAGGAGCTTCATTGCGCCGCGGCCTTGACCGAGCGCAATGCGAACTCTCTCAGCGGCATGCATCATGACGGAAGTTTAACCTCAGGAGGCAGCATGAAGCCGCAGTTCCATCTCCCGTTGTCGACCTATCCCGACGCGAGTTCCTTCGCCATAATCGACAATGCTATCGGCCTCGCTAGGCAGAATGACGCCCATCTCGTCGCCAGTATCCCACAAGTCCGGATCCCCCAGGTCCATCCGCCCTTTCCCACCGTTATCGATGTCGAGACATGGCGGGGACAAGCAGAACGGTATAGCCGGGACAGCGGGACTTCGCTGCGGGGACACATCGCCGACGCTATTTCGGAAACTGGCTTCGAGGTGCGAATCCACGGATTCGAGGTCAGGGAACCGTTCGTCTATGAACGCTTTTCTGAAATTGCCAAGTGCTACGACCTTTCCATCGTCGAAGCCTCGGAGCTCTCCCGGCAACTCTCCGAAACGCTGCTATTCGGAAGCGGCCGTCCGCTCGTGCTATTTCCAGCCACCAGCGTCTACTCTCGTGTGGACACGATCGCCGTCGCCTGGGACGGCAGCGCCACCGCAGCGCGCGCCCTTTCCAGCGCACGGGTCTTCATCGAACGCGCGATCAAGGTGCAGGTCATCTCGATCACCGACGACAAGGAGATCGACGAGGCGAACCGCGCCCTCCTGATCTCTTCGTTGAAGCATTCGGGACTCGACGTGGATGACGTATCGATCCAGGCAGGCGGCGAGACCGCGACAGGCGCCATCCAATCGGCCGCGCTGGAACGAAAGGCGGACCTTCTGGTCGCGGGCGGATTTGGCCATTCGCGGCTTCGTGAGTTCATCCTCGGCGGCGTCACTCGAGAACTTCTCGTCAAGGCCGAGCTACTAGTGCTTCTCGCCCATTAGAGGGCGCGAAGGGCGTTTAGAATGACCGCGACGTCGATGGCCTCCTGAAGCAATGCCCCGCCGACTGGCGGAAGGTATTGAAGCCGGTCTTCGAGCGTGATCGTGCCAGCCGGCGTGCCGTCAAACACTACCTTGACACGCATTGCGCTGCCTGACCCGTTAGGCGTCTCCTCCGACGCCGACGCGCACGCCATCGACGATTCCGGATCCCGCGGTCTCGGTCACCTCCGATGGGCGGCTCACTACCAACCCACGTCTATGCGCCTCGTCCACCAGCGCGCGTCCGACCACATGGCCCGACGCCTGGTCCAGCGAGGCGGCCAGCCGCAGGATCCTGTTAGGATGCTCCGATCCCTCGATGTGGCCGACTTCGGGCTGTCCCGCGGTGAGCGTCCCCGTCTTGTCGAAAACCGCCACGGTGGCCTGGACGAGTGCCTCGAGAGGTCCCGCACCCTTCATCAGAACGCCCTCCTTCGCAAGTGCGACGGGTACGGCCAGGATCAACGGACAGGGCGTGGCGACGACCAGCACGGCCACGATCCTTGACAGGTCTCCGGACATGAACGCCGAGACGCCTGCAATCGCTACCGTGGCGAACAAGAACCACACCGAGAACCGGTCGGCCAGTCGCATCAGCTTCGCCTTGGAGCGCCTCGATGCTTCCACGAGCCTCACTATTCCGGTATTCCGGCATAGGTGCTGTCTCGGCGCGACTTAGAACACGGATTTCGATCACGTCCCCCTCGTTCGTAGCGCCACTTGAAATGTTGCCATCCCTCGCGATGCGCACCCTTAAGGGCTCTCCGGTCAGGACCGCCTGGTCGATCGTCGCGACTTCGCTGACGAGAGCCCCGTCGGCCGGTACGACGTCGCCCTTGCGTATCAGGAGCACGTCGCCGACCGCGATCTTCTCGATTGACCCCCTTGCTATGTAGATCAGCGCTTCGCCTGCCCGGCGCTGGCCGGGGCCAGATCTGAGACCGTGCGATGCAGATATTCGGCACAGGACCCCGCAGGACCATATTCATCTTCATTGTCTTCACGAGTTCGAATCAAATCAACTGCTTAGCCTTGAAAGACGGCCTATTCTCCAAACGGAAGTTCAATTTCTTCGCCGTTTCTTTTTCCGCCCTCGGTCAGGACCGTGTTGAGCCGCTCGGCATCTTGTGCTGGCAGCATTCCCGCCCCGGTTCGAATACCTTCTCGCCATGTAGGCCCGCGCCTCCATGCTTCGTTGTAGACGAGCGCCAAGTCGGTAGATCGCCTTGTCTGCTGCAGGGCTTCGAAGAGCAGCGCAGCTTGTCGGATGTCCTTCTCACGCTTCGCCGGCCCCTGCCCGTCCGTGTTTCGGCGGCTGGCGACTATTAGCTTGTGGACGGCATACCGGGACGGATCAGGGACGACGACCGGAACACCGCTTCGGTGGAGCAGCATTGTCCTGACGGGTTCCCTTATGAGGAAGTCGAGAAAGCGCAGTGGATCCGCGCTGGCGCCACCAAGAGCGGGCATCTTCGCCGGCTGATCGATGTAGTCATCCGAACCACGGTTCGACGTCAGGAACTCAACCCTGTAGCCGTCGGCATTCTGAAACGCTGACGAGACCGCGGCTCCCGATCGATGTGGAACTGGACGAAAGCTGGCGTCGACGCCCTGCAGCAACTCAAGGATCGGAGGCAGACTATCTTCGACCTCCCGACTGATGGCATAGTCCTGGGCGATGTCAGCATCGCCGGTCAGGATCGCAGCCATGGGAAGACGGACACCGAGCAGTCCTGAATAGCACTGAAAGGCCACCGTGCCTATGAGAATACCCCGGAGCCGAAAGAGACCGCCATCGGCAAGAGCCTCGACGATATCGCCCGACATGGCGTCAGGGGCGATCATCCCGCCTTCGCGGGTCAGGGTATTTACCAAGCGCCTGCGAGCGCGTAGATCGTCCTTGTCCCGCTTATGATCAGCTACGCGCTGTGCGATAACCGGATCATCAGCGGAACCGACGTAACGACGTTTCGTACCACCATGTCCATCCGGGATGT
Organism: Rhizobium sp. N122; assembly: GCF_002211295.1. Taxonomy (NCBI): domain Bacteria; kingdom Pseudomonadati; phylum Pseudomonadota; class Alphaproteobacteria; order Hyphomicrobiales; family Rhizobiaceae; genus Rhizobium; species Rhizobium sp. N122. The sequence continues at coordinate 3,371 of NZ_LOKU01000060.1, read as the reverse complement.
CGAAATACCAGTACTTGCGCCCCTTTATGTTTGCCGGGGTGAACCGACCCTCCGGAGGGAAATCGGCCGTCCAAGCGGCGTCGAGCGAGCGCTGACCGAGCTCAGCGAGCATCGTCTGATACATGAGGTCGATGGACTTCATAGCTCGACTCCAGGGTTATACTGTTTTTCAAAAACAGTATAACGGTCGTGAGGATAGGTCGCAAGATAGGATGCCGCCTCTATCGCCTTGAAAGGACACCTGCAACAAGCTTAAAAGGCAGGCAGCGCGTCACGCTCATCGTTCAAACCGCTCCAGCATTTTTCTCAACTGCGCGTTTTGCAACGTTAGCTTTCTGGCCAGCTGATCCCTGAGCTTCCTGATCTCGTCATCGAGGCTCATCCCGTTTGCAGTTTGGATAAATTGGGGATCGTTTGCAATCGCCACCGCTTCCTTGCTGCGGCTCCTTTGCTCGCGCGGTGCGACTCGGCAATTCGCTTGAGCCTAGCGGCATCATTCGCAGCGGTGACGTCGAAACCAGTACCACCTGATATAGCGGGATCAGCGACCTCCACGATTTCGGCAACTTCGCCGTCGACCTTGTCGTGGACATCGCTTTCGGCTTCTTCGGAATGCACAGGCTTGAGGGAAATTGCACCGGGTTGACCGTGACGAGGTAGCTCCGCGCCTGCCGGCCGACCATCGCTATTCAGGCTGTCCTCGGCAGGCGTTTCAGTCGGACCAGAACTAGGCAACGCCTCCGGCGAAACCTTCTCGGTCGAGCCGTTTTTTCGCTTTTGTTCGCGTCCCGGTGAGACCAGTCGGGCAAGAAATTTCCAGGGAGACGCCATCTATCCGACCTCGCGTTTTATCCCGCAAGCAGGCAGTAAGTCTTCATTCCGGCAACAGCTCACCGTCGCCAAATTTTATCTCTTGATAAGCATGGAAATGCGGCCGGCGATTGACCAGCTGCTTTTATCAATCGAGCTTGAGCCGTTTGCGCAGATCGGCATTTTCAGCGCGAAGTTTTTCAGCCAGAAGCTTGCGCAGCCGCTGATTTTCCTCTTCCAACTGCAGGAGGTCCGCCATTTCATCGATCGCTGTCGTCGGCGCGGCCGAGGCTGTCTGCACCGCCTTCGGAGAACGGCGCACAGGTGCGCGTTTGGCGCTCGCCGCAGCTTCGATCACCTTTGTCTTGCGCCCCCTCCTCTTCACACCACCGGCGCCGACCAGAGCAGCTGCTGGCTCTGCCGTAGTGTCAGCTGACGCGGTTTCGAGTGCCGCGGCTTTCTTGGCCCTGGGTTTGCGCTGTTTCTTCGGCGTAATTGGCGTTTCGACAACGGCCGGCACATCGGCACCGGTTGCAGTATCAGTCTCGTCGGCCATGCTTATCTCCTGTGCATCTGATGCAGTTGTCGACGGCTCAAGAGGCGGTGTCAACAACGACTCAGCCTGATCTGGTTTTGGTAGAGAAATTTCGCTGTCGGATTTGCCACTCTGAGAGCTATCCGACAGAAACGGCATTGCCTCTTCGTCTAGGTCGCGAGCGACGGACTTTAGGTCCACGTTGCCCCAGATCGAGTTCGACCTAGTATCGAGTTTTCGTCTGCCGCTTTTGTACTCGACGGCAAAACTGCGTTGCACTTTTTTCAAAATAAAAGGCCTTGAAAATTCACGGGATGATTTGGTGATGGGGTGGTATATCCGAAATAACGATTACCGGACTGCCCGTCTATAGCCACGCTCAAATGTCCACCTCACCTTTCCAGGAGCAGAATTCGTGGCCAGTCGAATGGGGGATGAGACGGGTGAGGCTACATTGGCCCTGAACGAAGTCAAACCATACTGATTCAAAAGTTGCACGTGGGCAACTTATCGGCGAGCTTCCTTGTTGTACATCGCCGGAGTCTTAAAAGATTTTCCGCCAACCCCGACGCGGTCTATGTAGCGCATCCAGAGCGCCGGCGTTGCCAGCGCGCACGGGCGAAGGCCAGATCGATCGGCACCACCGTCGTCACGCATGAACTGCCGAACCCTCAATCGAAGAAGCAATGCGCCTGTCAACCTTGTCTTTCTTTGCTCGCCTGCCGGGCCAGTTCCCTTCGATCCGTTATGCGATCTTCCTCGGCACCACAATCGGCGTGGTGACGAAGCTGATAAGGAAATGTCGCTGGGCGGGCACAGTGTTGTATCTTCAAATATGGAAGCCAAGATCGTTGCGACCCCTTGGGCAGAAGTGGGGCGGAGATCGACCATGATCGTCCCGTACCGCGAGGAATGCCGCCAGCTCCAATCATCGATGCCCATAACCCGCGGATTTCCGACGAAGCCATTGAGAAATGGGAAGGTAAGCCGCTTTACACCTTCGCCGGAGACAAGAAGCCCGGCGATATGACCGGTCGTCAGCAACCGGCGTCAGCGCCCCTCCCAGCCGATGCGAGGTGTAGCAGAAGCACGGCGTTCGGCGATTCGAGCAGCGAAGCCGGCACACTCGCTTGTCGGATATCGTCCCGCCGAGCAGCCGCCCAGAGCGGCGAGGCCATTACCCTGACGCCTTCTGCGCCGCGCTCATAGATTCCACAGCCGATGGGTTTTTATGCGCCGGCACAGATTGTTTGATGCGAGAGCACACAGCGTCGAGGTTCGGTCGGTCTGCATCAACGGGCTTCAAGGAAGCCGAGGCCATCCGATTGCGGAAGATGCTGGACAAGCTGCGCTGGAAGCGAAAGCAGCCGCCCCTGCCCTATTCCTGAAGTGCCGCTATTGTCTGGGTCGAGCCGACCCTGGTCGCCGAGAGCGAGTTTCCTGGACAGCTGATGGGAAACTTCGCCATCCATCCTAACAAGCGGAGGTGGCGCCTAAGGTGAAATACGCCGACTTCAACCAGATCACCCCGCAGCAAAAAGGTTCCGACGACCCTTCCGGCCATTGCGTACGGACCCAGAACAGATCGTTAGCCTGCGGCTGAGTTCGGCCGCGGCTCACACAGCGCCACTTGGCGTATTCAAAAGCGCCGAGGCTCTTCGCGCAGCGTTGGAAGAGCGAAGCCATTGAATCTTGTGAAGCATTCGGTTGCGCCGCGGGCGGATTTCAACTATCTTTTTCGATAGGGCAGTACGCGCTGCCCTGGGGTGTGGAAACCCCTACACGTGGTTGATGCCGGCCGTAACGGCATCACACTCCTTGACCTTCGGTCGAGGAGCCTGTGGCGTATGTCCAGGTTCCTCGGAACTAAAGGCCACAGGACCGTCGTGTACGGTTTCCAACTCCCCGATCAGTGGGTTGAGCGAGTTTTCAGCGGGGGCGCACCGCGTGAAACTCTCCATCGGGGTGTCCACCATGAAGCGCTATGCAGTAGCACAGGTCCGGACTTCGAGGCCTGCGCAAGCCG
>NZ_LOKU01000059.1:0-15158 GCF_002211295.1 Rhizobium sp. N122 | reverse complement strand
AGCTGGAATCCACCAGTAAAGCCAGAGCGCGTTTTGCAACCCGCGGCATCGCCAGCAAAGGGGCGACGAGCGCTTGCATCGGCACCAACAACCATCCGGAGCGCGATGTCTCAGAGGGAGAATTTTCAGGCATTGCTTACCAGCGTCTCGCAGATCAACAGACAACCACCTTCTTGTCGCTTTCTGCAACGAGCGCAACTGAAATAATCGGAAATCAAGGTCTTCCGCACCGGCTTATCTATCAGAAGTAGGTAATGGCAGCGAAATCGAGGATTGCGCGGGAAGATGCGAAGGGGGCACTTCCTCACTAGTCGTAGTCAGTGAGGCCGTCTTTGACGAGAATGGAGCGGATCGCTCCGAATGGAGATGAGATTTTCAGGGTTGCCAGCGCAGGTGAGTGCATCGAGGTGGACGACGAGTTCATCATGAAACGCAAGCCGATCGAGCATGAAGTTCGCATCGATGAAGCAGGCTCCTCCCGTTACCAGGGTTATTTTTGTCACCTTGGATGCTGATAAATGGAAAGTTCTAGTCTTGTTGTGCCAGTCTCGGGTCAACCGAAGAGATCGACGATGCTCATTTCGCCGGTCTTGCCACGGTCACATGGGGGTTGCACTCGTTCGGCCGTTTCCATAAACACGACCCGAAGATTGTATCGAAAGACGATGTGAAAAATGACGAAAACCGCGCTTATTACTGGGGTGACTGGTCAGGATGGTGCCTATCTGTCCGAATTGCTTCTGAGCAAAGGATATACGGTGCACGGTATCAAGCGGCGGTCGTCGTCTTTCAATACCGGCCGCATCGAACATATCTATCAGGATCCGCACGAGACACATCCTCGCTTCATTCTTCATTATGGCGATATGATCGACTCGACCAACCTGCTGCGGATCGTGCAGCAGACACAGCCCGATGAAATCTACAATCTCGCGGCACAAAGCCACGTAGGTGTGAGCTTCGAAACCCCTGAATATACGGCCGATGCCGATGGTATCGGGACGTTGCGACTGCTCGAAGCGATCCGTATCCTGGGGCTCGAGGAAAAGACCCGGTTCTACCAGGCATCGACCTCGGAACTCTACGGTCTGGTGCAGGAAGTGCCGCAGAACGAGAAGACGCCCTTTTACCCGCGTTCTCCCTATGCCGCGGCCAAGCTCTATGCCTACTGGATCGTGGTGAATTATCGCGAGGCCTATGGCATGCACGCATCCAACGGCATTCTTTTCAATCACGAAAGCCCGCTTCGCGGTGAGACCTTTGTCACGCGCAAGATCACGATGGCGGTGGCTGCCATCCATGTGGGGCGGCAGGACAAGCTTTTCCTCGGCAATCTTGACGCCCAGCGTGACTGGGGCCACGCGCGTGAATATGTCGAGGGCATGTGGCGCATGCTGCAGCAGGACAAGCCGGATGACTACGTATTGGCGACCGGCGAGACGACGAGTGTCCGCCAGTTTGTCGAATGGGCCTTTGCCGACGTGGGCATTGCTTTGGAATGGAAGGGGTCCGGCGTCGACGAAAAGGGTTATGACGCCGCGTCCGGAGCCTGCCTTGTGGAAGTCGATCCTCGATACTTCCGCCCGACGGAAGTCGATCTTTTGCTGGGCGACCCGACCAAGGCTCGCCAGAAGCTGGGTTGGCAGCACAAGACCCCGGTTCGCGAGCTCGCCGCCGAGATGGTGCGCGAGGATGTCAAGCACTGGAAGGCTCAAAACAGCCGGAAAGAGATCTGAGTGTACGACTTGTCCAACAAGAAGATCTGGGTTGCCGGCCATCGCGGTATGGTCGGCAGTGCTCTTGTGCGCCGGCTCCAATCCGAAGATTGCAACGTCATCACGGCCACGCGCCGCGAGGTCGATTTGAAGCGGCAGGACGAGGTTGAGAAATTTGTTGAAGCAAACCGACCCGATGCGATCATTCTTGCCGCTGCCAAGGTCGGCGGTATCCTCGCCAATGACAGCTATCCGGCGGAATTCATCTATGACAATCTGATCATTGAAGCGAACATCTTCGAAGCCGCCCATCGGGGCGAAGTGGACCGGCTGCTGTTCCTGGGATCAAGCTGCATTTACCCGAAGCTCGCTGCACAGCCGATCCCCGAAGAGGCTCTATTGACCGGTGCGCTCGAGCCGACCAACGAATGGTACGCGATCGCCAAGATCGCCGGCATCAAGCTCGCGGAAGCCTATCGTAAGCAACACGGCCGCGATTATATTTCGGCCATGCCGACCAATCTTTATGGCCCAGGCGACAATTTCGACCTGAACTCCAGCCATGTGCTGCCTGCGCTCATCCGCAAGGCGCATGCTGCGAAACTTCGAAAAGACCCGCATATGGTGGTCTGGGGCACGGGAACCCCGCGCCGGGAGTTTCTTCACGTCGACGACTGCGCCGACGCTCTGGTGTTTCTTCTCAAGACATATTCGGGCGCGCAGCACGTCAATGTCGGCTCGGGAACAGATCTCGAAATTATCGAATTGACACGTTTGGTCTGCCGCGTTGTCGGTTACGAGGGTGAGATCATTCACGATCTTTCCAAGCCCGATGGCACGCCACGCAAGCTGATGAGCAATCAGAAACTGCAGGACATGGGCTGGAAGCCGCGCATCTCGCTTGAGGATGGCATTGCATCCACTTACGCATGGTTTCTGGAATTCGAAAATACATCTGACCCAGCGGTCTGATAGCAGGCAGGTGAATCGGTATTTATTCCCGCGTCGATCTTCGCGACACAGACGGTGTCGCCGGCTCGGCGACTGCGCGACATGCGAGTGAAAAGATTGCGCTATGCCGAGTGATCCATCAGCGCCCGGTGTCGGCAACACGCTACGCGTCAATTTCTAGGAGTCGCTCGAACATGGCACTCTACCCTGGAATCTTCGCCAGTGGTTCAACAAGTGCTTGATCGGTGAAATTGATTGGCTGGGGAACCTGGACTCGAACCAAGATTAACGGAGTCAGAGTCCGTCGTTCTACCATTGAACTATTCCCCAGCAGTTGCCGCCGAAGCGTCGCTTGGCTGCTGTGCGGCGCTTATAACCAAAAGCGGGCGGATTGCAAATACCCGTTTTGAAAAAATTCAGTGCTGTCGCGGAAGAGGTGAAACGGCCCGCAAACCCCCATCCAAAAAAGAATTTGGCGATTTCGGCGGGCGCTGATATTCTTGCCGCAACGCAAAAATCGAATGAGCGCCTGCTGCATACCTCAGGACTTGCGCGGCGCGATGGAAAGATAACGTGGAAGACCCCGAAGGCGGCGCAAAGCCGCAATTTGACGGGGCGTCGGCGGCAGGGCGCAAGGACGGCAAGAAGTCCAGGCGCCGCAAGGGCAAGCGTGGCGGGCAATCCCGCAACGCGGCTCATCCCGCTTCGCATGAGCTTTCCGGCAATGCCGGGCAGTCTGCGCGCCCGATGGAAGATGCGGCCGGAAATCCGGCCCGCAAGCGAAAGCGTCGCCGTCGTGGCGGCCAAGGCGCTGCGCAGGACGCTTCCCTTCATCCTCATGTTACGGAGCAGACCCAGGCGGCGGGCAGTGCGGCTCGGGCCGAAGGTGATTCCACGCCGAACCGGCGCAACCGCCGCAAACACCGCGGCAAGCGCGGTCTTCAGGGCCGGCCGCTGACGGCGGCAAAACCCTCCCCGCCGCAGCAGGAGCGCCGCGCCGAAGAGACGGTGCAGCGCGCCGAGCCGCGGGAGGCGCAAAACAGCGCCAATGCCGGCCGCAGGGGGCGCCAGGATGGCCATGTCAATTCCGGTTATCAGGGCGATCGCCAGGCCGGCGAACATGCATGGCCGGACGAACTCTATGCCGCTCTCGACCTCGGCACCAACAATTGCCGTCTCCTCATCGCCCAGCCGACCCGCCCGGGTCAGTTCCGGGTGGTTGACGCCTTTTCCCGCATCGTGCGCCTTGGCGAAGGGCTGGCGGCCAGCGGCCGATTGTCCGACGAGGCGATGGAGCGGGCGATCGAAGCGCTGAGGATCTGCGCCTCCAAGCTCAGAAACCGCGAGATCCGCCGCATGCGGCTGATCGCCACCGAGGCCTGCCGCCAGGCGGTCAATGGCGAGGAGTTTCTCGCCCGCGTCGTTGCCGAAACCGGCCTGGCGCTCGAAATTATCGATCGCGAGACCGAAGCCCGGCTGGCCGTCTCCGGCTGCTCTTCGCTCGTCGGGCGTGACACCCGTTCCGTCGTGCTCTTCGATATCGGCGGCGGCTCGTCAGAGATCGCCGTCATCCGCATCGGCGACAATCGTTACAGTCGCCTCGCCAATCACATCACCCACTGGACCTCGCTGCCGGTCGGCGTCGTGACGCTGTCGGAACGTCATGGCGGGCGCGACGTCACGCCTGAAGCTTTCGAAGGCATGGTGCGCGAAGTCGGCGGCATGCTCGAAGGCTTCGACTGCCCGGAGATCGAGGTCGCTCAGACCGGCGATTTCCACCTGATCGGCACATCGGGCACGGTGACGACGCTTGCCGGCGTGCATCTCGACCTGCCGCGTTATGATCGGCGCAAGGTCGACGGCATCTGGCTGTCAGACGACGAGGTCTCCGCCATGCAGGCAAAACTGCTCTCGTGGAATTTCGAGAGCCGCGCCGCCAATCCCTGCATCGGGCCGGATCGGGCCGATCTGGTGCTCGCCGGCTGCGCCATCCTCGAGGCGATCCGCCGCCGCTGGCCGAGCCCGCGCATGCGGGTCGCCGATCGCGGCTTGAGGGAAGGACTGCTCACCGACATGATGGCCGATGACGGCGTGTGGCGGCGCAACCGCAACCGCCGCGGCCAGCGGGCCAGATCCGGATGATTTCAGGCGAACCTGAAATCTGAATCCGGATATGAATGAAAGAATTAGAGCATGATGTCGTCCGAAAACCGCGCACACTTTTCGGCATCATGCTCTGGATAAGGAGAACGCATGACCAAGGCACCGATCGCGGGAAACCGCACCGGCCGCAAGCTCGGCCAGCGCGTCAAGAACAAGAAGATGAAGGCCTCTTCCCGGCAATGGCTGCAGCGCCACATCAACGATCCCTATGTGCAGCGCGCCCAGCTCGAGGGCTATCGGGCCCGCGCCGCCTTCAAGCTTTTGGAGATCGACGAGAAGCACCATATCCTGCGCGGCGCCAAGCGCATCATCGATCTCGGTGCCGCCCCCGGCAGCTGGTCGCAGATCGCTGCCAAGGTCACCGGCTCGACGGATGAGGATATCCGTGTGGCCGCCATCGATTTTCTCGAAATGGCCCAGCTGCCCGGCGTCAAGATCCTGCAGCTCGATTTCCTCGATCCCAGTGCGCCGGAAATGCTGCTGGAGGCCGTCGGCGGCACGCCCGATCTCGTCATTTCCGATATGGCGGCACCCACCACCGGCCACCACCGCACCGACCATTTGCGCACCATGCATCTCTGCGAAGTCGCGGCCCAATTCGCGGTCGAGGTGCTGGGGGAGGGCGGGCATTTCCTCACCAAGACCTTCCAGGGCGGCACCGAGCGTGAGCTGCTCGCCATGCTGAAGCAGAACTTCCGCCAGGTCGTCCATGTCAAGCCGAACGCCTCGCGCGCCGAATCGGTCGAGATGTTCCTGCTGGCCAAGGGGTTCAAGGGGCGCAAGGCCGAAGGTGACGCTGAGAACGCTTGATCTTCGGCCGGTCCGGGCCGATGATGGCGGCACCAAGAGCTGAGCTGCTGGTCCCATGCTTCTTTACGTCACGCTCGGAACCAATGATCTGTATCGCGCAGGGCATTTTTATGATGCCGTGCTGCCTCTGCTCGGCTATCGCTGTCAGCATTATTCGGAGGAGGAAATCGGCTATTCCGCCGAGAGCGATACGCGCTGCCGCTTCTGGGTGGTGACGCCGTTCAATCGCCGCCGGGCGGCTGCCGGCAACGGCACCATGGTAGCGTTTGCGGCCGACACGCGGGCCGCCGTCGATGCCTTCCACGCGGCTGCGATCGCGGCAGGTGCGGTCGATGAAGGCGGGCCAGGCCTGCGCTCCTACCACGCCCATTTCTATGCCGCTTATGTGAGGGATCTCGACGGCAACAAGCTCTCTGCCGTCTGCGAAAACCCTGAATAGACGGCAGCGCGCGCGTCTTTTTCGGCGCGCAGACGCTGTCGCCCCTTGCGCCTATTTCACCGCCGGCTGCTCGGCTTCCACAGTCGATGCCGTCACCACCTTGGCACGGTGGCCCGAAACCAACGCCCCGGCATCGCGGTCCATTCTGATGAAGGGAATGGTGGCAATGATGGTCAGTCCGGCGATGATGTAGAAGGCAAGGTGGAAATCGGCGACCTGCAATGCTTCGCCCCTGATATAAATCGAGCTTTCCAGGATCGCTGCGGCAACCGCAACGCCGAGCGCCAGGCTGATCTGCTGCATCACCGAGCTCATCGAGGTCGCTTGGCTCGCCTGCGCATCGTCGATATCGGCAAAGGCCAGTGCGTTGACACCGGTGAACATGAAGGAGCGGGAGAAGCCGCCGATGAGCAGCACGCCGATGATGACCAGATGCGGCGTTGCCGGCGTGAACAGGCCGGTGACGACGGTCACCACGGTCGTCACCATGGCAGCGCAAAGAAGCGTCGTGCGGAAGCCGACAGCGGCGAAGACGCGCTTTGCCATGAACTTGGTGGTGATCGCCCCGATCGCGCCGGCAAAGGTGATCAGGCCGGATTGGAACGGCGTCAGCCCGAAGCCGAGCTGCAACATCAGCGGCGTCAGGAAGGGCATGGCGCCGACGCAGATGCGAAACAGCGTGCCGCCGAGCGTCGAGGCCCGGAAGGTCGGGTTGTTGAACAGATCGAGGTTGAGGATCGGCGCCGCGTGGCGCTTCGCATGGCGCACATACAGAACGCCGCAGACGAGGCCGATCGCGGTGGCGGCGACGCCGATGATCGGCGGCAGGGCCGGCAGGCTGACCACCGATAGGCCGAAGACGACGCCCGCGGCAGCCAGCGAAGTCAGCACGAAGCCGGTGAAATCGAGCTTCGGCGGGGCCATCGCCTCGACCTCCGGCAGAAAGATCGTCGCTAGCCAGATGCCGATGATGCCGACCGGCACGTTGATCAGAAAGATCCAGTGCCAGCTGAAATAGGTGGTGATGAAGCCGCCGAGCGGCGGGCCGGTGAGCGGCCCGACCAAGGCCGGGATGGTCAGCAGCGCCATGGCCGAAACGAGATCGCTGCGCTTGGTCGTGCGCACCAGCACGAGGCGGCCGACCGGCGTCATCATCGCCCCGCCCATGCCCTGCAGGAAGCGGGCGAAAACGAATTCGACGAGGTTGGAGGAAATGGCGCAGAAGATCGATCCGATGACGAAGACCGAGATGGCCAGGCGGAAGATTTTCTTGGCGCCGAACCTGTCGGCCATCCAGCCGCTGACCGGGATGAACACCGCCAGCGCCACCATATAGGAGGTCAGCGCCAGCTTCAGCGTGATCGGCCCGACATGGAGATCCCTAGCGATCGCCGGCAGCGCCGTTGCAATGACGGTGGAGTCCATCTGTTCCATGAAAAGAGCGACGGCGAGGATCAGCGGAACGATGCGGTTCATAGGCGGGAGGCCTTGATGGGCTGCGGATGGGAGCTGGGAAGGCCCGTGCTGTTTAGTCCCACTTCGAAAGCCTGCCAATCCCTCAATCCGCCTCGACGACACGTTTGCTTCACGTCTGCGTGAGACGGCTTGTCCGACAACGTCGCGTGGCAAGATTGAGATATGTCTGTTCCGCCGAAGGAAGAAATCCGGCCGGAATAGACATCGGGGGCCGTGCGGCGACGCACCGCACGTCATGGAAGGATGGACATATGGCAATTTCGTCGGGAATAAAGCGGCGCACTCTTTTTGCCGCAGGCCTTGGCCTGCTCACGGCGCCGGTCATTTTAAGAGAAAAGGCCGAAGCGGCCGCGACTGGAGAAACGAATAAAATGGATTTAACGCCTGCGCCGCAGATCAATCAATTCAAGCTCGGTTCCTATAAGTTCACCGTCGTCCGCGATGGCATCAACATCTCCGAAAACCCGCATGAAACCTACGGCACCGATCAGGACCCCGAGGCGGTCAAGGCGTTGCTGGGCGCAAACTTCCTGCCGGCCGACAAGCTGGTGAACGGCTATGCGCCTGTTCTCATCGATACCGGTTCGGACGTCATTCTCGTCGATGCCGGCTTTGGCGCCGGCGGCCGCGCACGCGGTCTCGGAAAGCTCGTTGACGGCCTCACGGCTGCGGGATACTCGGCCGACGACGTCACCGTCGTCGCGCTCACTCATCTGCATGGCGACCATATCGGCGGCCTGATGGAAGATGGTGCGCCCGCCTTCAAGAACGCCCGCTATGTCGTCGGCCAGACGGAATATGATTTCTGGTCGAACAAGGCGCGCGAGGGCACGCCGGCCGAAGCTGGCCACAAGGCGGTGCTCGCCAATGTCGTGCCGCTTGCCGAAAAGATCAGCTTCATCAAGGATGGCGACAGTGTCACGCCCGGCATGACGGCGATGCTGGCGGCCGGCCACTCGCCGGGGCATATGGTCTTCCACGTCGAATCCGAAGGCAAACGCCTCGTTGTCACAGGCGATACCGCCAACCATTATATTCTGTCGCTGCTGCGGCCGGATTGGCAGGTGCGTTTCGACATGGACAAGGCGCAGGCCGCCGCCACGCGCCGCAAGGTCTTCGACATGATCGCGACCGAGAAGATTGCCTTTCTCGGCTACCACATGCCGTTCCCGGCGGTCGGTTTTGCCGAGAAGCAGGATGGCGGCTATCGCTTCGTGCCGAAGACCTATCAGTTCGACATCTGATCGAGAGCCGTTCGGGGTTTCCCGGAATTGCTCTCTGTGCATGGCACCCATGACGAGCCCGGCGGACAGGCCGGGCTTTTTGCTATTTCCTTCCTGTCATAGACGTGTTACCAGCCCTCGCCAACTTCCAAGCAATCCCATGCACACCGCCGGGGCGGACGATTCGTTTCCGGGCCAGGTTGCATTTTCTGAAATGAAGGAATTTGGCCATGGCACGCATCATTGAAACGGCAACCGGCGCGGACGCGCTTACCTTCGACGACGTGCTGCTGCAGCCCGGCCATTCCGAGGTCATGCCCGGCCAGACGAACATCGCGACCCGCATCGCCCGCGATTTCGATCTCAACATCCCGATCCTGTCTTCGGCCATGGATACCGTCACCGAAAGCCGTCTGGCGATCGCCATGGCCCAGGCCGGCGGTCTCGGCGTCATCCACCGCAACCTGACGCCGGTCGAGCAGGCCGAAGAGGTCCGTCAGGTGAAGAAGTTCGAAAGCGGCATGGTGGTCAATCCGGTCACCATCGGGCCGGAGGCAAAGCTGGCCGAGGCGCTCGGCCTGATGAAATCGCACGGCATCTCCGGCATTCCCGTCGTCGAGAAGTCCGGCCGGCTCGTCGGCATCCTGACCAACCGCGACGTCCGCTTCGCCTCCGATCCGGAGCAGAAGATCCACGAGCTGATGACCAAGGACAATTTGGTCACCGTCAAGGAGAGCGTCGATCAGCAGGAGGCCAAGCGCCTCTTGCATTCGCATCGCATCGAGAAGCTGCTCGTTGTCGATACCGAAGGCCGCTGCGTCGGCCTCATCACCGTCAAGGACATCGAGAAGTCGCAGCTGAACCCGAACGCCTCCAAGGATGCGCAGGGCAGGCTTCGCGCCGCCGCCGCCATCAGCGTCGGCGATGACGGTTTCGAGCGGGCCGAGCGGCTGATCGATGCCGGCGTCGACCTTCTGGTCGTCGATACCGCTCATGGCCATTCGCAGCGCGTGCTCGATGCCGTCACCCGGGTGAAGAAGCTCTCCAACTCGGTGCGCATCATGGCCGGCAACGTCGCCACCTATGACGGCACGCGGGCGCTGATCGATGCCGGTGCGGATGCCGTCAAGGTCGGGATCGGCCCGGGCTCGATCTGCACGACGCGCATCGTCGCCGGCGTCGGCGTTCCCCAGCTCGCCGCCATCATGTCGGCGGTGCAGGCGGCACAGGCTCAGGACGTGCCGGTCATCGCCGATGGCGGCATCAAATTCTCCGGCGATCTTGCCAAGGCGATCGCCGCCGGCGCTTCCGCCGTCATGATCGGCTCGCTGCTGGCCGGCACCGATGAGAGCCCGGGCGAGGTCTATCTCTACCAGGGCCGCTCCTTCAAGGCCTATCGCGGCATGGGCTCCGTCGGCGCCATGGCCCGCGGCTCGGCCGACCGCTATTTCCAGGCTGAGGTGCGCGACACCCTCAAGCTCGTGCCTGAGGGCATCGAGGGCCAGGTGCCGTACAAGGGACCGGTCTCGGCGGTCGTCCACCAGCTTGCCGGCGGTCTCAAGGCGGCCATGGGTTATGTCGGCGGCAAGGACCTGAAGGATTTCCAGGAGCGGGCCACCTTCGTGCGCATCTCCGGCGCCGGTCTTCGCGAAAGCCACGCCCATGACGTGACGATCACCCGCGAGAGCCCGAACTATCCGGGCGCCGGTCTCTGATCATGAAGGCGGGCAGTGGGATTCCGCTCTGGATCGTCGCGCTGCTCGCCGCCCTCTGCCTTGCCGTGCTCGCCTGGACGACCTTCGGCTTCGTCGTGCCGTTCAAGCACGAGACCGGGCAGGCGGTGCTCGATAGTTATTTCGCCGGTTACGACGAAGCGGCCGTCTTCCATATGCAGAAGCTGCTGGACGAGAACGAGACGGCGACCCGGCTGCTCAGAGCCATGTATTTCGGGCCGGAACTGATCTTTCCGGCCCTGCTGACGACGCTGCTGTTTCTCGCCTTCGTCAAGCTCGGTGTCGGCGGCGTGTGGTTCGGCCGAGCGGCCCACCCGCTCGTCGCCAAGGCAGTCTACCTGCTGCCGTTCCTCTATGGCATTGCCGACTATGGTGAGAATATTGCCAGCCTGATTGCCTTCGGCGACAGTGGATCTGCAAATCTCGCAGCCGAGTTGCTGCCGTGGATGACACGGCTGAAATTCGCAAGCCTTGCCATCTGCTTCATCCCTATCGCCCGGCTGGCCATTCTCCGCTGGCTCTCTGCGCGCCAGGACTGAGTGCCTTGATCCGGCGCTGGTATCCGGCTTGCCTTTCGGCTACTGCTCGCAGCGAATGCTGAAGCGGAAAAGGAATCGGCGCCCATATGACCGGCTATCAAATCTTCTGGCCACTCCTTGCCCATGTGGCCCTGGTCTATGGTCTTTATGCCCTTCTTGGGATGCGGCGGACAAAAATGGTCCGCGCCGGCAGCATTGCGAAATCGGATTATCGCGAAAATCGCGGCGAGCCGGCCGGAAGCCTCGTCGTCAAGAACTGCCTCGCCAACCAGTTCGAATTGCCGGTGCTGTTCTACGCCTGCTGTATTCTTCTTTATGTCACCGAGGCCGATAATATCGTCGCCGTCGGCCTCGCCTGGCTTTTCGTCGCCCTGCGTTATGCCCATGCCGCCGTCCATGTGACCAGCAACGACCTTCGCTACCGCAGCCCGCTCTTTGCCGCCGGCTACCTCGCGCTCGCCGCCATGTGGGTGTGGCTCGCCGCCTGGATGGCAATGGGGTAGTGCGCTGCGCTACCGGCCAGCCCCGGATCGGAATCGGTTCATGGGCAGAATTGTTCAGCAATTCAAAATGTTACAGCCTCCCTCACGCGTCTGAAAAGACCGGCGACGCTGTCGTCTGCCGACAATATAGTCATGCGCACCTGCGCCGGTTCACAAGGGTGGAGTGGCTGGGAAACCGCTATTCTTCAGCGGCCGAAGAACAATTCAGAAACATGGTTACCAATATTTAAATCAATTGGCCTATTTCTACGCGAGCGAATAGTGGCAGGGACGATTTGCGGGCGAAAATGGGTGAGAAGACAGGCGGGGCGGCAACTCATCGGAGGGCCATGCTGCGACTTGCGGGATCGGCGAGCACCGCGGCGCTGGCGCTGATGCTGGCGGCAGAGCCGGGATCGGCGCAGCAGGTCATCGGCGGCAGCGACACGGAGATCGTCGACGGCAACGATCCGGGCGGCACCGGCCCGGGTACGCAGCCGAGCCCATGGACAATCAATGACGACCTCCTCATTGGCGAGCAGAACGGCGACGATGCGACCCTGATCATCCGTAACGGCGGCACGGTCGGCAATGACACCGGCGTGCTCGGCGTCGGTCCCGGCGCCAGCGGCACTGCAACGGTCACGGGCACGGGCTCGAGCTGGAGCAATTCCAACGACCTTTACGTCGGCCATGAGGGCGCCGGCACGCTCACCATCGACGACGGCGGCGCCGTCGACAATACAATCGGCCACATCGGCTATTTCTCCGGCGCCAGCGGCACGGTGACGGTCACAGGCAACGGCTCGACCTGGACGAATTCTCAGGAACTCACTGTTGGCGACAGCGGCACCGGCACGCTGACCATCTCGAATGGCGGGACGGTTAGCAGCACATTCGGCTATATCGGCAACGATATCACGGCTGCTGGTGCGGTGGTCGTCACCGGCGCAAACTCGCTCTGGAGCAATACCGATGATGTCTCGGTCGGTGAGGTAGGCGCGGGATCACTGACCATTTCGAACGGCGGCACTGTCACCGGCAGCTTTGGTTACGTCGGCTTCAGTACGGACGGCAGCGGCGTGGCCAGCGTGACCGGCGCGGGGTCGAGCTGGATCAATTCCAATGAGCTATCTGTGGGCGAATTCGGCTCGGGCAGCGTGACGATCGAGAACGGCGGACTGATTTCAGCTTCCGGGGTCGTCATCGCCGACGATTCGGGTGCGACGGGAACGGTAAACATCGCCGGAAGCGCCGGAAACGGGCGTGGCGTCCTGGAGGCCGGTTATATCGACAGCGGCGCCGGTGACGCCGGCCTCGTCTTCGATGGGGGCATTCTGCGCGCAACGGGCAATGAGGCAAATTTCCTCGGCGGTTTCAGCGCCGGCGAGGTCATCTTCGATGCGGGCGGCGCCTTTATCGACACCAACGGCTTTGCCATCGGCATATCAACGGATCTGCAAGGGACCGGCGGCCTCACCAAGCAGGGCAGCGGTACGCTGACGCTGTCCGGCACCAGCAGCTATAACGGGGTGACGACGGTCGAGGCCGGCACCCTGCTGGCGGGCAGCGCCGGCGCCTTCGTGCAGAACGGCGCCTATGCGGTCAACGGCGGCATCCTCGATCTCGGCGGCTTCGACCTGACCATGGGGCAGCTTTCGGGAAGCGGCGGCGAGATTGCGATCGGCAGCGCCGACTTGACCATCGACCAGGCGAGCGACGGCACCTATGGCGGCATATTCTCCGGCAGCGGCGACCTCACCAAGCTCGGCAGCGGCACCTTGCGCCTGACCGGCGATAGTTCGGCCTTTGCAGGCACGACCACGGTTGCGGGTGGCCGCCTCATCGTCAACGGCAGCCTTGGCGGCATCCTGACGATGACCGGCGGCAGGCTGGGCGGGTCTGGTGATGTCGGTGCGCTGAGCGCCGGCGCCGGCGTCACCATTGCGCCCGGCAACTCGATCGGAACCTTGACCGTCGGCGGCAACCTCACTTTCGATGCGGGCGCCACCTATGAGGTCGAGGTCGATCCGGCCGGCACCGCCAGCGATTTGATCTCGGTCACCGGCACCGCGTTTCTGAACGGCGCCACCGTCAGCCACATCGGCATGAATGGCGACTACAAGCCGTTCTCCACCTATACGATCCTGACCGCGAGCGGTGGAATCAATGGGACATTCGGCGCCGTCACCTCCAATTATGCCTTTCTGGATGCCGACCTTTCCTACGATCCGAACAATGTCTATCTGGAAATCGCACGCAACGATGTAAGTTTCAGCGACATGGCGGCGACACGCAACCAGTTTGCCGCGGCGCAGGCTGCCGAGGCACTCGGCACCGGCAACGACATCTACGATGCCATTGTCAGCTTGCCCGACGACGAGCCCCAGGTGCAAGCGAGCTTCGACGCGCTTTCCGGCGAAATCCACGCCTCGATCGAAACGGCGCTGATCACGCAGAGCCTGTTTGTCCGCGAGGCCGCCAACGAACGCCTGCGGTCCGCTTTCGGCAATGCCGGCGCCACCGCGACCCCGAGACAGGCCTTCGGGCCGGGCGCTTCGGAATTGATCGCTGCCGCTGACCCCGACGCGCCGGTGTTCTGGAGCACCGCCTTCGGCGGCGGAAGCGAGATACGCACGGATGGCAATGCCGCCACCCTCAACCACCGGACCGGCGGTTTTCTCGCCGGCGTCGACACCAGCTTCGATGACATCCGCTTCGGCCTGATGGCCGGTTACAGCAATTCCGGCTTCGATCCGCGCCACCGCGCTTCCTCGGGATCGAGCGACGATTATCACCTCGGTCTTTACGCCGGCACGCAATGGGGCGGTCTCGCCTTCCGATCCGGACTGGCTCATACCTGGCATCAGATCGACACCAGCCGCCGCGTCACCATCGGCAGCTTCGAGGACAGGCTGCAAGCAAGCTATGACGCCGGCACGCTGCAGGCCTTTGCGGAGCTGGGCTACCGGTTTGAGACGGCGGCGGCCGCCTTCGAGCCCTTCGCCAATCTTGCCCATGTCGGTATTCGAACGGCGGATTTCGCCGAAGAGGGCGGGGCCGCCGCGCTCGACGGCGCCGGCCGCACGACCAATACCACGATAACAACGCTTGGCCTGCGTACCGAAATGGATATCCGCCTGGGCCCGACGAACGCCACGCTGCGCGGCATGGCGGGCTGGCGACATGCCGCCGGCGACGTCGTTCCGCTATCGACGCAGGCTTTCGCAGGTGGGGAGGCGTTCACCGTCTATGGTGTGGCGCTGGCGGAGAACGCCTTCGTGCTCGACGCCGGGCTCGACTTCGACCTCAGCGAGGGCTCTGCCCTTGGCATCGGCTATTCCGGCCAGATCGCCGACAACGCGCAGCAGCATGGGGTCAGGGCGACCTTGTCGATGAAATTCTAGAATCGGCTGAGCCGTCGTCTGCACCTCTCCTTCAGTACGGATTTCGCAACTATTTACAGCTTTGAGGCGACAATGCAACTCAAGGGAGCGCGCCTAGAGTCTGTCAGGGTTATTCTGAACCATACCCTGCATGTCTGAGGTAGTTGGAGCACTCCTGGGGACTGAACGCCTTCAAGAGTTCTCCAATGCGTCTCCATGTAGTTTCAACGGTTCGTTCGTC
>NZ_LOKU01000058.1:0-15451 GCF_002211295.1 Rhizobium sp. N122 | reverse complement strand
ACCGAAGCTGAAGGGCGCACTGCAAAAGATCGCTGCGTTCACGCTCAGGATCGTCAAGCGGACCGATAAGGCCAAGGGGCCTCGAGGTTCTGCCGCGTCGCTGGGTCGTGGAGCGCACCTTCGCATGACTTGGCAGATGCCATATCCAGCGGCCTTAAAGTAGTTTGCGCATTCTGCCGCAGTGAAGCGAGGCATCAAGGCCCCGACCGCATCCCATAGAGCATCGATCTCTCGCTCGGCTCGGCCTCGCAACATGGCTTTCAGCTTCGAGAATGCGTTCTCGATTGGATTGAAGTCCGGGCTATAGGGCGGAAGGAACATGAGCTTGGCGCCGGCACGTTCGATGGCATCGCGGACACCGGCTATCTTGTGTGCAGGAGGGACTGTCAGGAATCCTGTGCGTGAGGCCATGATGATGGAAAGGAGAGAATCATCACATGGCTATCGACAAGGAACTTCTGGACCAGCTTTTGGCTGGCCGCGATCCGTCTGAGGTGTTCGGCAAGGATGGCTTGCTCGACGATCTGAGGAAGGCGCTTTCAGAGCGCATTCTCCATGCCGAGTTGGACGAGCATCTCGATGACGAACAGGCGGAGGGCAACGCCAATCGTCGCAACGGCTCTTCGAAGAAGACGGTGCTGACAGGTACGTCAAAGATGACGCTGTCGATCCCGCGCGATCGGGCCGGGACCTTTGATCCGAAGCTGATTGCGAAATACCAGCGTCGCTTCCCGGACTTTGATCACAAGATCATCTCGATGTATGCGCGCGGCATGACGGTGCGCGAGATCCAGGGTCATCTCGAAGAAATCTACGGTATCGAGGTGTCGCCGGATCTGATCTCTGCGGTCACCAATGCTGTTCTCGAGGAAGTTGGGGAATGGCAGAACCGGCCGCTCGAGCTTTGCTATCCGCTCGTGTTCTTCGATGCAATCCGGGTCAAGATCAGGGATGAGGGCTTCGTCCGCAACAAGGCCGTCTATATCGCGCTTGCCGTTCTGGCGGACGGCACCAAGGAAATCCTCGGCCTGTGGATTGAGCAGACGGAAGACGCGAAGTTCTGGCTGCGGGTGATGAACGAACTGAAGAACCGGGGCTGCCAGGACATCCTGATTGCCGTCGTCGACGGGCTGAAAGGCTTTCCAGAGGCGATCACCGCTGCTTTCCCGCAGACGATCGTCCAGACCTGCATCGTGCATCATCCGCCATTCGCTCGAATTCGTGTCATGGAAAGACCGAAAACCGGTTGTCCCGGCGCTGCGGGCAATCTACCGCGCCAAGGACGCCGAAGCCGGAATGAAGGCGCTAGAAGCGTTCGAAACGGATACTGGGGTCAAAAATATCCTGCCATCGCTCAGAGCTGGCGACGCAATTGGGAACACGTCATTCCTTTCTTCGCCTTTCCCGAAAGCGTGCGTCGGATCATCTACACGACCAACGCCATCGAGGCGTTAAACTCCAAACTCCGGCGGGCAGTCCGCTCGCGGGGCCATTTCCCCAGTGACGATGCCGCCATGAAGCTGCTATATTTAGTTCTGAACCACGCGGCCGAAGACTGGAAACGTCCGCCTCGCGAATGGTTCGAGGCCAAAACCCAGTTCGCCGTCGTCTTTGGCGAACGGTTCTTCAACCAATGACGAACCGGCCTCACGCACAGAATTCCTGACAGTCCCGTGCAGGCAGGTTATCCATAATGACCACGTCTCTAAATCCGGCTCAATCATCTGCTTGACCACCATCTGCGCGATCCGATCACTGACCGTCGGCACGCCCAAAACCCTTTCGCCTCCAGTCTTCTTTGGAATGGAGACGGCGCGCACCGGCGGCGGAAAGTAAGCCCCAGAAGACATCCGATTCCAGATCTTGTAGAGATTTCTCGGAAGGTCTTTGTCAAACATCTCCAGGGTCTCACCGTCCACCCGGCTGCACCACGGTTGGCTTTGACCGCTTTGTAAGCTTCGTACACTTGCCGCTTCTCAATCCGAAACGGCTTGTCTGTCGTACCTATCGAAGTCATCCTGTTTCCAGTTGTTCCAAACAATACGACCACCTGATCCGATCCCTTTGCTCCGGCCCCATTACAGGGCCCTCAACGCTCATACGGATCGGTCCGCCCCAGTCTCCTGCATCGGTACTCTCGCCTTACGGTTTCTCCGCTTGGGCTTCTCCCTTGGCATCAGGAGCCTGGTTCCTGCAGTTCCGGGTGAAAGCCTGTGTCCAACTCACGCCCCCTCTACGCCGATCGCCGCCCGCCCAATCATCAGGCACCCGGCGGACTCGTCCCAGGATGACGAAACAGTCCTGGTTTCGACGACGCTTATATTCATAACGGCGCGTCTTCGGAGGGTTCACTTTCGTTCGTCTTTCGGACACGCACCTGCTCGGATCTCGTCCGAACTTTTCATCCGGCGCTCACCACCACGGCTCTTTACCGCAGCAGCTCGGACTGGTTTGAGACCCGCTCCTGAAAGCCGATCCCGGAGGGCCATCCTCCATCATTCACGCAGCTTCACGTTACGGGGTTAGCTCACACTGAACTCCTTCCGTGCCTCTGCAGCACACTTTCGTCGATGAAGATCAGTTTCTCCGGATCGAGGTCCAATTGACCATCGAACCAGGCGCGCCGGCGCTTCAGGACGTCCGGTCGGTCCTGCTCCAGTGCGTGTGCGGTCTTTTCTTAAAGGTCCACCCACGGCCTCGGAGCCAGGCGCCAAGTGCGCTGCGGCTGATCTTCACCTGCCGCTCGACGGACAAGCGCTCAACCATCTCATCGAGCGCCACATCCCTACGCTCGTCGATCAACGCGACAACGAATTCCTCGTGTGCATCCACTCCCGAAGGTCGTCTCCAGCCCTGTGGCCGAGCAGTTAACTCACCCTCTTTCGCTCTTGCGATCCAGCGGATCGCTGTCGAAATCCCAACACCGAAACGAGCCGCAGCCTGCCGAGCCGACATGCCCGACGCAGACGCTTTCAAAACCCGTATTCGGAGATCATCACTCAGGGCCTGTCCCATCATCCACCTCTCCGCTGTGGATGTTGAATCAGCTTCGGTCGCACTCGTCACCTCACAATCGATTCATCAATCGCAGGACATGCTCTAGCAAGAGTTTCAGATGAAGCGCGATAGTCGTTCCAAGACCGGGGCTCAAATGGTAGATTCCACACACATTCACTTCAATTCGGGAGGCAAAACTGTGTCCGAAGAGAGACTGCTGGCGCAGGAGCCTTGAAATTCAGAGCACGGCAAGAATGTTGATGCGGCTTACATCGCGCGCGGGGTTCCGATTGGAGCCGCTGTCTGCCGACAGTCAAGCTGAAAGGCGGCAATTCGGCGAACTCAAAGTGCGAGTTGTTCTGAACGATCTTCGGCCGGGAACGTGTGATGTCGACCTTGCGTCGGAAGAGCCGATTGCGGCCCGGCTCCCCAGCAAAACGGCTCCAAGTCTGAGGAAAGGGTCGCGCTTAGCGCCCTGCAATCGCTCAGGCCGTTCAAGGCCGCGGAGATGGAGAACGTCGCAAGTTTTGCAGGAGAAACAACGACATGGCGATCATTAAACTAAATGCGAATAAAACCAGGCCCGTCTCCTTGCCTGAGGAGCCGCGAGAAATTCACACAGAAGCGTTCAGCCTCAATCACCGCTCAAACGGTTTCACGAGTTTGGATCTCGAAATGATTGAACTGGAGAATTTTGTCCTCCGGTGCCCGCTGCCCGAAGAGAATCTCGCAGGAAGGATTTAAACGATGGATCCGAAAAGCGAAGACAATGGGGAAAATATCCTTGTGACTGGCGAGCGCGACTTCGAAAATGCTGTTGTCGTCGATCCCAAGCGTCAAAGGAAGGAAGCACTAGACTCAAGCACGACTCCTGATATCGAGATGACGGGTAGCCACGAAACTTTCGAGTTCGACATCCCCGGGACCCCAGCTCACACGGAAAATGTAAGCTCTCAGTTCGACGAGATGCTTAATTCCCAATCCAGTCATGATTCCCATAGCGTCCACGGCAATCAGTCCGAAGTGGACAATGAGTTATCCAGCCTGTTCGCCAATATGGTTTTGCCTGGCCATGATCGGCGTGCAGACGAGTATATTCTGGTGCGGCAAACTGGACCGGATGCGTTTGCCGGTACGTCTAAAGGTGATCTTGAGCATCTACCCACCAAAGCGGAATTCAACGCAAGCTGCCGCCTCTATAGGGACGGGGCCGGCAATTATTATCCCCCGCCTCTCGCATTTGAAAGAATTGACGTCCCGGCGGAATTAAGCGCGAGATGGCATAACCTTGAGCCAAAAGACCAGGATAAGGCGCGTTTTCAATACAAGTTGGAAGTCTGGAATCGTGCTCACGCAGAGATGGGCGTCACGGGTGCGAATATATTCTATCAAACAGATAAGAACATAAAGCTCGATCAAAATTACAGATTGAGGCCTCAAGACAGGTACATACAAACGAAATATGGCCCCCGAGAGGTTCAGAAGCGCTACGAACACCAATTCCAGGCTGGCTCGCTTCTGCCTGACATTCTGATCAAGACCCCGGAAAATCATGTCCATCTAGTGTACAGGTCTGCCGGTGACAAGTTCGCCAATAAGTCCTTTGCGGAGTTCGAGCGGATAATAAAGACTAAGTATGGTAGTGACACCGAGATCAAGCTGAAATCGAAGTCGGGTATCATGCATGATTCCAGGTATCTGGAGTCATGGGAACGGGGAGCTGCGGATATCCGCTTCGCGGAATTCGCAGGAGAGAATCGAGCTCACAACAAAGCTTTGCCGCTTGCGACCATCAATATGGGAGGGCAGCCGGATGGGCAGGGAGGAACGACTCGCGATCGCTTCGTTAGCGTCGATTTCCTAATGCAACACGCCCCCAACTCGCCCTGGTCGCAAGCTTTGAAAAAGGGCGAGCAATGGGATCGCGTTCAAGTCCTTGCCCGCGATGGTAATCGCTATATGACCCCTGCCAGATTGGAATATTCCGATCCGGAGCATTTCGCTCAGGTGATGAATCGAGTTGGACTACCCCACTCGATGGGCCGACAAAGCTATGCGAATTCCATAAAATTTGAGCAGTTTGCCGGGCAGGCGGCAGTGATTGTTGCGAACGGCGCAGATCTACGTGACATTCGAGATCTTTCTTCGGAAAAGCTGCAACAACAGCTGACCGAGAACAACGTTCTCATTGCGGACCGAAATGAGAAAGGCCAGCGAACCGGTACCTACACGAGTGCTGCGGAATATAAGCGGCTCTTAATTAAGTTACCAGACGACGCGGCCCAATTGCTTCGCGAACCGACCGATAAATATTCGCGTGATTTTGTCCGTCCGGATCCCGTGGTACGGCCAATCGTTGATAGTCGCCGGAACTACGAAAATCGACAGCGTGGTCAAAGCATAAACGGGCTGTGACGTTCCGCCACTGCGGGAGCGATGAGACCTGTACCGTCCGAAGTAGCTAGTGAAAGAGCTCAGCCGTGGTCAGCATCACAAAAAAGACTGTCACCAAATCGCTTACAAGTGACATGCGTCGTGCCACCAAGCGCCTGTATGAGCAAATGTGTAAAGCGTTGCTTACGGAAGAGAACGCAATGAGGCGGCAGGCACGGCTCGAGATGCCGAAAAAGAAGCGAAAATATACTGTCGATATGGAGATGGTCGACAAGCTGGACGCCGGCTTTCGAGGTGAAATAAGCTATAAAATTTTTGGAAATAAGCAGCTTCGAATCGACCGCCCAAAAGAACTAACCCGTGAGCACGGTATCTTTGAAAAAACGAAGAAAGTTCTAAAGCGCAACGCAGAAACGGGCGCAGTTTATTTGAGCCTTCACGAAAAGAAGAGTTGGGCTAGGGTTACGAGCCATCAGTACGCTGAGGACGGCACTCTTCGCACGAAGCATGTAAAATATCGAGACGGGCGCTTCGAGGAAAAGTGGGAGCGGGACGAAACCGGTTCCCTTGTCCGGACACGGTATGTCAACCGAGGCAGGCTCAGTGGTCGGCTGTTTCGGCCTGTTTCTGAGGAGCTGAGTGCGCCTGAGCCTGGCGGACCAGAGAACAGACTCTACCGCAAACTGACTCGTCAAGTAGGGTCCAGGCGGGAAACATTTGAGCGGGACGACAAAGGCGGCCTTGAGCTAGTCGGCTATAAACGCCCCGGCTTTTCCAGGAATACAACGAAATCGGAAGATCGCCATACCTCGCAAACGAAGATTCGGAAACTTGGTGGGACATTCAGCAAATCTTACAGGTCCCTCCTGGACAAGGAAGGCAACGAAGTAGGCCGAGATATCCTGAGTCACCGTCGGATGTTCAACAAGAGATCGGCCATCTACGATGAGTCCACAAAGCAATTGACAAGCATTAAACACACCTTCGGCAAAATTTATAAGAGTGAGTCGCAATACCTGAGCGCTGAGATAAAGAAAGTCTCAAAAAAGATACTCGGAGTGACGGTTCGTCGGAAACTGACGGCATTGAGCGAACCTGAACTTTGCGCGCAGAGACTCCGTGTTTCGGAATCGGTCGAGCATAGGAAAGCCTGGCAGGAGCCCACCGCTATCACCAGATCTTCGCCAAGGGAGGATCCTAGCATCCCTTTGGTGTCGAAGCCGGACCGGACTGACCGAGTTCGAAACGGCCGTGGTGTCCAGACCGAAGCCAAACTCACGCTCGTGAACGACAAACCAGTTGATCTTGCTTCACAAAACTCCCCCCTATTTCTCCAACAGGCATCAGAGCAGCAGTTTGGTTTGCAACCACAATCTCCGTCGTCAGCAGTGCATTTTTCGGATTCGGCTTCTAAGGCGGAAGGGGTTACACTAGGCAAAGGTCCAATATCGCAGAGTCCTCGTCGCGGCAATGAACGGGAGGTGCGATCGGAAGAAAATCTTGACAAGTATCTCGGACATTCCGTCTCGTCAAATGAGTCTCTGTCGGAGATCACGCTTCATGGATCGCCGCAAAAACCAACACTAACCGGCTTGCGGGAAACGCCACCACACTCATCCTTGGATCTGCAATCGTCTGACGCCATAAACGATGCTCAGGCTCCGCAGGTAACTTCTTCAGCGGTCAGTCATCAGTCTGCTCCGGAACAAGAGCTCTTGAGTTTTTTGAATGGTGTGCCAGCCCCAGTGCATAGTGGCGGAGAGCGTATTGCTGAGCACAACCGAGATGTTGCTGCATCAAATGCGGCTTTTGATCCGCAGTCATTGTTCGGCGAACCAGACTTGTCACGCGCTTCGGAATTAAGGCTGGAATTTCCAGCGCAAGGCGACCGTCTATCGGATGCGGAACAGCAAGCGTTGCTGAACGGGTTGCTGGCTATACCGCTACCGGCTCGTTCTGCGAAGATGAATTCCGAACGATCGATGATTTTGGAAGGTTCACGGAGTCGAGAGCGGCCCGTGTCAGGAGGGCTTTCGCTATAGAGTGGGAAATGAGACACCCCGGCAAGGCGCTTCACGCCCTCACCCTCGGCCACACAAAGTTATCGATGATTTGTAAACTCGGAACAAATTTCATCGATTCTGCGAAGGTCTTCTCCACTAGGATCGGGTTGTTCAAGACCAACCTGACGGAAAGACCACCGATGACCAATGACATGATGAGCGTGCGCTCCTCGGATTTTGCCGAATGACGATCCGTACGAAACCAGGCGCAGCGATGACCATGACCTTCGAGAGCGGATGAAGGCGCTGGCGCATGAACGCCGCTGCTTTGGATATCACGCCTTCATGTGCTGCTCATGCGTGAGGGTCGCCTTGTGAACCACAAGCGGCTCTTCCGGCTCTATCGGGAGGAGAAGCTGTCAGTGCGCAAACGTGGCGGCCGGAAGCGAGCGATCGGCACACCCGCGCCGATGCTGATCCCGATGGCAGCCACTGATCGATGGTCGCTGGACTTCGTGTCGGATTAACTCACCGATGGTCGCAGGTTCCGGGTGTTTGCGGTCGTCGGCGATTGCACCAGGGAATGCCTGGGCCTCGTCGCCGATACGTCCCTTTCCGGCCTGCGGGGTGCCCTTGAGTTGAACCGGATCATCGAGGAACGAGGCAAGCCGAAGATGATCGTCAGCGTGGTAGGCTTGCCACGATCAAGACGCTCGCCGGCTTCGACTTCACCTTCCAGCCTTCGCTCGATCGCGATCGTATCCTCACCCTGGCGCAGCTCGGCTTCGTCGATCGTCATGAAGCCGTTCATTTCCTTGGCCCACCGGGAACAGGCAAAAGCCATCTCGCCACAGCGCTCGGCGTCGAAACCGTGAAGGCCGGAAAGAGCGTGTATTTTACGACGCTCGCCGATCTCATTGGTTCGCTTGCCCGTTCCGAACGAGAAGGCAGGCTTCAGGATCGCATTCGCTTCTTCTGCAGGCCAAGCTTGCTGATCGTCGACCAGATCGGCTACCTGCCGGTCGTCCAAGGCGGCGGCAATCTCTTCTTTCAGCTCGTCAACGCCCGATATGAACGCGGCGCGATGATCCTGACGTCAAACCGCGGCTTCGCGGAATGGGGCGATGTGTTCGGAGATCCCGTCGTCGCGACGGCGCTGCTCGACAGATTGATTCAGGAGATGCCGAACTCGCGGCACAGCGCCGCAATCTTCTCGCCATCCAGAACCCGCGCAACGAATTTGAGACGCTCGTCCATGAGATTACACTCCTGCCAAGGCACCTTTGCTCTCCTCGCAAAGGCCAAAAGTGTAACCCATGTCTCCGGTATGAACTGTCACCCTTCTCTCGGGAAGGACACTCACGGATCGGTCGAACATCCACGCCGGGACTTCAAAAAGCCGATCAGAAGAAGCGCCAGAAAGGCTGCAGCGAAAAATAGCCGTTCCTTTGGTCAGCGCCTCATGGACGTGGACGAACTGACCGGACCAGGGATGCCACGGATACAAAAGCTCACGAACCTCCGTCCCGTGGGTGTTCTGTCGTCGTGTTGTACAATAATTTCCGGCCCTCGGCTGGATGACACCTGCCGAGTTCTTCAAACAATCAACCCGCGACTTGATGCGGTGCTGCGCAGCCGGAATGGCTCCGCACCGCAACCCGCCGTTACCGCCCCGAATACAGCAACCGCTGGAACGAATTCAAAATTGGATAAAACTTAGGGGCAAGGTCAATCACCGAGTAAGCTCCCGGAAAGGGCCGCCTTCCAACGCTGATGTGAATATCGGAAGTCGTAGAACCGCTGCTGTTTGCGTCGGTGTCCAGTCCCAAGCCAGCAATCGCTCCAGCCTGCTGAACCGCAACCTGTCTCGGCTTTGGCGTCCCACAGACTGGCGTCTGCCCGCTCATTTGTTTTCGTTCTTTTAATTTGCAAGCAGTTCAATGAAAGGCGGTTTCGCTGTTGTTATAATGATTGCGATTGTAATAATATAAACTGAAATTGTGGAAGTATAATATTGATTTGGGATTTAATAGGACTAGGCTTTCCATTGCTCCTGGCGGCGAAGCCCCGGACGGAACAAAATCGTTCCAATTCCATGGAGGAAGTCATGGCGCAGGCCAAACCGGCTCCGTATGATACTGCTACCGACCAGCATAATCGCGTGTGTATCGACGGCTTTAAGGTCGTAAGCACGCGTTTGCGATCGGCTGAATATGAGACCTTCTCCCACCAAGCGCGCTCGCTGGGACTGTCTGACAGTATGGCCATGCGCGTTGCAGTGCGCCGCATTGGGGGCTTTCTCGAAATAGATGAAAAAACGCGTGGTAAGATGGAAGGTATTCTTTTGTCCATGGGAACGCTTTCAGGCAATATTGCCGCCCTGTTGTCTGCTTACGCGGATAATCCGCGGCCGGATTTGGAGGCCCTGAGAGCCGAACGTATCGCTTTCGGCAAGGCGTTCGCCGACCTTGACGGCTTGCTCCGTTCTATTTTGTCCGTATCCCGCCGGCGTATAGATGGTTGCGCTATGCTGAAAGACACATTGCAGCGCTGACGTGGCACCCGCCCGGGAGCATGTTCGATGCCGGATCGACCTCAGGTTATCATTCGCATAGTACCTGATGGTGGAACTAGGACCCTCCAGCAGATCATCAATCAGCTGGAGTATCTCTCCCGGAAGGGAAAACTCGAGTTGCAGCGTTCAGCCCGGCACCTCGATATCCCCGTGCCGCCGGATCAAATCGCTGAACTTGCCCGAAGCTGGGTCCAGGAGACCGGAGTTTATGACGAAAGTCAGCCGGATGAGCGAAGGGAACAGGAGTTGACCACGCATATTATTGTAAGCTTCCCCCCGGGCACAGGTCGAGCAGATGCTTATGCGGCGAGCCGCGAGTGGGCAGCCGAGATGTTTGGGTCAGGCAACGGGGGCGGGCGATACAACTATCTTACGGCCTTCCACGTTGACCGCGATCACCCGCACCTGCATGTCGTGGTCAACCGCCGCGAACTTCTGGGACGTGAGTGGCTGAAGATTTCGCGGCGCCACCCGCATCTGAATTACGAAGCCTTGCGCATGAAGATGGCCGAGATTTCGCTCCGCCACGGCATTGTCCTTGATGCCAGCTCACGAGCAGAACGTGGTATCCTTGAGCGTCCGATGACTTACGCCCAGTTCCGGCGCCTTGAGCGGCAGGCCAGCCGGGTCCGGTTCGACGATGCAGATACGGAACAGGGGTCACCGCGTGAAGATCATCCCTTGCAGGACCAACCTGTGGATACGTTGCCTCCTGCCGGGCCTTCGAGCAAATCGAAGGCCGCAGTTCAACCGTCCATCGCACATAACGCGTCGCCCGTTCCCTTGTTGGAGAGCGCAGGATTCGTTCCGGCGGGCAACCTCGGTGATGACGCACCAAATGCTGTCCGGGACGGCGCATGCAAGCCAAGGGACAATTCCGGAGTTCCTGGCACAGCAAACCAGAATGCGGTGCAGTCGCCAGACACCGCGCAAGAGAATCGAAAACGACGACGCGATGATGCTGGCGAGCCGAGTGGGGCAAAGGGCGGGAGATCAATTGCCACCGAGCCGGAGACAACCGCCCGGGAGCAGAACGATCGCAATAACCCCGCAACATTGCTGGCCGCCCCCCCCAGGTCACTGTCGTTGAATGACACCGCCCGTAGCGGATCGGCGACTGATTCACTGCCTGCGGTTTTCGAAAGCCAGCAGCAGAGACGGCTTTCCTCGAAGCGGGCACTTGAGGACGAGGCACCGGGTGACCGAAAACGGGCAAGGGATGGGAGCAGCCAGGATCGTCGCCGGGATTAGGACGCAGGTAAGGAGCCAATCATGACCCATGGGCAGTTCACCGATTATCGCGCGCGTCCGGCGCTGACAGTCTCGGACGACGGCCATGGAACGGCAACAATCCCGGCGCTGGAGGGGCAGATCAAGGTACGGGGCGGCGGAGAGGGCGCGGCAGTCGCGGCCGATCTGCCGACACGACCGAATGAAGGAGTGCACCCACATATCAGGGAAATGCCGGCGAGTACTGCTGCCGGCCTCATCGAGGCCGCTGCGGACTCGCCTGGCGCATTCGAAGCGACTGCAAATGTACCCGCCATCCTGCACAATAACAAAGGTGATTTCCGCGCCGCCATGCAGTACTTGCGCTCGCTTGAACCGGAACGATCAGACAGGCGCGCCGGTGAACCTGCCATGTCGCCGGAGCCGCCAGCACGGGCCGCGAAGCGACTGCGCGGAAACCAGTCCCCCGGCTGGACAGTCAAATCGGCCGTACAGCGGCAAAGCGCGCTCGGCAGTCTCTGCCAGCCGAGCAACGCCCATCCGAAGCGAGTGTATACAACATTCGGCCACCGACAGAAACAACACGGGGAAACTGGCAGGAAAGCTCATCAATTCCGGACGCCACTCCCGTCTCCTTACCCCATTCGGGTCCACCCGCGCATTGGTTCGGGAGGGATACCGATGCGGATAGAAACTCGGCTGATACCATTCCGCTTGCGAACTGGGGGGTGGAGGAGACCGTGAAGCCGAAAATCTTGCGGTTCATGCGAACACTCCAACTTCCGACACGATGAGAGGTTCTCGCAGCGTGACACATACCGAAGTTCTGGACGATGCCGGCAGTACCCGCACGAAAGAACTCCACAGTCGTTTCCGCGAAGAAACGACCCCCGGATCATCTCAGGGGTTATTTCCGGGTACGCAAACCTCGCCACAAGGTCGCCACGAGGATATCCCCGACCTGAACGAAGCAGCTCTGGCCGAAATCGATGCGGCATACGACGCCCCGTTGAGAATGCCCGGGGGGACGACGAGTGTCATACCGGATATGCAGTCCGGATCAGGCGAGGCATTCCCCGGGGTCGTGGACGGGCCCTGCGTCGATCCGGAGATGCACGCTGTTAAACGCCATGGACTCTTGCCGCAAGCACCGGAGTGCGCTGCAGCGGAGCCCTGTGGCTGGCCTGGCTTCACATCGGCCGATCTTGAAAAAATCGATGCAATCGTGAGTTTTCGCTCGGACGGTTGGTCCCCGACGCGAAACATTCCGCCGAAATTCACCGCGGCTGGTCCCGACAGCGTCTCCCGGAATGGGCGCGCTGTCAGAAATTCGCGCGGGATGCCGGCCTGCGACACGGCGCACGCCGGGAATTTTCCGATCTGTCCGGCGCTGAAACGGCTCACATCAAGAAGTGTGCGCGGCTCGCAACGACCACTGCTGAAAAGGGAAAGCAACAGATATCGTCTCCGGCTGACCTGCGGTCCGGTTCAGGCAACCCATATCCCGACGCAATCAGCCGCCGGTCATCTGCCCACGATGTCCCACGATGCCAGTCAACTGACGTCATTGTGGCTCCGCGAGCCCGAGATGATCTGTAACGAACTAGTAGCAAGCGCTTGCCCGACGCCGGTTGCCTGCATCGCCAGACCACGAAAAAACGTCGGGCACGCACCCGCTAGGTTTCATGATACCGCTCCTGTTCCCGGACACCATCGTCCTAGCAGAAGGGGTAGGTTCACGCCTTTTGATGATGTGATGCTGTCGGAAATCGACGGCTGGATGAACGGGACCGCGGGAGCCGGCCACCGGCCAGCCGACCGGAACCGCGATCGCGTGAAGGTTACGACCGTTGGGTTCTGTTCTGGCAGCGCCCGGACCTCAAACGCGATTTCCGATTTGTCCCGCAGTGTTTGGTGAAGAGATGAACTCGAGCAAGAGCACGCCCCTACGTTTGGCCGTTAGTGTCGTATGCTCGCTGGCAGCCGGTCTTTGTGTTGCAAGCTTGTATGTAACGTTCCGCCAAGGCTTTAATGGCGAAGCGATGATGACCTTCAGTGTCTTCGCCATCTGGTACGAGTCGCCGCTCTATCTGGGGCATACGACCTCGGTATTCTACTACGCTCTGGCCATTGTCGTATCAACTTCAGCCGTCGTTCTACTCAGCCAACTGTTCGTGTCGCTGCGCAACCGCGAGCATCATGGAACGGCTCGCTGGGCAGAATTCGGGGAAATGCGACGTGCCGGCTACCTGCAGCGTTACACCAGTATCAATGGTGCGGTGTTTGGCAAGACCTGTGGTCCCCACTGGTTCGGCAGCTATCTGACCAACGGCGAACAGCCCCATAGTCTGGTCGTCGCGCCGACGCGAGCCGGCAAGGGCGTCGGCGTCGTCATTCCGACGCTGCTGACCTTCAGGGGCTCGGTGATAACACTCGATGTCAAAGGTGAGCTTTTTGACCTGACGTCCAGGGCACGAAAGGCAAACGGCAACGTCGTTTTCAAGTTCGCGCCTCTGGATCCGGAGCGACGGACCCATTGCTACAATCCGGTTCTCGATATTGCGGCAATGCCTCCCGAGAGGCAGTTTACCGAGACACGCCGACTTGCTGCAAACCTTATCACTGCGAAAGGCAAGGGAGCGGAAGGCTTCATCGATGGCGCACGAGACCTTTTTGTTGCGGGTATCCTTGCTTGTATCGAGCGCGGCACTCCGACAATAGGCGCAGTCTACGACCTTTTTGCCCAGCCTGGCGAGAAGTACAAGCTTTTTGCGCAACTCGCGGAAGAAAGCCAGAATAAGGAGGCTCAGCGCATCTTTGACAACATGGCGGGCAACGACACGAAAATCCTGACCTCCTATACGTCGGTGCTCGGCGACGGCGGTCTCAATCTTTGGGCTGATCCGCTGGTCAAGGCAGCGACCAGCCGATCCGACTTTTCCATCTACGACCTGCGTCGCAGGAAGACCTGCGTTTATCTTTGTGTAAGTCCCAACGATCTTGAGGTCGTTGCTCCGTTGATGCGCCTTCTTTTTCAGCAGGTCGTGTCGATTTTGCAGCGATCCCTGCCAGGGAAGGACGAGCGCTACGAAGTTCTGTTTCTCCTCGACGAATTCAGGCATCTGGGCAAACTTGAGGCCATCGAGACCGCGATCACCACCATCGCCGGATACAATGGCCGTTTCATGTTTATTATTCAGAGTCTCTCCGCGCTGACGGGTACCTACGACGAGGCGGGCAAACAGAACTTTCTCAGCAATACCGGTGTGCAGGTATTTATGGCCACCGCTGACGACGAAACACCGACATATATCTCGAAGGCTATCGGGGAATATACGTTCAAGGCGCGCTCGACCTCCTATAATCAGACACGCATGTTCGACCAGAACATCCAGATCTCCGATCAGGGGGCACCGCTTTTGCGCCCCGAACAGGTGCGCTTGATCGACGACAGGAATGAAATCATCCTCATAAAGGGGCACCCGCCACTTAAACTGCGAAAAGTGCAATATTACTCGGATCGCGCGCTGAAGCGTATTTTCGAAGCCCAGACCGGTTCGCTCCCCGAGCCAGCGCCCCTTGTGCTGCCGGAGAACATCAATCGCGGAGACCTGGAACAGCCGACTGTCCTCGCGGCGGCGCGAGAGCCCGGCGACAAGGATTTTGTAGGCGACAATGCGGAAACCGATGGGTACAACGGCAACTGCAATCACGACAATGATGGGGCCATCGGATTTGATATCCCGTACGGCCCGATTGAAATCGACGATCTGGAGGAATACGCCAGCACAGCTTGTGTCACCGCCGATGCCGGCCCGTCTGCCGAAGTCGCTCCGGCTCTGGTTGCGCAAGAACAATTGCTGAAACGGATAATCGCGCTTCAGCAACGGTATAGGTCTGGCTCGTCAAACCCCGGGGATTGATTTGAAGCAGCGTCGTTCGGCATCATTCGATGCCGGAGTCGGTCAGATATTGCGGTTCGATCGATGCGGTGCCAGACCTAGATGTGAGCTTCCAATAGATTGTCCATTCGATCCGGACCGGGAAAGCTGAGGTTGTCGAAGCTTCAGTGATTCTCGGGGGACCGAATGGACATCCATATGAATGCCCGCCTCACGCCGCTCAGTCGAGCGGTAATTGCGCACCGCGTGCTGATGGAAGGACAGCGACCGATGGCCGTCGCTGCGGCTTTCGGCGTCTGCGTGAAGACTGTCTATAAGTGGGTAAGGCGCTATCGACGGGAGGGCGAGGC
>NZ_LOKU01000057.1:0-18397 GCF_002211295.1 Rhizobium sp. N122 | reverse complement strand
GGCTGGTGATGACGACCGTCGATCACGATTTACTCATCGCGACACTCGATCGGCTAAAGCTGACGGCGATCCGCGATCAACTCGACACGTTGCTGGACGAGGCGGCCCGCTCGAAGATGACGTTGCGGGCCGCAACCGGCTCCAACGCTACGCAAGATGAAGGCTTCGCGTTTCCGCCGGTTGCTCACACCGCGCCACTTGGCGTATTCAAAACCGCCGAGGCTCTAATCGCCGCCGGATGAAAATTCAGTGGCAGGTCACTTCTTCCATCCCTTGGTGTCCACCTATTTGGGTGGACACCTCATGCCAAAGCTCACTCAATTGCAGAAGGTGCGGGGAAAATCGCGCTTACGATCGTTCAGAAAACATTGCCTGTTTTTGGAGGCGCAGGCGGTGTTTGGCCAGGCCATTAACCAAGTACCGGTTTTGAGGCATTCTCTCACTCAACTCACCCAGCTTCACCGCCAAAACTGCATACGTTGGAACTCAACCACTGCCCAATATGGTCATTGATTTGCGGCACATTCAGAGCGCCAAGACAGCGCCCTTTTGCGTGACAGTTAAACTCAAACGGATGTCGGTGGCCGAGAACCCAGCCATCACTGCAAATTCCCCCGCCTCTATCCGCCAACGCCGCTCGGTCGTGTCGAAGAAGGCAAATGTTCGGGCGTCAAGTATGAAACGCAACCTTCGTTTCTCACCGGGTTCCAGGGCAATTTTCGAGAAGGCTTTCAGCTCTTTAACCGGTCTGGGTATAGATGCTTCAACATCGCCGACATAGATTTGCACCACTGCCGAACCTGGCCGCTCGCTGATGTTGGTCAATTCCAGTGTCACCGTCACCGCGCCGGCAGCGTCCGGTAGCCCTACCGTCAGGTCCGACATCGCAAAGCTTGAATAACCGAGACCATGACCGAACGGGAACAGCGGCTTAATGCCGTGGCGGTCGTAGTGCCGATAACCGACGAACACACCTTCGTCATATCGCACATGGCCGTCCTTACCTGGATAGACCGCGTCATCCGCGGTATGTGTGGGGTTGTCAGCCCAGCGCACGGGGAAGGTCTGTGCCAGTCGGCCCGAGGGCTCGGCCTTGCCGAGGAGCACATCGGCGATCGCGTTGCCAGCCTCCTGTCCGGGATACCAGCATTGCAGTACTGCACGAGCACCGGAAAGCCAGGGCATTTCCACCGGTCCACCGGTTTGTAGTACGACGATCGTGTTCGGATTGGCCGCAATTACCGCCTCAACAAGCTGGTTCTGCAGACCGGGAAGTGCAATACCGCGAAGATCGGAGCCCTCGGTATCCCAGTCGCCCGTTCTGCCCACGAAGACTACCGCATGATCAGCCTTTGCCGCGACGGCTGCTGCCTCGGCAATCTCCGCTTCGGCCGAAAATCTGCCTATTCCTACCCGAATTGCAGCGATATAGAGGTTGACGTGGTCGTGCCGGGCGTACTCGGCGACGACCTCGTATGTACGGCCGGCTTCGAGCGTGATTTCACCCACGACCTCTTCGCAGCCTTCTTCAAAGAATGTGGTACCACGTATCCAGGAAGCCCAAGCGTCCACCACAAGTCTGCCGTCCACATAGACCCGGCCAAGCCCGGCCGAGGTTAGTCCGACGCGATAGATGCCGGCTTCCGAGGCTGTGAAGA
The DNA here is from genome assembly GCF_002211295.1 of Rhizobium sp. N122. Taxonomy (NCBI): domain Bacteria; kingdom Pseudomonadati; phylum Pseudomonadota; class Alphaproteobacteria; order Hyphomicrobiales; family Rhizobiaceae; genus Rhizobium; species Rhizobium sp. N122. The sequence goes on along the minus strand of NZ_LOKU01000057.1, from coordinate 16,739 downwards.
TGGTGCGCATTCTAGCCGAAAAGCGAAGGGGATCGACAAAGCCCTCGGCCACGGGGGGCAACCATACACCAAGGCTCGACGGTTCCTCGACGACCTTCACCGGTTCGCCAGCTAGCTCCCTTCCTTGGAAAAACTCGAAGGTTGTGGGGTTTTCGATTAGCGGCTGAAACCGATAATTGTTGCAACCCTGAGCGTAGCACAAATTCTCCTCACCCAGCGCGTCCACCAGCCCCTGCCACGGACTGATGACATAGTGAGGGTTCAACTGCGCCGAGCCGCCTCCCATCACCTGCGCGACCTTAGCATTGGGTCCAATGATGGCGACCATACCTTGCTGAGCCAATGGCAGGATCCCGTCATTCTGTAGCAGAACTGCGCTTTCCGCTCCCGCGCGCCTGATCAATGCCCTATGTTTCGGTCGATCAATGGCGTACTCCTTAAACTCGCGATGATCGTTGATAGCGCCGGTGCGTTCCATCAAAGTCAGGATATTGCGCACACAGGCGCGGATCGTCTCGACACTAACCTCGCCGCCTTCGACCGCAGCCAGTAGCTTGGAGCCGCGATCGCGAGTCGGGCCCGGCATCTCCAGATCCAGCCCGGCATTCACGGTGGGTGCGGTCGAACGCGAGCCGAACCAGTCCGACATCACCACGCCGTTAAAACCCCAGTCACCGCGCAGAACCTCGTTCAACAGCCAATGGCTTTCCGCCGTGTAAGTACCGTTTAGCTTGTTATACGAAGACATCACGGCCCAGACCTTTGCCCGCTTCACCGCCGTCTCAAAGGGTATCAGGTAGACTTCGCGCAGCGTGCGTTCATCGATATCTGAAGAGATGGTTGTACGTTCAATCTCGGACTCGTTGCCGACGAAATGTTTTATCGTGGCACCGACTTTCGTGGACTGCAGACCTTCGATATAGCCGACTGCAAGTTCCGCCGTCAGGATCGGATCCTCAGAGAAGCACTCAAAGTTGCGGCCGTTTGTGACGCTACGCTGGATGTTAACGGTGGGGGCTAACGAGACGTGGGCACCTTTTGAAAGAACCTCGTCACCTAGGGCACTGCCGATTTCCTTGGCTAGATCCGGGTTCCAACTCGCTCCGATGGCGATGCCCACCGGGAAAGCCGCTGCAGTCACACCTCCGACAAAAGACCCCGCCCCGCGGGCGCCGTTGGGGCCGTCGGTCAAGCGCAATCTCCCTATCCCTAGGCGGTCGATGGGCGGTAAAGACCAGAACGTATCGCCGGAAAGTAGCGAGACCTGCTCCGCCAAGGTCATATTATCGAGCAATGCTTTCTTATCAATCATCTTCTCTGCTTCTTGAATCTCAATACTTACCTGTCCCAGATCGGCATCTCGAGATGCATATTGGGGAAGCTGGTGATCTCGGCGCCATGGAGCCGTCCATCCATAAAAAGGACGCCCGTTTGTTCATCAAGGCGTCGCGTCCCGCCGTCGCGAGGACGACGACATGTTCGAAGCCTTCACATAGCCGAGATGCGGTCACCGCTTTCCATTGAAAACAAGGGACATCGCGGCAATCGATTTCAGCAGTGAAAGTTGTGCCGGCTGCGGCAGCGCCGGTTCTGTTACGGAGTTATTCCTCCGCAAGTTTGTGAGACAGTTTGAACCTTAGCAAGCTTTATCAGACAATCTGTTGACAGACAACCTCGGTCGCGCAGCTTTCGTGTCGTCATTGATGATTCGATGCTTCCCTCGGAGGCGGATCCCGATTGATGAAGTTTCTTCACCGCCTATGGACAAGGATCGACCACAATGGACAGGCTGTTGTCCCGTTTCCGGCTACAGAGTAATCATTTTCGTACTGTCTTTCATAATCAGCATTTGCGCGGTGGGGTTTTCGGGGCACTACGCCGCGGGTCTCCTACAAGGCCGCCTGGAAACCTCGAGCGAGGTGATGCAGGTGCTCTCGGGTTTCCGTGACGTCTCCGCCTCGTCCGTCTGCATCGCCCTCACGCCGTGCTTGAATCCTCCCTACATATGAAGGCATTTCCGGTTGATATCGATCCAGATTGTCTGAGAGCTACCAGTATTCGTTGATCCTGCCGTTATAGCTTTGCCTGCTCGTCTGCACAAATTTAGATATCGAGAGATCAAAAACGGGCGCCTGGAGGAGAGCCGTGGCAGTACCGCATTCGTACCGGCTGGTTGTGTCAGACAGCCGAAGACTTGCGGATTCTCTACCATCATGGATGGCCTCGGCTCAGAGAGGGATCGGAGGCTGTCACGTATTTTTTTCCGCTTTCGGCATGTTAAAGGATGCCAGGCGATCTTGCTGCCAATTATTTTTCTGGCTGCGAGCGACCGCTTTCTGCCGGCACTCAAATTCCCCTGGTGAAGCAGGGCTATCGCATATGAGCGATGATAGAGATGAGGAACTGATCGTCCCACCCTGCCTTCTTGATCTTTCGACGAATGGAGGCCTTATCTGGATGGGCTCGGATGAGGTTGAGGGCAATCTTTCGTAACAGAGCAATGTTTGCCGGTCCGTGATCCTTACGGTTTCTGGCGGCATCCTCGCGGAACTGGACGTCGAGCACCCAGTGCAGTTTGTTTTCGATCTGCCAATGAGTTCTGGTTACCTCGATCAGGGCGGCAGCCGACATGACGGTGGAGAGCAGGAAGTAGCGGACATGGCTGGTCAGACGGCCATCGGCATGACGGCTTGTGGCCTCGACGGATCCGATGGCCTGCAGGCCGGGGAAGTCGATGTCATTGACGGCGACGATGCAGGCACGGCGTCTCTCGCAGCGGTCATGGTCATTCTCGGCGGCGGTCTGGACGCCGAGTGGCTCGACGTCGTCCAGACGAGCAATCGTCTGTGCCAGGAGGCCGGGCTGATTGGCCTTCAACGCCAGGGCATAGTCGCCGCCGGCGGAAAGGATGGCATGAGCGGTATCGGCGCGGCAATGCAGGGCATCGGCGGTGACGATGGCACCTTCCAGCGACAAAAGCGCAAGCGCATCGAGCGCCCCTTGGACCTCGTTGCGGCCCGGCGCGGTCTGTTGGCCGATGACCAGGCCGCAACCGGCAGCCCAGACCTTGACGAGGGGCAGCGGCGTCGCCTCGTACCGCCTTGCCGTCGACCGCCACCACGCCTTCCATGCCCTTTGCAAAGGCTTCGGTAAAGCGGCTTCGAAGGCAACCTGATTGAGGCAGCGGAAAACGGTGGAGAAGGTGCCATGGCCGGCGATGCCATAGGGCAGCGGCACGATCGTCTTGAGCCACTTCTTTTTGGAAATGCCGAATCGGCCATGTCGGCGCAGCTTTCGGCGCCGCAAACGATCGCGGCAATGGCAATGAACAGGATCGACATCAGCGGATGACGTGTGTTGCGCTCCCGAGGGTCGGGCAGATCTTTAAAACAGGTGGCAAATCGATTCATCCGAACCTCCAAATTATCGGAGAGTTCTTGAGTCGATTTGCCTCAGCAAAACAACTCCTTACCATCCATATGCGATTCTCCTGCCTGGTGAAGCTGTCTCGTCTGGCCGTCACTTCAATCGCCCGCAACCGGCGCCTTAAGGTAGTCGAGAAACGTCCGGAGAGCGGACGGCACCTGTCGATGCGAAACGTAGTATGCATGAAAACCCGGCCCGGTAGAGGTCCAGTCCGGCAGCACGACTTCGAGTGAACCGGCCGCAAGTTTGTCCTCGACCCGGGCCTGCAGGCAATAAAAGAGACCGCCTCCCTCCTCCGCCATGCGGATAGATAGTTCCGAATCTCCGAGCGTGAGAAATCCCGGAACGTCGAGAGAAACCATGCGATCGCCGTCGCCAAGTTCCCATTTGCAGAGGTGATCCGTACCGGTTCGGATCCGGATGCACTCGTGCGTCAAGAGATCTTCCGGCCGCGCGGGCCGCCCTCGTTCGTTGAGATAGGCCGGAGAACCGACTACGATCCATTCGAGTTCGGATGTCAGACGCGACGCGATCATCCCCTCGGGAACCGTTCCCCCATAACGGATGCCCGCGTCAAAACCTTCGGCGACCATATCGATGAAGCGATCCTCGACGCTGACTTCGACCTCGACATCTGGGTAGCTCTTGCGAAAACTGTGCAGTCGAGGAGCGATCAGCAGCTCGGCGGCGTCACGCAGGGTGGTCACTCTCACTCTGCCCGTAGGCCCGCTCCTGAAACTGTCTAGGAGATCCATCGCAGCTTGAATGCCGAGGAAACGGGGCTCCAGTTCGGCAAGCAGCACTTCGCCGGCGGCGGTGAGACTGATGCTCCTGCTTGTCCGATGAAACAGACGGACGCCCAGACGGGCCTCCAAACCCCTGATCGAGTGGCTGAGGGCAGACCCGGAAACGCCGCGAAGCGCGGCGGCCTTTCGGAACCCCCCCGCACGCGCGATCGCGACGAAAGTTTCAAGGTCGGCCAGATCGGCCCGCGTTGATACCATGAGTTATGGATACTCGCACTTGTACTGAAAAAGATCGCCCTTGCCGGCGCCGACCTTGCTTCAGGCCGGCCGGCACCTTCAATCCTTATTTAACTGGCCCTGTATTTGGTATGTGATGGCCGAGGAAGCAGTCAAAAATTTGACCTAGTGATCCATGTTGGATCCTGCGAAGGACGGCGGAGATGGCCCGGTCGCTGAAAAACGAAAACGTCCGGGATTAGATCGTCATGCAATGAAGATCTTCGTGTCCACAGCCACGAGAGACGGCACCGGTTGGTTCCGCGAGGCGGTCTAACAGTCCCGGAGGTTCTAGTTCTGAGCTCTCGAAAACGCGGGCTACCAGTCCTGCCGGGTTGGATGGACGAAATGTCGTTGATCGTGATCTCCGGGGGCTGGTCTAGTGCATAGTCCACGGCTTCAGCCACCGACGACGGCGGAATACCCTGCTTGTTGAGCTCTCCGGCGATCTTTCTGCCCGTCTCGTCATGAACCTTGTCGGCCCAGCCGGTATCGATCACGCCAGGGCTGATCATAGACACTTGGATCCCGCTACCCACGCCCACCTCCTTCCTGAGGCTTTCGGTAATACCGCGTATGAAGAACTTCGTGGCTCCGTAAACCCCTGCCGCCTCGCCGACATGAACGTCGGCGATAGAGCTCATATTCAGGATGCGGCCGGACCGGCGCTCCAACATCGACGGCAGCACCGCGGCGATCGCATGCAGATAGCCACGCAGATTGGTATCGATCATCTTGTTCCAATCGCCGACGGCGGCATCCTTCCAATAGGAAAAGAGCATGAGGCCGGCATTGTTGACCAATATATCGACCGGGCCGTACGTCGTTGTGGCGAACGCGACGAGGGCCTTGGTACTCTCAAAATCCGTGGCATCAGCAACCTTGTAGCTGGCAATACCTCCCGAACCGGTGATGTCTTCGACGATCTGACTGAGGCGTTCCTCATTGCGGCCGGCAAGGACGACGCGCGCACCTTTTTCCGCCAATCCTCTGGCGGTCGCCGCTCCAATGCCCGAGGAAGCCCCTGTGACGATGGCGACCTTGTTTTTCAGATGTGACATGCTCCTTCACTGCGGTTGGGTCAATTCGGCTTGCCGCGCGGCTTTGACGGGCTCGGGGGTCGTCCGGTTTTCCAACACCTGGCGCTTGGTTTCCTGATCTCCGCCGACGATATGGTCGATGCCGTTCATGAGAGCCTCGAACCCCTGCTGGGCGACGAGCGTCTTGTCGTTTTTTTGTTGGCCACCGAGCTTCGTACCGCCCATTCCAGCGTTCGCGTGGAAGTCGCTGTTGGTGGCGCCCGGAAGGAGTGCCGTCACCGTGACCCCGGTCGAGCGCAACTCCTCGCGCAGAGATTCCGCGAACATATAACCAAATGCCTTCGACGGGCCGTAAACGGTTTCGTATGGCGTGGGCAGGGTCGCCGAAACCGAGGAGGTGATGAGAATCCTGCCGCGGCCGTTCTTGACCATATGTTGGACGACGCGTTTGGCCATATGGACGGTCCCGGTTACATTGATCGCAAGCAGGCGAAGCTCATCCTCGAGATCGTTATCGACGAAGGCGCCGCCAATACCGATACCGACGTTCAGAGCCGCGGCTTCCAAGGGGCGCCCCAGCCCCTGCGTAAAGGTCCAGAACCTCTCGACGCCATCGTACGTCGAGGCATCCGCTTTGAACGGATATGCTTCGGCATCAAGGCTTCGTAGCGCATCGGCGGCCTCGTTCACCTTGTCGCTTGAGCCTGAAATGGCGACATCGAATCCATTCTTGGCGAATTGTTTGCCAAGCTCGAAGCCTATTCCAGATGAGCCGCCCGTGATCATTGCGAGTGGTTTATTCCCTGTCATGATTTCACTCCTTTGGTTTGGTCAGCACCACGATCGTCTCGAGGCGCTGGTGACCAAATGCCCGTGGAGCCGATTGGTTACATGAGCAAAATTGATCGGGGCGGTGAGTGAAAATCATCCACCGATCTGGCAGGGACCAGGAGTGCGTTACCTTTTTGGTCCCGTCCGCGGTCGAACTGGCCAGGCATTCCCTACGTCACGAAGGCCCTTGAGTGAACACGGCTCATCGGTGCGTGCGATCCCGCTCACTTCAAGTAGCCGTCGCGCTACCCTATTCTTATAGTGCGATCGAACGGTCGTTCGCAGCCCGCGGATATGATCCGACGACCCAAGCGCCCGAGTAGCGTTGATGGACTTCTCTGCGCTGGTGCCATCGGCCGGCACGCTTCTCGGAGAAAAATTCCACGGCGACGGCTTGTCCGGCACACCTTCCAGCGGTGACGGTCCAATGACGGGAAAGACAAAAAATGAGCGAGAGAATGAACAGCGTCGTTGCTCCTGGCCGCGTTGCGGTCATCACGGGAGCTGCGAAGGGCATCGGCTTGGCAATCGCGAGGGCTCTCGCGGCCCGCGGCATGAAGCTCGCGCTGCTGGATCTCGACGCCGACGCACTTGAGGATGTTACTTCGACACTCGACACGGACATCCTGATCGTGAGCGGCGACGTATCAGATTTGTCGGCACTGACCAGGTTGCGGGACGAAACGATTTCGCGGTTTGGCGACGTGGCCGTCCTAGTAAACAACGCGGGCATAACGCAAGGAGCCGGCCCTTGGAACAATCCTGCAAAGTGGCGACGCCAGATCGATGTAACCTTCGGAGGTGTTCTGGCCGCGCAACACGCCTTCGTGCCCTACATGATCAAGGCAGCCCGACCATCGGCGGTCGTCAACATCGGCTCCAAGGAAGGAATTACAACTCCTCCAGGCAATGCCGCCTATTCGGTGGCAAAGGCAGCTGTCAAGGTGCTGACCGAACAGCTGTCGCACGAGCTTTTGAAGGAGACGGGAGGTCGTGTATCTGCTCATCTCCTCGTCCCTGGCTACACGTGGACACCCATGAACATCGCGCTCAAGCCGCAGGGCATTGCGAAGCCCGATGAGGCATGGACCGCAGAGCAACTGGTGGAATACTTCCTGGTCCGTCTGCTCGACGAGAATTTTTACATCATCTGTCCGGATAACGCGGTTACGTCTGCGATAGATGCCAGACGGATCCGCTGGGCGGCCGATGACATGATTCTGAACCGACCCGCGCTTTCACGTTGGCACCCCGACTGGATGGATAAATTCGCAGCCTGGTTGAAGGCAGGCCACTGACGGTGGAATGTTTGTAGAGGAGAGTAATCCAATGCCCAGACCCTATGTAATCTGTCACATGATGTCGCCGCTGGATGGCCGATTGATCGTCAATGATTGGGCCGAGGCAACCGGCCATTCGGTCGATGAGCTCGTGAAGATCTATGACGGCCTGCATGAGAAGATCGGTGCCGACGCCTGGCTTTCGGGAAGAGCGACGGGAGAAGAGTTCGCGGACGCCGTCGACCGCCCCTATCAAGCAACCGGCACAGCCGCGCGACCGATCCATATCGCCAACCCGGACGCCGGCGAGTTCGCTGTCATCGTGGATAAGGACGGTCGGCTACGCTGGGACAAGAGCGACATTGAGGGAGCTCACCTTGTGGTCCTGACAGGATCTGACGTGGATGATGCTTACCTGGCGGGCCTCACCCAGGCTGGCGTTTCCTATATCGTCTCGGAGAAAGATGGCGTCGATCTGAAAAACGCGCTTGACCTTCTTGGAACCGAGTTCGGTGTGAAGCGCTTGATGCTGGAAGGCGGGGCGCAAACCAATGGCCATTTCTTGAAGGCGGGTCTTGTTGACGAGGTCAGCCTGGTCACCTTCCCTGCGATCGGAGGCAAGTCGAATACACCGGCCATATTCGAGGGCGGCGAGGATGGGCTTGCCGGCAGGGCGAGGCTCACGTTTATCAGCGCCGAAGCCGCTGGCCTCGGCTCCGTGCATCTGAGATATCGCGTTGGACGTCCATAAGAGACGTCCATAGGAGAAGATTGTGGAAGGGCTCCCTCCTGCCGTCGTCGAAATGATCGTCGCGGAGCAGGGCGCGATACTCCCGAGCAAGCAACCTTGTTTCGAGATCGTCGCGCAGCGCAGAGAGCCGGAGGAACTGGCGTAGTCTGCCCGTGGTGTCTCTCCGATTAGGCGGTGTGTTGAACGGTATGTGACGCCGACATTAATGCCCGCGGCGGTGACCGCGATATGAGCGTCAAGGCGTTACTCGAGTGCAGCTCGACAAACAAACAAGGTGAGACGCGTATTGCCGCACGTAACGATGCTCCCCACAAAAATGTCGGGCCTACTACACCTGCTGTCAGGTTTGTCAGGTGCGCGCCATGGTGCTGTTCCGCCCGACTTCCTACCGCGCTCTCGTGGAAGTCCTTGAAGCATAGGCACAAGATTCCTTCTGAGGCTCGATCCGGCCAGAGTGGCATGAGTCTTGAAACTTTCTCGTCGCGCGGCGGCAGCTGTCTTCTCCCGAGAAAGCGCGCGAGTCAAAGTCGAATTGCAGGTGAACGCATGGTGACGCAGTAGAACTTTGTGGATGCGGTTCGACCCGGGGAAACTCCGGGCAGAGGTTTGGGAGGGTTGTTTGTCTGTGTCTGACAAAATTGCGATCTTCGGTATGGCGAGCGTTTTTTCGGTCACCCATGCGCTATTCGCAGTCGCTCAAGAGGCCAGGGCCGTGACTAACCCCCTGGCCTATATGCTGCAACCTATCACAAAATCCCAGGGGATGCTGAAAACCTTCGAACAAAGCCGGGAGACATTTCCGGGCGAGGTTCTGCTCGATATGAACGCTACCTATCTCGACCGACAGATCTACAATCCGGCCACGGCGCGGTACGACCACGTTAAACTGCGCGGCTATCAAGACGCCCGCCAGACCGGCTTATCCGGTGCCGACACGCCATTGGTTGGACCGACCATCGATCTACGGCCCGGTCAGACGGTGCGGGTAACGCTTCACAACCTGTTCCCTCAGGATTCCACCTGCGGCATCGGCGGTGGCAGTGCCAATACCCCCCATTGCTTCAACGGTACCAACCTGCATTCGCACGGTCTCTGGGTAAATCCGTCTGGCAATGGCGATAATGTGCTGATCTCAATCCGTCCCGGCGTTTCGTTCCAATATGAATACAACATCGCCGTTGAGCATCCCGCCGGCACCTTCTGGTATCACCCACACCTACACGGATCAACCGCATTGCAGGTGTCGAGTGGCATGTCCGGGGCGTTGATCATCCGTGGCGATCGCATGCCGACACCGACCGAGACTGGCGATATCGACCGCCTATTGAAGCAGCCGGGCGGCTCCGATATCGCCGAACGGGTTTTGGTGCTACAGCAGATTCAATATGCTTGCACCGATAACAATGGCGACATCACTTATGATTGCCAGCCAGGACAGGTGGGCGGCATCGAAAGCTACGATCAGTTCGGACCTGGCAGTTGGCCGGCTTCGGGCCGCTTCACCAGCGTCAACGGCCAGGTGCTTGGTCAGTTGGCATCAGCGGAGGCTGGCTCGGTCGAGCGGTGGCGGATGATACACGCCGGGGTTCGCGACACCATCAATTTCGAAATCCGGCGCAAGACCGGGACGACCGCGTTCCGCACGCTTGCGGCAGCGGACACCGACAGATGGATCGACCAGAATTGCGGCAAGGATACTATTCCGTATGGGGTGGTGGCCCAGGACGGGCTGACAATGGCGCAGGTGCAGATGCGGCAGCAAGCGATCCTGCAACCGGGCTACCGCGTTGACGCGCTGGTGGTGTTGCCAGGAGCGGGTGACTACTGCATCATCGATGGCGCCGCACCGGCAGCGGCCAGCGTCAACCAGGAGGCTCCAAGCCGACGGCTTCTCGGCATAGTCACTGCAGTAGGCGGCCATGCCGTCAATGGCGAGATCGGCACCTATCTGCAGGATTGGCTGATTTCGGCGGCTGAGCGCACGATGTCACAGAATGTCGCCGGCAAGGTTATCGATGACCTCAAGAACGAGATGTCGCTCTCAAGCTTTATTCCCCATCCGGACATCGACGCGGGCGAGGTCACCGGCGAGCAGCAACTGGTGTTTAACATCGATGTGAAACAGCCGGGTGCCACCTTCTTCGAGGTTGACGGCAAACCTTATGATCCCAACCGCATCGACCGGACGTTGCCGCTGAGCGGAGTCGACGAATGGACGCTCCGCTCGGATTTCGTCAGCCACCCATTCCATATCCATGTCAATCCGTTTCAGATCATCAAAATTGTCGATGCGGCCGGCAACGATGTCAGCGCGCTTGGCGCCGATGACGACGGCGATCCGCAATATCCAGGCTTGAAAAATGTCTGGAAGGACACGCTGTGGATCAAGAATCCCGGCACCGATCCGTCGGCGCGCTACACGATCACCGTGCGGACGGACTACCAGCGCTATATCGGCGAGTTCGTTCTGCATTGCCACATCCTCGATCATGAGGACCAGGGCATGATGCAGAACATCAGGATCACCCTGCCGGACGGCCAGGGTGGCACCGTTTCCGGCCATCATTAGGGCGTCGATCGCCATTGGGAGGAACTATGAGCTTCACTGGCACTTGGAGTTATCGCAGCCTGATCAACAATCCTGATTTATCGGTTGATTTCAATGCACTGGAATTTGGCCAGGGAACGCTGGTGCTGACCGAGTTGGCTCGGCGCAAGGTCGGCGGAACCATTGGTGGGCCTGGGTGGTCGCTGGAATTGACCGGTACGGTGCGTCCGGGAGACCCTGTCGAGCTGCAATTCACTGGAAAGGGCGATGTGGCCGGCGAGACCTGGATCTACAGCTATCGCGGCTACATCGTGCCGAACTGGCCGAATGGCGTCGATCAAAGGGACGCCATTGTCGGTAGCATCGTCCGCGACGTCCCGCATTCGCATGGGGTCGCCGCAGCCGGCTACGTTGCCTCCTGGTATGCCGTGCGACAGTGATGCTCCAGCATTTGCCGCAGCTCGAAGACATTCGGATCAACATTCACCGGCCAGGGTCTGGGTCGACGGACCGATGCCTCACATTTGAACCGCGTGCTCTGGCAGTTCAGCGGGATGTGCTGCCCGAACTTGTCGAACACGATCGTCGCCAGCAACTGAGGGCCGATGAAGCCGCGCGGGCGTCGCATGGAACGGTGCGGGAGCCTGACTGATCGCCTCGCAATCGCGGCAGGTAAATTTCTCGCGCACCGTCTCGATCACCTTGAATCGGCGCGGGGTATCCTCCAGCGTTTCCGTCACATCCTCGCCCAGCTTCGACAGCCGCGAGCCGCCACAGCAGGCACATGCCGTCGACGCTTCGATGACGATGCGTGCGCGCTCGACGTCTTTGGGCCACGCCTTGCGCACTGGACGCTTGCGGGCGAAGGCGCGCACGGACTGCGTTCTGGCCGCGGCCTCTTGGACGCTCAGTTCGTCCTCGGCGGCCTACGCCACGAGCTCTTCGAGCTGCAAATTCCAACTGATCGATCAGCCGCTACGTGCGCTCGCGGCGCGGCCCGTGCTTCTCGCGCTCCAGCTTGCCGATCAGCAACTGCAAACGCACGTTGAGCGCCTCAATGCTCGACAGCCGCGCCTTCGCGTTGGCCGCGTCCGCCTCAGCTTGCAGCCGCGCAGCACGTTCGGCCAGCAGCGCCGGATGAGCGCTGGCAAGGTCCGATGGCAGGGTAAGCGGCGGCAATGTCATAACGACATTGAATCAGATTTCTCAACAATCTCAATGCAAATATTGAGTCAAACCCGGCTGGGGCGCCAGGTTTCCTGCCGTGCGCGCCAGTTAATTCCCTCCAGCGACAACGCATGTTGATGCCCCTCCTGGTGAGGCTGAATGATTCTCAGATCGAGTTGATGAATGGTACGGTTGCGAAGGTCGCGAACCGCGTTGACGACCGCCGGGGAATTTTGGAATAAATATGCTCCGGTTGATTGCTGGTCGATGAGCAGGCGCTTCCGCCTGATTTGAACGTAAATCCAATTGACGGGAATATCGAGCCTGGCGGCAAGTTGTACGGCGCTGAGCAAACTAGGTTCGTGTGTCCATCTGTTGCGCTGTGCCTTTACCTAGATGCCCGCTGCAAGGCGGAGGCGTTGCACAGTGATTGGCAAAACCTTCTCCTCACAATTGGGCGAATGGTGTCCTTCGCGCGTCAGTATTTCAGGCTTCGACATATCCCTGTGTCGCAGACACGGGTATCAGCAAGGTCGATCCACCACGATGTTCAACCTCATACGACGGCGCGAAGTTGCCGCCTCTACGTCCCACCTCACGGATCACATTAAAGGAGCGTCCAAATAACGGATGGCTCGGATCCAGCACCTCGATCTTGTCCGGTGATGATTCGTCAGACTCACAAGCAGGGATATTTCTGTAGACCTTCGAGCAGATAACCGAGCTGCGCCGGTGTGATCACCACCGTGCCGTCAGCGGCTGACGGCCAGATGAAGCGGCCGCGCTCCAGCTTCTTCGTGAACAGACAAGCGCCCTGGCCGTCACGCTAGATAAACCCTCCTCGCTCCAATTTTTTCGTGAACAGGCAGGCCCCCTGGCCATCGTGCCAAACGACCTTGATCAGATCGCCGCGTTTGCCCCAAGGCGGCGCATCCTCGGATGCTTACTTTTGTCCGGAAAGCTTGCCGTTTTGGCCGCATTGAACTCATCAAATAAGGATTTGCGCCGCGCGGACGAGCACGCGGCGCTTTTATTCGGCAGGGAAAGCAGCTTCGTCTAAGCCTTTGGCCATATTCGATGAATTCTTGCTCCACAATCTCTGACGGGCCAGCGCCGGCAGGGCAGAGTAGATTAATCCTTCAAGAGGCTTTTGTTCTCAGTCGTCGGCACGTACTGGAAAGTGTCTTGTCCTTGCTCAATGGCCGGACCGGAGCCGCCTTCGTAAGCGAGGTTCCAGCTCGTGACTATCTCAGTGTTGTTGCCGTTGACCTGTGCGTAGCCGGTCCATCCGGTTGCGGAATTGCAGTTCTCCGTCGAATTGTTCCAGCCGACCGAAAATGCGATGAACGTCCCGTTTACCCTTCCTGTTAGCGGATAGGGCGAGTTCTGGCATCCGGTGCCCTGGGCTCTGTTTACATATTGGCCGGAGACATTTCCGAACGAGTCGACTTGAATGATCATCGTCGAGCCGGACTGGTTCTGCCAACTACTGGAAGCCGATGCGATGCTTGAAAAATCCTTGAAGTTGCTTGCATCGAAAGCAAGAGCTGAGGTTGCTACAGCAAACACAAGTGCTGCAACTGCATTAGTACGGATCATGGTTTTTCCTCCTGATGTGCGCCGACCGTCGGCGATCGTACCGAAGGTTGCATATAAACTCGTAATAATCAATCAATCCGAGTAGCAATTTCCCGGGTTGAGAAAACCGAAAGACGGGCCGCACGTTGCGTGGCGCGGCCCGAGAACGAGCATCAGGAGTGAAGACTTACACGATGCAAATTACCAACGGGATAGCGCAACGCTAATATCTTGACCATCATTGGAACGGACAAACTGCATGGCCGCAACCCCGAGAGCTACCTCACGGACGTCCTAACCCAGATCAAAGATTAACCGGTAGATAGGCTTGAAGACCTGTTGACGTGGAATATGCTTCCGACGGTCTCCACTGCGCAAAAGGCCGCCTGATGGCTCGTTCGATGCATATCTGCACGATCGAAGACGTGGCCACCATGACCGGCGAGAACCTCGAACTGCTCAGAGAGATCGTATCCATCCGAGCAGGGCCGCGGGATTTTGGGCGCCGCGCGTAGTAACGTCGGTTCATGGAGATCGGATCGAACTGCACGGAGATCGGGTGAGAATCGGCGCCGACGGTACGCCATCACATGACCGCGACAGACCCGATCATCCGCCAACACTTGCCGATCGTGCATGAGGCGATGCATCACGTCACCCATATGACCGTGCGCAACCGCGGCACCTTCGGCGGCAGCGTCGCGCATGCGGATCCAGCGACCGAGATGCCGATGATGACACGGTTCCTCAGTGGGACGGTCATCGCCTCCTCTCAGCGCGGCAGACGCGAAATACCTGCAGCCGATTTTTTTGTCGGATCGCTGGTCAACTCGTTGGAACCGGACGAGTTTGTAATTCGCGTCGAGCTCGACGCGATGAGACCGGATGCCGGATGGGGATTTGAGGAGTTTGCAAAACGCCACGGGGACTTCGCACTCGCTTGCTTTGCGACGACGCTGCATTGTGTAGATGGCAGGGCGTCTGACGTTCGCGTTGGCATGATGGGCGTTGGTGAAACCCCGCTGCGGCTTGAAGAGATCGAGGGCATCATCGAGGTGACGGATGTTTCCGAGCCGGCTCTCGATACGGTGGCGGATCGCCTGGCTGGAATCCTCACGCCCAACACGGATATCCATGCCTCTGCAGATTACCGCAGGCGTCTCTCAGGCGTCCTTGCCAAACGGGCCCTTCGCGCCGCCTGGAGCCGCGCGAACCACGAAAGGCTTCAAGCAAGATGAGTGAGAAGACGATCACCGTCAGCGTCAACGAAGCGTATATGACGCGCACGATCGAAGCACGAACGCTGCTGAGCCACTTCCTGCGCCAGGATCCTTTGCCTGACCGGAACCCATGTCGGGTGCGAACATGGCGTTTGCGGTGCCTGCACCGTCATTCTCGATGGAAGGAGCGCACGCTCCTGTCTGATGCTTGCAGTGCAGGCAGACGGGAGCGAAATCGAAAACCATGGCCAGGGAAGCGCCGATACTCGGACGAATCCAAGAAGCGTTCCGCCAGCATCATGGCCTGCAATGCGAATTTGTAGGCCCAGTTTCATCGTGG
Organism: Rhizobium sp. N122; assembly: GCF_002211295.1. Classification (NCBI taxonomy): domain Bacteria; kingdom Pseudomonadati; phylum Pseudomonadota; class Alphaproteobacteria; order Hyphomicrobiales; family Rhizobiaceae; genus Rhizobium; species Rhizobium sp. N122. The sequence continues at coordinate 1,536 of NZ_LOKU01000057.1, read as the reverse complement.
CGATCATCGACCTTCTTCGCCACCATCCGCTGGAAACCGATGATAAGATCAGGGAAGCGCTCTCAGGAAACATCTGTCGTTGTACGGGCTATGAAAACATCGTCAACGCCGTCCGCGAACTGGCTAGCAAGAGAGGACCTTTAAGATGAAGATGCATTTTCTCGAGGCCGGCCGGCTTCGTATGCGCCGGTCCATTTACGTCCCTGGGGCGCTGAAGGAAGAAGCGATTGAATTGCCGGTTCACGCCACCCTGATGCGCCATCCCCAAGGCAACGCGCTGTTCGATAGCGGATGCAATCCAGAGGCCGCCATCGATCCAGGCGCGCGATGGGGTGGGTTAAGCAAGGTTATGACCCCGATCTTTTCGCCAGAGCGGACGGTCGTTCATCAGTTGAAGACTCTTGCTCTCGATCCCGAGGACATAGATGTTGTGATCTGTTCACATCTGCATCCCGATCATTGCGGCTGCAACGCGTACTTTCGGCGCGCAACGATCCTCTGCCACGAAGCGGAGGCGCAGGCCGCCACGGCAAGCGGTGCAGAAAATCAAGGCTATCTTCGAGGAGAATGGGACCAGCCCCAGGGTTTCCAGACCTTCAATGCCGAGCATGACGTCTTTGGCGACGGGCGCATCGTCTTGCTGCCCATGCCGGGTCATACCCCCGGAATGACCGTCGCCCGTGTCGAGCTGGAAAAAGATGGTTCATTTATACTCGCTTCAGATGCTGCCCCGCTCCAGGCGAGCGTCGACACCGGTATCGCTCCGAGAAATACTTGGAACATCGAACTCGCCGCAGAGGCACTCGCTCGCCTGAAAGCTCTTCGGGAGCGGGGAGCTTCTATCATTTTCGGCCACGACGACGCGCAATGGCAAGAGTTGCGAAAGGGTGTGGAGTTCTACGAATGAGCCAGCAGGACCATTCCGTCGAGCTGCGGCCCAAACTTGTCGGCAAGCGGGACAAGCGCACCGAAGATCCAGGTCTGCTGACGGGTGTTGGTCAGTATGTCGATGACATGGCGCCGCGGTATGTTGCATATCGCATTGCGACGCTCCGACCAGCCACATGCCCGAATCCTGAACATCGATGTCGGCGATGCGTTCTCGGTGCCCGGCGTCGTCGCGATCTATGACGCGAGCGACCTGGAAGGAGAGATCAAACCTGCCATACCGACCTCGCGTATGCCTGGTTATTACGCCACCCCCATATGGCCACTTGCACGCGGGAAAAGGTGGCCGTTCTACTGGATCGTGTCCCAGTACGTGGCGTAGGTGACGGTAGGGAGTAAAGCCGAGCGCCCGCGCGTTTCATTGCGCTGTAGCGGGTGATCGGCTTTGCGGGCGGCCATCCTCATCAGCGATGCTTTCCGCCGCCACCCTGGCCGCCGAGCATTCCAGCTCCGTCTCGACCTTGTAACTTCCCTTTACCCGCTATTGGCGTAGTACTGCCTATTGCGGTGGCGGATGGAAGACCGTTGCACCTTTGGGACACCAAGCCCGTGGGAGAGCCTGGGTCTCCGTCCGCCGTTCCATTGAAC
>NZ_LOKU01000056.1:0-268117 GCF_002211295.1 Rhizobium sp. N122 | reverse complement strand
CGGCAAAATCGGCGCCGATCTCCGATCCGGACAGACCCTCTTCCGAAATGAAGCTGACGCGCATGAAGAATTTGCCGGTATCAAGATCGTCGAACTGCGAGCTGTCGATGATGTTGCAGCCCTTTTCCGCCAGATAGCTCGAAATCGCCGCAACGATGCCGCGCGTCGATTTGCAGGATACCGTCAATACATAGCTTCTCATGTCTCTCCCTCTTCCCTCTTCAAGGCCGCCGCCGTGCTTAGATCAAAGCCCGGGCCGCGAACAGGCCGGTGCGCTTTCATTCATGCGACAAATTGCAAGGCAAACCATCATGCGTCTGCAAGTTCTCTCACGTTGGGCCCAGCTTAGGAGAAGTTACGCGAAAAACTGTGCCGCCAGCGCCGCCGGGATGCGTATTCTCGCCTCGGGTGCCGATTTTAGGCCGGCGGACGGCTTGCCACCGCGACTTTCCGCCGCGGCGTGGTGATCTCGTGGATGATGGCGCCGCCGATGGACGAGAGCACCAGCGACAGGATCACGAAGAGCACCGGCTGCTGCAGGATGCCGATCGGCAGGCGGTCGGCGGCGACCCTCAGAAACGCGAGCGTGAAGGCGTGGGTGATATAGATGCTGTAGGAGCAATCGCCGAGATAGTTCAGCCATGCGAGGATCGGCAGCCTTGAAAAGTCGATGGAGACCGCCCCGTAGACGATGAAGATCGCCGGGATTCCCCAGGCGTAGAACCGGCTTTCCGGCCGCATCAGCGCCTCGTTGATGAAGAGGAACGCAAAGCCTATCGCCAGCGCCGCCCATGCCCAGCGGTTCGGCAGAACCACCTTCTGCCGGTAGAGCCAGCCGAGCACGGTGCCGGCAAGGAATTCCAGGATGATCGGCTCGCCGTAGAACCGGGTGGCCGTCATCTCCGGCAGCAGCCGGCAGGCGATTAGGATGACGGTGAAGACGGCAAACATGGCCGGGATGCGGCGGTTTTCCGAGAGCGGCAGCAGCAGCGCGAAGACGAGATAGAAGAACATCTCGTAGTTCAGCGTCCAGCCCGGCACGACGACGGGGGTGATCGTGCTCGGATCGGCGGCATTGGTCCATGGCAGAAACAATAGAGAGGCAATCAGATGCGGCAGGTCGAACACTGTCGATTTCAGCAATGACGGGGCCACCAGCGCCACGGCAGCCGAAAACAGCGTTGCCAGCCAATAGAGCGGGACGATGCGTTTGATGCGCCTGCGGGCGAAATCGATGGGGCTCATCGCTCGTCCGCTTGTCGTCAGCCACATGACGAAGCCACTGAGCACGAAGAAGATGTCGACGCCGGTTTCACCATAGAGGAAGGCGGTGGCGTCTATCGCCGGATTGACCTTGGCAAGCTGCAAGATGGCGTGAAAATAGACGACCATCAGCGCCGCGACGGCGCGCAGATATTGAAGCTGGACAAGCATCGAGCGTCTTGCTCCTCGGGCTCGCGCGGGCGCCGTGCCGCTGCGGTCAACTCTTTACATCCGCCGCTCCATCCTGCCGGATGCGCGGGCTGTCGTGGAAGCGCATATATCCGACGACGAACCATAGGAGGCCGGCAATCTTCATCGAGAAAACAGCGGTTCCCCCGATCATCATATTCAGAAAAATGAAAAGAGAAAGTGAATGGGCGCATCGCCGCTGTGCCGCCGTGCGCCCGGCGGGAAAGAGGCAGACGAACAGCCATAGGGCGATGACGCCGAAGATCGTCGCCGCGTAGATCAGGTAGACATAGCCGCTGTCGGCGAATTCGGCGACCCGGTCGACCGAAAGCCCGAGAATGGCGAGAGGATCGAGCTCCATGATCTTCTTCATCGTCAGATTGATGCGACCGGTGAAATTGTCGCCGGTCGCATTGGGTTTCAGGGTGTAGACGAGGAAACCGGCGGCGACGATCAGCGGCATCAGCGCCAGATTGAAATTCTTCGGGATCTTCGGAAAGACGAAATAACCGACAGTGCAGGCAAAACAGAAGATCAGCATGGTGCGCGTGTCGTTCGTCACCAGGATCAGCACCGCCGTGCCGATCATCAGCAGCCGGTCCCAGCGGCCGAGCTTTTCCCACATGGAAATCAGGTAGACCGCGATCACGCCGCAGAAATTGGCCAGCGACACCTGTTCGAGGAAGATCGAGGAGGAACGATGGTCGATGATGCCGAAGGAGAAACGCTCGGGAAAACCGAGCGCGTTCTGGAACAGGCCGGTCGTGTTGTAGCTCAGGGGCAGCAGTCCGCGCGTATTGGCGAAATAATCGGAGGGATGCACGATGCTGACATAGAACGGCACGCTGATGATCTCGAAGATCAGGAAGATCATCACTGTCAGGCTTGCCCAGCGAAAGGCAAGCTTCATGGTCTTCTCGTTGCTCCAACTGCCGAGCCCGGCAAAGCAGAAGATGATCAGAATATTGCGAAAATGATCGATGAACAGCATGCGGTTGAGCACGCTGACATAGATGGTCACGACAAGCGTGAACAACAGGAACAGGAAGGCCGGCAGGTCCGTCTCGTAGATCCCCTTGTGCAGGATGTAGATGATGGCGCTCGCCATGATAAGCCCTTCGCTGGCGGCGACATGCGTCATCGAGAGCGGCATGATGTTGTGGTTGATGAAGGCGAGAATGCCGTTGTAGAGCACCGACAGCAGGCCGAGCCAGAGCAGGGGATAATCGGTCCGCGCCGCTTGGCCGCCGGCTAGAGAGAAAGCTGCCTTCTGGTCGAGGACCGCCACCGTCATTTCCCCGCTGGCTTGACGCTGGCGCAGGCGCCGGTTTTGGCTTTTGCCGAATTGGCGAGAAGCCGCATCTGCGGCCGCTCCGTGCCCTTTTGCGGCTGGACGTTGAACGGCTCGTCGGCCGGCCACCATTCGCCCGCGGCCCAATAGGACCAGCCAAGCCAGGCGTCGCCATTATCGGACATGGTGGCATAAATCTCGGTCAGCCCGCTCATGCAGTCCTTGTCGGCGGCGGCGCCGAATTCGCCGAGAAAGCCGCGCTTGTGGTTGTTCTTCAGCCAGGCTGTGACACCGGCGATCGCTTCTGCCGCGGCGCCAGCACCCTCGCAGGTCGGATGGGTTCCGGAGGAATCGATGTCGAGATATTGGTGGATCTCATAGGCGTAAAAGTCGAGCGGATCGCGCACGCCGAGCATGACCGTGCCGTTGGCGCCGCCGATCACGTCCTGTTCCCAGCTGTGAGCGCCGCTCCAGGCGGTGCCCGGCACCAGGATGAGGTTGCGCGCGCCGACGGCGCGGATGCTGCGGATTGCCGCATTGGCGGCATCGAGCCAGTCGGTCGCCTTGATATCATGCGGCTCGTTCATCAGGCCGAAGAGCACGCCGTCCCGATTGGCGAATTCGACCGCGAGCCTTGCCCAGAAGTCGGCGAAGGCCGCGTCGGTCGCCGGCGCCGTGCCGACCTGCACCTTGTCGTAATAGCCGAAATTATGCGGGTCGAGCAGCACGGCCATGCCGTGCTTGCGGATCAGGCCGACCGTATCTTTGATCCGCTTGAGTTCGTCCTCGTCGAGCCGTCCGCCGAGCGCCGGCTGCAGCCGTTCCCAGCGAAAGGGCAGCCGGATGATTGACATGCCCTTTTCGGCGAAATAGCCGATCGTGTCTTCGCTGGGATAGGTATAATTCGTGCCGTAGACGCCGTCGCGGTCGCCATATTCGCCGCCGGAAAGATTGACACCGCGATAACAGGGCGCGTCGGCCGCAAAGGCCGGCGGGGGGGCGAGAGCGGCCGCAAGCAGCAGCGCCGTCAGATGTCGTCTCGTCCTCATGCTTACCCTCGTAATCCAGGCAAATCGCCACATCGGCGTCGCTCAGATTATTTTAACGGTCCGTTAGCTAAGAATTTCTAAAGTCTCCGCACCTCGGCTTCAGTCTTTGACGCTGGGCGGGACATGAGTGCGCGTATGAACCAGTATGACAGGAACAGGGTAAGCCGGCTCCCTGGCTGGCGCAGTTATGAGTCGCCTCAGACTGCGCCGGAAGGCGTGCGCACGCGCAGTCCTGTGGTCCGTCCGGACGATTTCGTCCCTCCGGCGCCAGAACCCATCCCTCCCGCCTTTGTGCCGCCGCCGGCAAATGTCGCGCAGCCCCGCCAAACCGAGCGCCCGGCGCCTCCGGCCCCACCTGTGCCCCTGACTGCGCCCATGAAACAGCCTGTCGTCGATACGCCGTCGGCCGCGGCCTTCGCATCGGCCGCACCGCTTCTCGATCTCCGCTCCAGCGTTGCCGCGATCTGGAGCCGACGGCTGATCGTGCTCGGTCTGGCGCTGCTCGGCGCCGTTGCCGGTGGAGCTGTGGCGCCCTCGATCGGGCAGAAATTCACCGCTGTCAGCAGCCTCTATTTCGATCCGCGCCAGATCGGCCTTGCCGACGCGGGCGGGCAATCGTCGGGCCCTTCGCCGGAAATGATTTCGACGCTGATCGACAGCCAGGTGCAGATCCTGACCTCTGGCAACGTGCTGCGCCGTGTCGTCGAAACCATGAAGCTCGATCAGGATCCGGAATTCACCGGCGGCCGGACCGATGGCGCCGCCGTCATCGGTACCCTGCAGAAGGCGCTTGTCATCACCCGCCAGGCCAGCACCTATGTCGTTTCGCTTGCCGCGACGACCAACGATCCCGAGAAATCGGCAAGGCTTGCCAACCAGGTCGTCACCTCCTTCTCCGAGGAAGAGAACAGCGCCTCGACCGCCATCTATGAAAACACCTCATCGACACTCGACGGACGCCTCGACGATCTGCGCCAGAAGGTGCTGGAGGCCGAGCAGGCTGTCGAAACCTTCCGCGCCGACAACGACATGGCCGCCACCGAGGGCAATCTGATTTCCGATCAGCGGCTCGTCTCGCTGAACACGATGCTGGTGACGGCCCAGGAAAAGACCATCCAGGCCAAGGCCCGCGCCGATGCCGTCGCCAATCTTCGCGTCGAGGACATCGTCGCCGGCAACCAGGCGGAGGGCGGCGTCACTTCGCCGCTGGTCAGCCTGCGGCAGCAATATGCCACCCAGGCCGCTGCCGTCGGCAGCCTCGAAAGCCAGATGGGCACGCGCCACCCGCGGCTGCAGGCGGCCCGCTCCTCGCTGCAGAGCATATCAGGCGAAATCAAGGGCGAGTTGCAGCGGCTCGCGACGTCGGCAAGAGGCGAATACGAGCAGGCCAAGGCCGCCGAGGACAGCATCGCCAAGGAGCTCGCCGTCCAGAAGGCGCTGCAGGCGAGCACTTCGGACAAGCAGGTGGAATTGAACGAATTGCAGCGCAAGGCGACGGCGGCGCGCGATATTTATGAGACGGTGCTGAAGCGCTCCAGCCAGACGAGCGAGGAGCAGAACCTCAATCAGAGTAACATTCGCGTCATCTCGCCGGCCGAGCCGCCTGTGAAGGCCGATGGCCCGGGAAAGAAGATCCTGCTCATCGCCGGCGTCATCGGCGGTCTTCTCGCCGGTTTCGTCGTCGGCGCCGGTTTTGCGATCCTCGCCGGCCTCTTCAGCCATCCCGTCGTCAGAAGCTATTTCAGGAAATCGCCGGCTGCGGCTGCTTGATCACGATCCCCGGTTCTCCTACATGCTGTGAACGGCCTATTGCCGGCAGGAGAATTCCAATGCGGCTTGTGATGATGCTTCTGATGTCGCTCGTTGCCGTGTCCAGCCTGGCACCCGCGTCGGCCTTTGCCGTCGACTGGACGAAATCACTCGATTCCGGCGTGCAGCCCCTCTACCCCTACAAGGGCCTGCCCGGCGTCAAGGCGCAGCCGGACAAGAAGGAGGAGGAATCCTACAATTGCCGCACTGAAACCGTCCAGATCCGCCGCCGTTATGACGAGATCTTCCGCTCGGGCGGCATGCCGACGCTGATGTATGTCTGCGAACGCGACGGCTTCATCTCGATGGACGACAAGGTCCCGTTGCGCGGCCACTATCAGCCGGTGCGTTAGGCGCTTCAGCCGGTCGGCAAAGCCGCCGGATGTACCTGTCGGAAATATTCTCTCGGAAGCTCCATCCTCAGATAGTCGAAGCCGGCATTGACGTCCGGTCGATCGACGATCGAATATTTGACTGCGCCCTCTTCCTCGGTGCGCCGCAGCGGCAGGCTTTCGGCCACTGCAAAGCCGAGCCGCCTGTAGAGGCCGATCGCCTCCCCGGCATGCTTCTTGCATTGTTACTAATATTCTAACTCTTGGGGAGAAAATGCCATGCAATGGAACACATCGGCGGATTTTGCGCCTCTTGTTCTCTTTGTCGGAGCCCGGCACCAGCGCAGGATCGTCAGGACGCTCCGGGACGCAGCCGAAGTTCTGATGGTGGACTGGCCGTTTGAAGATGGAGAGGAATATGTCGCGGCGGTGAAGGCTTGCGCCGATGCCGTCATGGGGCAGGCGGGGATGAACGAACTCAGGGAATTGCTTCTGAGGGCCGCCAGAGAAGCCGGCATGGGGGTTCTGACCGTTATTCCCGACAGCGGCAAGACGATGGCCGAAATGGCCGCGTAAAGCTCACTGACGACGCCGTCATTGCTCCGGCCAAAGCGTGCCGACGCAGGAGACGCAAATGCAGCGAACTGCCCGGTAGGGACGCCACGCCGGCGCAAATTGATCCGCATGGGCTGAGCTTGAGAGCCGGGCGGCGCGGTAGATATCAGGCAATAAAAAAACCCGGAAAAACCGGGCTTCTTTGCGTTGTTTCCTGACCGCTTAAGGCGGCCTGAAACGGGAATGGTGCCCAGAAGAGGACTCGAACCTCCACACCCTTTCGGGTACCAGCACCTGAAGCTGGCGCGTCTACCAATTCCGCCATCTGGGCGACGGAGAGCGATGTAAGGGGGCGGCTCCTGACTGTCAACCGGGTTTTTGAAGTTTTTCTGACAGTTGGCGAAAAACAGTTGATCACATGCGAGGGAGTTGCCGGAGGGCAGGCATAGCGCTTCACTCGGTACGCCCTATATAGGGGAAATATCGAAGGGAATGCCCCATGCCCGTTGCCCGCACGCTTCTGTTCGCCGGTCTCCTCGCTGTTTTCGCGCCAGCCGTGGCCGGCGCTGATTCGCTGAAGCTGGGCAAGCCGGGAGTCGGGCCGCTCAACACCGGATCGACGCTCTGCGATTTTCGCGGCTGCTTCGGTTTCGGGCCGCAGCAATGGCATCGCCCCGCCTATGTCCAACCGAATTACCGCCCGCGCGGCGCGGGACCGACCTATTACCTGCCGGGTGCCGCGGGGCAGCCACAGCTGACCTATGATCCGCCGCCGGTGCGCCGGGTGCAGCCGAACGCTCCGAACAAGCATATCGCCTGGTGCACCAATGAATACCGCTCCTACAATCCGAGAACGGATCGCTTCCTCACCTATGAGGGCGTCTACAGGGTCTGCCGCTCGCCCTATCGCTGAGAGCGCTGCGGTCAGCTTTCCAGCGAGGCGCGATCGACATGGCCGAGATCGCGGCCGGGCTCGACGATATCGCGAACCCGCTGCTTCAGCTCCTTCGGCCCGGGGAAACCGCCGTCGCGCTTGCGCTCCCAGATCAGGTCGCCGTTGACGCGGATCTCGAAATTGCCGCCGGTGCCGGGGATCAGCGCCACTTCGCCGAGGCTGTCGGAAAAGGTGTGCAGCAGTTCCTGCGCCATCCAGGCGGCGCGCAGCAGCCAGTTGCACTGGGTGCAGTAGAGGATCGAGACGCGGGCTTTGTCGGTCATGGCGATTTCCTTTCGTTCGCGTGGATTTAAGCCCTTGCGGCGTGCTCACGCAATGGCGCGCAAGCATCTTGCGCGTCGTTCGCCGGCATGGTCTCTTCCATAGTCGGTCATACCGGGGAGATCCCATGCGGATAGCAGTCATCGAAAACATGAGGAATACCGGTCTCGGCGCGCTTGCCAGAGCGCTCGATGAGGCGGGAGCTCATATCGAGTGGTTCCGCGTGTGGCAGGACGGCGTCTTGCCGCCGGATATTTCCGGCCACGACGCACTGGTCGTTCTTGGTGGCGAGCAGAGCGCGCTGGATGACGAGACGCATCCCTATCTGCCGGAGCTCGTGCGGCTTTCGCGCCGATTCGGTGATGCCGGCAAGGCTGTGCTCGGCATCTGCCTCGGCAGCCAGATCCTCGCCCGCGCTTATGGTGCCGACAATCATCTCGGCACCGCCCGTGAGTTCGGCTGGCACGGGATCGGTGTCACCGGGGAAGGCCGGGCCGATCCGCTGCTGTCGGCGCTTGGCGGTGAATTCACCATTTTCGAATGGCATGCCGACACGTTTTCCCTGCCCGAAGGTGCGGTGCGTCTGGCGACGAGCCCGGTCGCCGAGAACCAGGCCTTTCGCATCGGTCGCGCCGTCTACGGCACCCAGTTCCATTTCGAGGCCGACCGAGCAGTTGTTGAGCAATGGAAGGCGGAATTCCCTGATACGATCGCCCGCATCGCCCCCGGTTGGCTGGAGAACCATGCCGAACTGGCAGCGCGGCATGGCGTCGCCGCCGATGTCGCCGGCCTTGCCATCGCGCGTGCCTGGGTCAGCCTGATCGAACCGGCAGAGATCGGAATATTGGCGGAGGCCTCGGCTTGAGAGGCGACGCAATGCGGGCGAGCGAACGCGAGAAGATGGCGGCAGGCGAATGGTATTGCTGCCTCGACGACGACCTCGATCTCTTGCGCCGCCAGACGCGCCTGGCGGTCCATGCGCACAACACGCGGCCGCCGGACGCGCGCGGCGCCATGGCGCCAGCCCTGAGGGCGCTCTTTGCGGGCGTGGCCCCCGATGTCTTCATTGAAGCGCCGTTTCACTGCTCTTACGGCATCAACATCACGCTCGGCGAGCGCGTCTATTTCAATGCCGGCTGCGTCATCCTCGATTCCGGCCGGGTGACCGTCGGCGACCGCACGATGTTCGGTCCCGGCGTGCAGATCTATTGCGCCGAACATCACAAGGATGCCGCCCTTCGCAGCGCCGGCATCGAGATCGCCCGGCCGGTTGCGATCGGCAGCGATGTCTGGATCGGCGGTGGCGCCATCATCCTCGGCGGCGTCACGATCGGCGATGGTGCGATCGTCGGCGCGGGCGCCGTGGTGACCAGGGATGTGCCGGCGGGCGCCACCGTGGTCGGCAACCCGGCGCGTCGGATAAACGCCGTCTGAAATTCGGCCTGCCTCGCCTCCCTCGACAATGGCGCCGGCTCCGCTAGATCACGTGGCCAAGGGGAGAGATATCATGACAGCACAGAACCTACCCATGGAAGGCGGCTGCCGTTGCGGCCGGGTGCGGTTGAAGGTCAGCGCGCCGCCGCTGCTGACCATGGCCTGCCATTGCACGGGCTGCCAGAAGATGACCGCGAGCGCCTATTCGCTGAGCGCCGCCATCCCCAGCGAAGGTTTCGAGGTGACGAAAGGCGAGCCCGTCATCGGCGGCCTGCACGGCGTTACGAAACATTATTTCTGCCCGCATTGCATGAGCTGGATGTTCACCCGCCCGGAAGGCATGGACTGGTTCGTCAATTTGCGTGTCACCATGCTCGACGATCCCAGCTGGTTCACCCCCTTCATCGAGACCTGGACGAGCGAGAAGCTGGCCTTTGCCGAGACCGGCGCGGTGCACAGCTACGCCGCACTGCCGGAGATGGCGGCCTATGAAGGGTTGGTCAAGGAGTATATGGCGAGAGGGTGATCCTCAGAAGCCCTGGAAAAGAAAGTCCAAGGCGCTGATGATACGATCGCTGTCAGAGGTGAGATCTGCGGCGACGACACCGATCTCCTTTATCGAAATTGCACCGATGAATTGGGTCGCCATCACGTATGGCACGTTATTGATCACGAATTGCGGATTGAGCTGACGCATTATTTTGGGAAGAGCTTCCAGCGGAAGCATCGGCGCCATGATCCGGGTCGTGAGCTCGCCATGCAGATCTGACTGCAGATCGAGAGCAAGCGCATCGGTAGGCACGAGATTGTAGACGTGAAACCGCGCCATCAGAATTGTCGATATTTCTGAAACGGTAGGCCATGCTTTTCGACGTAGGCATTGGAAGCAGCGATAGCCTCGGCATTCTCGATACGCCACAGCCGCTCGCGTTCCGCCTTTATGGCTTTGGCGATTCCATCTTCCGCCGCCCTGGATATGTTGATCTTGAGGTCGCGCGCCTGCGACACGAGGCCCTCATCCAGAGAGAGGTTCGCTGCTTTTCTCGCATGCTGCGCCATGACGATCTCCTTGGTCTGATGCGCACACTATATGCGCATCAGTTGCCATTGAGAAGCGTTACTCGTCGCCCATCTTCAACGCGGCGATGAAGGCTTCCTGCGGAATCTCGACCTTGCCGAACTGGCGCATGCGCTTCTTGCCGGCCTTCTGCTTGTCGAGCAGCTTGCGCTTGCGGGTGGCGTCGCCGCCGTAGCATTTCGCGGTCACATCCTTGCGAAGCGCCGAGATCGTCTCGCGGGCGATGACGTTGCCGCCGATCGCCGCCTGGATCGGGATCTTGAACATGTGCTTCGGGATCAGCTCCTTGAGCTTCTCGCACATGTCGCGGCCGCGCTTTTCGGCGGCGGTGCGGTGCACCATCATCGACAGCGCGTCGACCGGCTCGCCGTTGACGAGGATCGACATCTTCACGAGATTGCCCTCGCGGTGATCGGTGAGCGTATAGTCGAAGGAGGCATAGCCCTTCGAGATCGACTTCAGCCGGTCGTAGAAATCGAAGACGACTTCGTTGAGCGGCAGGTCGTAGGTCAGCATCGCGCGCGTGCCGACATAGGTGAGCTCGATCTGGATGCCGCGCCGGTCCTGGCAGAGTTTCAGAATGCCGCCGAGATAATCGTCCGGAGTCAGGATCGTCGCGCGGATCCACGGTTCGTGGATTTCCGAGATTTTCACGACATCGGGCATATCGGCCGGGTTGTGCAGCTCGCGCTCCGAGCCGTCGGTCATGAACATCTTGTAGACCACCGACGGGGCGGTGGCGATCAGATCGAGGTCGAACTCGCGCTCCAGCCGTTCCTGGATGATTTCGAGATGCAGCAGACCGAGGAAGCCGCAACGGAAGCCGAAGCCGAGCGCAGCAGACGATTCCATCTCGAAGGAGAAGGAGGCGTCGTTGAGGCGCAGCTTGCCCATGGCGGCGCGCAGATCCTCGAAATCGGCGGCATCGACCGGGAACAGGCCGCAGAACACCACCGGCTGCGCCGGCTTGAAGCCCGGCAGTGCCTGTGCGGTCGGCCGCTTGTCCTCGGTGATCGTATCGCCGACGCGGGTATCGGCCACTTCCTTGATCGAGGCGGTGATGAAGCCGATCTCGCCGGGGCCGAGGCTGTCGACATTGACCATCTTCGGCGTCAGCACGCCGACACGCTCCACCTGGTATTTCGCATCCGTGCCCATCATACGAATGGTCTGACCCTTGGTCAGCACGCCGTCGATGATGCGCACGAGAACCATGACGCCGAGATAGGTGTCGTACCAGCTGTCGACGAGGAGCGCCTTCAGCGGCGCTTTGTCGCCGCCCGGGCTCTTCGGCGCTGGCAGCTTGTTGACGATCGCCTCCAGCACGTCGGGAATGCCGAGGCCGGTTTTGGCCGAAATCAGCACGGCCTCCGAAGCGTCGATGCCGATCACTTCCTCGATCTGTTCCTTGATGCGGTCGGGTTCGGCGGCCGGCAGGTCGATCTTGTTGAGCACGGTGACGAGCTCGTGATTGTTGTCGATCGCCTGGTAGACGTTGGCGAGCGTCTGCGCTTCCACGCCCTGGCTGGCGTCGACGACGAGCAGCGAGCCCTCGCAGGCCGACAGCGACCGCGAGACTTCATAGGCGAAGTCGACGTGGCCGGGCGTGTCGATCAGGTTGAGAATGTATTTCTCGCCATTGTTTGCCTGGTAGTGCAGGCGCACGGTCTGGGCCTTGATGGTGATGCCGCGCTCGCGCTCGATATCCATATTGTCGAGCACCTGCTCGGACATTTCGCGCTCGGCAAGGCCGCCTGTCGTCTGAATCAGGCGGTCGGCCAGCGTCGATTTACCGTGGTCGATGTGGGCCACGATCGAGAAGTTGCGGATATGGGACAGCGGAGTGGTCGAATTGGTGCTCATGCGCGCCATATAGCAGCGCCGCCCCCTGCCGCAAAGCGGTAATTATCCCGCTGTTTACGCTATTTTGCGGGCCGGACGGAGGCGTGTCAGACCGGCCAGGTCTCCAGCCGCCAGGCCGAATCCCAGAACATCCATTCATATTGCGAGGCGCGCACGAAGACATCGGTCATCTCTGTGCGTTCCGCCGGCGAGGCGGCGCGAGCGGCGATATCGGTCAGCGCGATCACTTCGCGGGCGCCGGCGGCAAATTGCGGATCGCCATAGGTATTGATCCAGGCCTGGAAGGCATTGCCCTCGATCGCCGGCCGGCTCTTGATCGCCTCGCCGACATGCCAATAGATCCAGAAGCAGGGCAGGATTGAAGAAAGTGCCACCGCGTAGGAGCGATGATAGGCGGTGGCGAGCAGAAAATTCGTATAGGCAAAGCAGGCAGGCGACGGTTCGGCCGCTGTCACATCTTCGGAAGTGATGCCGAACTGGGTGAGGAAGCCGGCATGCAGGCCCTGCTCGACGGTGATCGCCTTCTGCGCCGAACCGAGAAAGCGCAGCACCTGCGCATTGTCGGGCGCCTTGGCAGCGACGATCGCAAGGCAGCGCGCATAATGTTTGAGGTAAAGCGCATCCTGCAGAATGTAGTGCCGGAAAACCTCCGGCGGCAGCGTGCCGTCCGAAAGGCGCGTGAGCAGCGGCAGCACCTCGATCTCGGCCATGATGGGCGCGATCCTGTCCCAGGCGGCTGCCGTGAAGCTTTCCGTCAGTTCCGTGCTCTGCGTGCTGGCGTCCATCACTCTCTCCCATCGAATTGCGTTGCCATATATCGGTGACGCCGAGGCGAAAGCAAGATTGGTTTGCCGCCTCCGTCGCGGCTTGATTCCATCATCAGATCATGTATTTCTCTTATAGTAGAATCTGGGATCGGATATGGAAGAGCAACTGGAACAGGCAATCGGCATCCGTATCCGCAAGCTGCGGCTGGACAAAGGATTGACCCTTGACGATCTCGCCACGGCCTCCGGCGTCAGCCGGGCGATGATTTCGCGCATCGAGCGGGCGGAGGCGAGCCCCACCGCCTCGCTGCTGGCGAGGATTTGCGCCGCGCTCGGCTTGTCGTTGTCTGCCTTCTTTGCGGAGGAGGGGGAGCAGGCCTCGCCGCTTGCCCGCCGGCAGGAGCAGCAGGTCTGGCGCGATCCGGAGACCGGTTATCTCAGGCGGTCGGTTTCGGCACCCGGCACCGCCTCCGACGTCGATATCGTCGAAATCGAGTTCCCCTCTGGCGCCCGCGTCAGCTTTCCCCCGCATGCCGCCTCCCATGGCATGACCCAGCATATCTGGCTGTTCGACGGCGAGTTGGAGATGACGGCAGGCGAGGTGGTCTACCGGCTGCGCCCAGGCGATTGCCTCTTCATGCCGGTCGGCGAAGGCCATGTCTTCCACAATCCCGGCAACGCGCCGGCACGTTATTGCGTCGTGCTCGATCGCGGCGGCCGCTAACAGCTTCAGTTCAGGAGAAGACCATGCCCGATATCCGTATCCTTTCCGCCGAGGAGGCGCGCGCCGCCATTCCGGCGCTTGCGCAAGTGCTTGCAGATTGCGTCGCCGGCGGCGCCTCCGTCGGCTTCATGCAGCCCTATGGGCCTGAAGAGGCCGAGCACTATTGGCGCGATGTCGCCGATGCCGTTGCGACGGGCGGCAATCTGCTGGTGGTCGCCGAACTGGAGGGCAGTATTGTCGGCACGGTGCAGGTGGGGGCCGCGCAGATGACCAATCAGCCGCATCGCGGCGATCTGAGGAAGCTCCTGGTGCATCGCTCCGCCCGGGGGCGCGGCATCGCCCGGTTGCTGATGGAGGCCGCCGAACGCGAGGCGGCAAGGTGGGGCAAGACCCTGCTGGTGCTCGATACGGCAACCGGCAGCGATGCCGAGGCGATCTATCCGCGCCTGGGCTGGCAGCGGGTCGGCGTCATCCCGGATTATGCGCTGTGGCCGGAAGGCGGCTTCTGCGACACCACGCTGTTCTACAAGCGGCTCGCCTGATTGCGTCGGCTGGGCTCATTTCGGACGGCCGAAGGCGGAAAGCGTCTCATGCAGCCTCGCGCCCGCGGTCCATTGCGCAGCATGCCAGCCGAATTGCCGCGCCGCGTCGATATTTTCCGCCATATCGTCGATAAACGCGATTTCGCCGGGCAGGACGCCGGCCCGCTCGGTCGCCAGCCGGAAAAAATCGGCCGACGGTTTGCGATGCCCGAGCGCTGCGGAATAGAGGATACCGTCGAAATGCGCGCCAAGGCCGGCCTCTTCCATCAGATAGTGCGCCCGCCTGTGTTCCTGGTTGGTCGCCAGGAACAGCGCGACACCGCTTTGCTTGAGGGCGGCGAGCTCTTCCAGGAGCGTGAGATCAAGGCGGGAATCGTTTGCAAACCAGTAATCGATCAGCGTCGCGGCGCTGAGATGCGGCGCGATCTGTTCCAGTACTTTCGCGAGGCTGGGCTCCAACGGCTCACGGCCAACGATGATGTCAGCCCAGCACGTCTGCAAGAATTCCCGCTGCAGCAGCTCGGGTCGCAGCCCGAGATCGCGCTCGAGAAAGGTGAAATGCGGCAGGCCGTCAGCCGGCCGGCCATGAATGAGCACGCCGTCGACATCGACCATCAGCACTTTCATGCGGAAATTCCTCGTTCTCGAAGCAGCGGCGAGGGTGGCGTTATTGCGCTGGATGATCAAGAGCTCGCCGCACCGCTTTTTTGTCGCGGCAACCCCGTGTAAATCTCGACCTTCAATCACAGGCAGGATCTGAAATGCGCGTCATCTATTCCGAAGACCATAAGCTGCGTGACGCCAGGACCGAGCTCTACGCCGGTCAGCTGGTGACGCCCTTCGAGGCGCCGTTCCGGGCCGAATGGATCCTGGCGGCGGTGAAAGAGGCGGGCTTTACCGATGTCGTGGCGCCCGTTGCGCACGGGCTGGAAACGGCTGGAAAGGTGCATGATCCCGCCTATCTCGATTTTCTCGCCACCGTCTGGGATCGCTGGGTGGCGGCCGGTTTCACCGGCGAGGCGATCGCCAACTCCTTCCCGGTGCGCCGCACCAGCCAGCGCGTGCCCGACAATATCGTCGGCGCGATCGGCCATTACGCCAACGCCGCCGATACCTCGATCACCAAGGGCTCCTACGAGGCGGCGATCGCCTCGATGCGTTGCGCTTTGACGGGCGCCGATTGGCTGGCAGAGGGCCATCGTTTCGCCTTCGCGCTTTGCCGGCCGCCCGGCCACCATGCCGGCATCGATCTTTTCGGCGGCTATTGCTTCATCAACAATGCGGGCGTGGCGGCGCAGCGGCTGCTTGATCGCGGTGCGAAAAAGGTCGCGGTGCTCGATGTCGATTTCCACCATGGTAACGGCACCCAGGATCTCTTCTATCACCGAGGCGATGTCTTCACCGCCTCGCTGCACGGCGATCCGATGCACGCCTTCCCCTATTTCCTCGGCCATGCCGACGAGGAAGGCGAGGGGGCGGGAGCGGGCGCCAACCGCAACTATCCGATGCCGCCGGGCACGCCCTGGGAGGCCTGGTCGTCGACCCTTGCCGATGCGCTCGCCCGCATCAAGACCTTCGGGGCCGAGGCGATCGTCGTGGCGCTCGGCGTCGACACCTACGAGCGTGATCCGATCTCCTTCTTCGGGCTCACTTCTGACGATTTCACCCGCATGGGCGCGATGATTTCAGCCGCCGGCCTGCCGGTGCTCGTCTGCATGGAGGGCGGTTACGGCGTGCCGGAGATCGGCCTTAACGTCGCCAACGTGCTCAAGGGTCTGGAAGCCTGATTGCCTGGTATGACCGACGAGATCGTTCCATCCGATATCCCGACACCCCGCATGCTGAGCTGGGCGCGCAACTCGGCCATCTACCGCCTGGAGCGGCGGATGATGACGGAAAAGCAGCTCTTCGACGCCATCACCCGCAAGGCCAGGGAGAAGTTCGAGGATATCAGCGCGGGCCAGATCAAGGCCGTTGCCGATTTCGCCGTCAAATTTGCCTATGACAACAAGGTGCTCGACGATAGCGCCTTTGCCGAAATCAGCACGCGTTCTGCCGTGCGCGGCGGCAAATCGAAGCGCGCGATCGCCCAGAAGCTGACCGCCAAGGGCGTCTCCGGCGATAAAGTCGAGGTGGCACTCGAGGCGGCGGACGATCTCTATGCCGCGGCCATATTCGCCCGCAAGCGCGCCTTCGGCCCGTTCCGCCGCGTCGAGCTCGACGACAAGCGAAAGGCGAAGGAGCTTTCGGCTTTCGCCCGCAACGGCTTCAGCTTCGAGATTGGCAAGAAGGTCTTCGACATGAGCTTCGAAGAGGCCGAAGAGGTCATCCTCTCCGGCCGCCTCTGATGCATCAGGTCTTTTGCTGCCTGGATCAGAAGTTTGAATTTGTGGGTTGCAAATGGCCTTCGTATGAAGAGCGCGCAATCGGAGGCGGACATGGAAGACAGAACCAACGACGGCGCCGGCGTGCTGGCAATCGAAGGACCTGCAACATCCGGCGGCCTGGCGGCCGGCGCGCTGATGTGCCTGATGTCCATGTCCTCGATCCAGTTCGGCGCCGCACTTTCCTCCTCGGCCATTGCCGCCTATGGCCCAGCCGGCGCCAGCTGGCTGCGCCTTGCCTTTGCCGCCCTCATTCTGGCCGTCGCCGTCCGTCCGCGCATATTCAGCTATACGAGAGAGCAATGGACGAGTGCTCTGGTTCTCGGCACGACCACAGCGCTGATGACCATGAGTTTCTTCGCGGCGATCGAGCGTATCCCGCTCGGTCTCGCCGTGGCGATCGATTTTCTCGGGCCGCTTTCGGTCGCCACCATCGGCTACGGTCTCAGCCGGCGCCTGGTCTGGCCGCTGATTGCCGCGCTCGGCGTTCTGGCTCTTGCCCATGACGGTGAAGGCTGGGTTGGAAATATCCAGGGCATTCTCTTCGCCTGTGGCGCGGGAACCGGCTGGGCGATCTACATCGTGCTCACCAAGAAGATCGGCGCAAGCTTCAAGGGGCTGGAAGGGCTTTCCATGTCGCTCATGGTTGCCGCTGTCGTCGCCACACCTTTCGGCTTCGCAGGCGCCGTGCCGGCGCTCGATAGCTACGGCCTGATCGAAATGGCGGGCCTTGCCGTTCTCGTGCCGCTGCTGCCCTATACGCTGGAGCTGATTGCCCTGCGGCGCATGCCGACAACCTCCTTCGGCATCCTGATGAGCCTCGAGCCGGCCATTGCGGCTCTTGCGGGCTTCGCCATTCTGACGCAGCCCCTGACCCTTCTGCAGATGGCCGGAACGGCCCTGGTCGTTGCCGCAAGCGCCGGCGCCACCTTTTCCACAAAGCAGTAGGAGATCAGCCCGTCTTCCTCGTCGGGTCGTCGAGGGCGGGATTGTAGAACAGCGACAGCGTCAGGCTTTTGGCAATCCGCTCGGCTGTCGCCATGAACCAGGCCTTTGCCTCCGGCGTTGGCGCGATATCGTCGAGCGTTGCGGCAAACAGCGACAGCCACTTCGGAAAGAGATCGGGCGTCAGGTTCTGGACACCGGTATGCGCCTGCACCGGCTTGCCGCCATAGGCGCCGCTGCGGAACGCGACCGCCGACCAGAAGCTCTTCATTTTCTCCATATGCGCCGGCCAGCGGCCGGAGAGCCTGGCGTCGAACACCGGGCCGAGATCGGGATGCGTAAGCACTCTGGTATAAAAGGTCTCGACCAGCCTGCCGATAAAGGCCTCATCGACGCCCATTTCTCGCATCTCGGCCTCAGCCCTTTCGCGGATCGCCGCGATATGGGCAGGGCGCCCCTGAATCTCATTATCCATTGCAAAACCCCGGCGCCGCGTGATGCGGCGCTCTTTCATATAGGCGTTTAAGACAGCGAGCCAAAGTCATCGGTACCCGCTTGCGGCAATCTGTCAGCCCAGGCGCTTCCATCACTTCCCACGCCCTTGACCGTCATCGCCGCCTTCTTTAGATTTAGAATAATTCTAAAATTGGAGAAGACCATGCTGGCGCGGTTTTTCAGATCCTCGAAACGATCGTTCGAATCGCTGTCCGAGCAGGAGATTCTCGCCCTCGCGATCGCCTCCGAGGAAGACGATGCCCGCATCTATCTCGCCTATGCCGACAGATTGCGAAGTGAATTTCCGGCCTCGGCCAAAGTCTTCGAAGATATGGCCGAGGTCGAGGATACCCATCGCAAGTCGCTGTTCGAACTCCATCGCCAGCGTTTCGGCGAGCGCATTCCGTTGATCCGGCGCGAGCATGTCGAGGGCTTCTACGAGCGCAAGCCCGACTGGCTCAGGGCAAATCTTACCCTGGAGGCGATGCGCCGGGAAACCGAGGCGATGGAGGAGCAGGCCTATCGTTTCTATGTCGAGGCGACAAAACGCACCTCGGATGCCTCGATGCGCGAGCTTCTCGGCGACCTCGCTCTTGCCGAACAGGGGCACGAGGATATCGCCCGCATGCTCGGCGACAAACACACGCCTGAAGATGTCAAGCATGACGAGGACGCGACGGTGCATCGGCAATTCGTGCTGACCTATGTGCAGCCGGGCCTTGCCGGGCTGATGGACGGCTCGGTCTCGACGCTGGCGCCGATTTTCGCCGCCGCCTTCGCCACGCAAGATACGTGGCAGACCTTCCTTGTCGGCCTGTCCGCCTCCGTCGGCGCCGGCATCTCGATGGGCTTCACTGAAGCCGCCCATGACGACGGCAAGATTTCCGGCAGGGGCTCGCCGGTCAAACGCGGCCTTGCCTGCGGCATCATGACGGCGCTCGGCGGCCTCGGCCACGCCCTGCCCTATCTGATCCCGCATTTCTGGACGGCGACGATCACTGCCGCGATCATCGTCTTCTTCGAACTCTGGGCAATCGCCTTCATCCAGAACCGCTATATGGACACCCCCTTCCTGCGCGCCGCCTTCCAGGTGGTCCTCGGCGGCGGCCTGGTGCTCGGCGCCGGGATATTGATTGGGAATGGGTGAGCTGCGGTCGGGCGCAGCCCGAGCAATCGATCCAGTGAATCGATTGCAGCAGCGAACGCCCGGAGCCATGCGGAGGGCCGGGAGACGGTGCGGCAAACGCAACCCATTAAGAGTGCCGCAAACTCCACGACGATTTTATATCACCCGCCGCAGGCTCAACAATCAGCCCTCATCATGAGGCGCCTCGCGCCTCAGGATGAGGCTGGAGAGAGGGCGCGCCAGCATCCTTGCCCTTCGCTTACGCACCGTACATTCGCGGCTTTGCCGCTTACCCCCTCATCTGCCCTGACGGGCATCTTCTCCCCGCTGGGGAGAAGGGGACTCGTGGCGGCGCCTCACTCCTCTTGAGACCTTTGATGCAAGAATGATGACCGTGCGGCTCGCTCCCCTTCTCCCCAGCGGGGAGAAGATGCCCGTCAGGGCAGATGAGGGGGTGAGGAGCGTCAACGACGAACACCTTGAGCGAAGCGAAAGGTAACGGTCGACGCGTTTCCAATTTCCCCAAAACAAAAGGCCGGCTTTCGCCGGCCTTTTTTCCCCACATTCCCCCCGGAAATCCTTACCGCAGTGCGCCGACCAGAACGTCGCGGCCGTTCTCGATGGTGACCCAGCGGCCGGCATTGTAGCTCGACTGGCGCTTGACGAAGGAATAAGGGGTCGCAAACCACGGCTTGACCTCGGCGGCGAGGTTGTCGAGCACGAAGTCGCCCTCGGCGCTGCGCAGCGTCAGTACCGCATGGCCTTCACCATCCGGCTTGCGCACGACGGTCATCAGCAGATCGGCAGCCGAAAAGCCGCGCTGGATCAGCATACGGCGCTTCAAGAGCGCGAAATCCTCGCAGTCGCCGGCGGTGGTCGGATAGGCCCAGACCTCATCCTTGCCGTAAATTTCCTTGTCGGTCATCGGGGTGATCGTGCGGTTGACGGTGGCGTTGACCGAACGCACCAGCGACCACTTTGCCGGCGTCATCTCGACCGGGCCGGAATTGCGGTTTGCACCGCATTCGCTGCGGTGGATCTGACAGAAATCATAGTGGCCGATCGGCTGGGATGTGGCATTGCCCGTTACCATGGAAGCATTTCTGCTGGGGGCCGGTATGGCGGCCGTCGCCATCGCAAACATGGCCATCATGGCCACAAAAATACCCTTCATCCGCACGCCCGCTCTTCCTCGCATCGCCCCTTATTTATTAACAAAGTGTTAATGGAGAGGGCCGAGAAGAGTCAATCGTTACTTCTTGGGAGCGCCTTGCGACTCGCCGACATGGTTAAAATGCAACGGCTCGGGCACTCGCGTCAGGGGAATTTCTTGGCCGGTGCCGTTCAAACGGGCATCTGCCTGCTTGTCGATGAACGGATGATACCTTTGACGGCGCCGAGGAGAAGCGCGATATCGCTCGGCCGGGACAGGCGGTGGTCGCCGTCGCGGATGAAGGTCAGCACCACGTCGTCGGCAGGAAGATGCTCCATAAGTTTCATCGCATGCGCATGCGGCACGTCCGCGTCTTTCATGCCCTGAAGGATATGCACCGGGCAGCCCGTTTCGATGATGCCGTCGAGCACCCGGTTGTCGCGGCCGTCCTCGATCAGCGCCCTGGTGTAGATGTTCGGCTCGGGACTATATTGCGACCGTTCCTCGAAATAGCCGCGCTCGGCAAGCGACTTGCGTTCCCTGGCCTTGAGGTTCGGTTCGATCAGCTCCGAGGTGAAATCGGGTGCCGGTGCAATCAGAACCATTCCTTCAAGTTTTGGGCCGTCCTGCCGCGCAAGCTTCTGCGCCAGCCTGAGCGCGATCCAGCCGCCCATCGAGGAGCCGACCAGGATCACCCGTTCTGGGGCGACATGGCGGATGACGGCCAGCGACTCCTCCAGCCAGCGCGAGATCGTGCCGTCGCGGAAGCTGCCCCCGGAGAGCCCGTGGCCTGAATAGTCGAGGCGGATGCAGGCGAGCCCAAGCTCCACCGCCAGGCCATCGAGTTCCACCGCCTTGGTGCCGCTCATATCGGAGCGATAGCCGGATAACCAGACGAGTGCCGGCGCGTCGCTGCCGGCTTGCGCCGGGCGGACGATGATAGCGATATCACGCGCAGCCTCACCTTCGCCGACCGTCAGGAACTGCGGCTGGGCATTCGGCATTTGATCGGACATCCGCGAAACTCCTGTTATTTTGGCCTATAAAACAGATTCTTGGCAGGCTGACAGCGGGTGATTTTTCCGCTAAAGGATGATATTGACTCCGTTGCAGCGATGACGCGACACGTTTGTGCACCCCGATATGGGAGCGCGAGGCTGCAACGTTCCGAAACAACGCGAGGAGAATACGACCATTCGCAGACCTTTTAAAACCGACGCGCCCGTGAAGGACGGACCGCGCTCGAACCGAGAAATCCGCATTCCCAAAGTTCAGCTGATCGGAGCTGACGGCGAGAATATGGGCGTCGTGCCTACCGACCAGGCCTTGAGAATGGCTGAGGAAGCCGGCCTCGATCTCGTCGAAATTTCCCCGAATGTCGAACCGCCTGTGTGCAAGATCCTCGATCTGGGCAAGCTGAAATATGCCAACCAGAAGAAGGCTGCCGAGGCGCGCAAGAAGCAGAAGATCGTCGAAGTCAAAGAAATCAAGATGCGCCCCAATATCGACACCCATGATTATGAGGTGAAGATGAAGGCTATGGGACGCTTCTTCGACGAAGGCGACAAGGTCAAGGTGACGCTGAAGTTCCGCGGCCGTGAAATGGCCCACCAGGAACTCGGCATGAAGCTGCTGCAGCAGGTCAAGGCCGATACGACCGAGTTCGCCAAGGTCGAAGCCGAGCCCAAGCTCGAAGGCCGCCAGATGATGATGGTGCTGGCGCCGAAGTAAGCGCCAGGCACTTTTTCGCCCCAAGGCCGTCCGCAAGGGCGGCTTTTGTGCTTTCGGCCACTGTGGTTTCTGCCTCGCATTTGCAGGGCGCGAAGATTCCTCCGCGGCCCCGTTGCACTTTCAAGACGCTGCGGTTATAAGCGCGCGTCCGAACTGACCGGCAGGGCATGCCGTGGCAGTTTCGAATGCTTGCGGAACGGTTCGTCACTGAAGCCGCAGATCAACAACAAACGCTCCCGCACCTTGTTGCGACGGCCGGAGAACCGGACTTCGCGGGAAGGGCTTTTTGATGAAGCGCGCAGGGAGGACAGAAGGAGTAGCAAAATGCCCAAGATGAAGACGAAGTCCTCTGCCAAGAAGCGGTTCAAGATCACCGCGACCGGCAAGGTCAAGGCTGCCGCTGCCGGCAAACGCCATGGCATGATCAAGCGTACCAACAAGTTCATTCGCGATGCACGTGGCACCATGGTTCTCGCAGAACCGGATGGCCGCAAGGTTATCAAGAATTACCTGCCGAACGGTCTCTGAGACTCGTCCGCGAACGCTAGATTTAAGGAGATCATGATATGGCACGTGTAAAAAGAGGCGTCACCTCGCACGCCAAGCATAAGAAGGTTCTGAAGGCCGCAAAGGGCTTTTACGGCCGCCGCAAGAACACCATCCGGACTGCCAAGGCTGCTGTCGATCGTTCGAAGCAGTACGCTTACCGCGACCGCAAGGTCAACAAGCGCAACTTCCGTGCGCTCTGGATCCAGCGCATCAACGCCGCGGTCCGCGAATTCGGCCTGACCTACGGCCGCTTCATCGATGGCCTGAACAAGGCCGGCATCGAAGTCGACCGCAAGGTTCTCTCCGACATGGCGATCCACGAGCCGGAAGCATTCGGCGCGCTCGTCAATGCTGCCAAGAAGGCTCTTGAGTACCTCAAGGAAGCCGGTACGGCCAACGAGTTTGAAGGCGCGGTCAAGTAACCAGCGCTTCCCAAGCTTTGAATTTTTGATTTTGGGAAACCCGCGCTGGTTTGGGCTAGCGCGGGTTTTTCTTTCTTTATATTCCTGGCGCCGGCAGGCGCCGCCTGCCTCCCGATCGCCCGCCTGATACTGGACGGAAAGAAGTGACAATGTCAGATATCGACCAGCTCAATGCATCGCTGCTCGCCGAAATCGCCGCCGCCAATGACGAGACGGCGCTCGAAGCCGTGCGCGTTTCCGCCCTCGGCAAAAAGGGCTCCGTTTCCGAACTGTTGAAGACACTCGGCGCCATGACGCCGGAAGAGCGCCAGACCCGGGGTGCTGCGATCAACGCCCTGAAGAATGCGGTGACGGACGCCATTGCCGAACGCAAGTCGGTGCTGAAAATGGCGGCGGTCAATGCGCGGCTGAAGGCTGAGACGGTCGATGTCAGCCTGCCGGTGCGCTCTTCGCCGGCCGAGCGCGGTCGCATCCATCCGATCAGCCAGATCGTCGATGAGATTACCGCGATCTTCGCCGATATGGGCTTCTCGATCGCCGAAGGTCCGGACATCGAGACGGATTATTACAATTTCACCGCGCTGAATTTCCCCGAAGGCCACCCGGCCCGCGAGATGCACGACACCTTCTTCTTCCATCCGGACGAGAATGGTGAGCGCAAGGTGCTGCGCACCCATACCTCGCCGGTGCAGGTGCGCACCATGGAAGCGCAGAAGCCGCCGATCCGCATCATCATTCCCGGCAAGACCTATCGCCAGGACAGTGACGCCACGCATTCGCCGATGTTCCATCAGGTCGAGGGCCTGGTCATCGACAAGAAGGCCAATGTCGCCAACATCCGCTGGGTGCTCGAGGAATTCTGCAAGACCTTCTTCGAGGTCGACAGCGTGACCATGCGTTTCCGCCCGTCCTTCTTCCCCTTTACCGAGCCCTCTTTCGAGGTCGATATCCAGTGCGACCGCTCCGGCCCGATCGTCAAGTTCGGCGAAGGCACCGACTGGATGGAGATCCTCGGCTGCGGCATGGTCCACCCGAACGTGCTGCGCTACGGCGGCCTCGATCCGGACGAATATCAGGGTTTTGCCTGGGGCATGGGCCTCGACCGCATCGCCATGCTGAAATACGGCATGCCCGACCTGCGCGACTTCTTCAACGCCGACGTCCGCTGGATGACGCATTACGGCTTCCGCCCGCTCGACATGCCGACGCTGTTCGGCGGCCTCAGCGCTTGAACGGAGAATTGGGACGATGAAATTCACGCTCTCCTGGCTGAAAGAGCATCTGGATACGGATGCCGGCCTCGATGAAATCTGCACGCGCCTCACCCAGATCGGGCTGGAGGTCGAGGATGTCGACGACAAGGCGGCGTTCAAGCCCTTCGTCATCGCCAGAATTGTCTCGGCGGAAAAACATCCGCAGGCCGATCGCCTGAAGGTGCTGATGGTCGACACCGGCGCCGGCGCGCCGGTCCAGGTCGTCTGCGGCGCGCCGAACGCGCGCGCCGGCCTTGTCGGCGCCTTCGCGGCACCCGGAACCTATGTTCCCGGCATCGATGTGACGCTTGCCGTCGGCAATATTCGCGGCGTCGAAAGCCACGGCATGATGTGCTCCGAAAAGGAGTTGCAAATCTCCGACAGCCACGACGGCATCATCGATCTGCCCGACGATGCGCCGGTCGGAAAGAGTTATGCGGCCTATGCGCATCTCGACGACCCGGTCATCGAGATCAACCTAACGCCGAACCGTCCTGACTGCACCTCGATCCACGGCATCGCCCGCGATCTCGCAGCCTCCGGACTCGGTACGTTGAAGCACCGGCCTGCGCCGTCCTTCCCCGTCGAAGGCGGGACGCCGGTGAAGCTGACGCTCGATCTCGACGATGCCACGCTCTGCCCCGGTTTTTCGCTGCGTCTGGTGCGCAGCGTCAAAAACGGCCCGAGCCCGCGCTGGATGCAGCAGCGGCTGACCGCCATTGGCCTGCGCCCGATCAATGCGCTGGTCGATATCACCAATTACATGACCTTCGATCAGGGCCGGCCGATGCATGTCTTCGACGCCGCCAAGGTCAAGGGCAACCTCACCGTCCGCCGCGCCGTCGAGGGCGAGAGCGTGCTGGCGCTCGACCAGCGCGAATACAAGCTCGGTCCGAACAACGTCGTCATCTCAGATGAAGACGGCATCGAATCGATCGGCGGCATCATGGGCGGCGAACATTCCGGCTGCGACGAAAACACCGTCGACGTGCTGATCGAGTCGGCCCTCTGGGACCCGATGAACATCGCCAAATCCGGCCGCGCCCTTGGCATCATCACCGATGCCCGCTACCGCTTCGAGCGCGGCGTCGATCCGGAGTATATGGTGCCCGGTCTCGAGCGCACGACGGAACTGGTGCTGGAACTCTGCGGCGGCACCGCCGCCAGGGCCGAGGTCGTTGGCTACAAGGGTTACGAACCAAGGATTGTCGATTTCCCCTATTCCGAGGTCAAGCGCCTGACGGGGCTCGACGTCTCGGATGCGGAAAGCAACAGCATTCTGACCCGCCTCGGCTTCACCGTCTCCGGTTCCGGCGAGCGTGTCTCCGTCGCCGTTCCCTCCTGGCGTCCCGATGTCGACGGCAAGGCCGATCTCGTCGAGGAGGTCATGCGCATCCACGGCGTCGACAATATCAAGCCGGCGCCGCTCGAAAGCCATGCTGTCGTCAACGGCAAGATCCTGACGACGCTGCAGATCCGCACCCGCCTGGCCAAGCGGGCGCTTGCGTCGCGCGGCATGCTCGAAGCCGTCACCTGGTCCTTCATTCCGGAAGATCAGGCCAAGCTGTTCGGCGGCGGGTCGCCGGCCCTCAAGCTTGCCAATCCGATTGCCGCCGAAATGTCGGATATGCGCCCGTCGCTGCTGCCGGGCTTGTTGACCGCGGCCCAGCGCAATGCCGACAAGGGGTATGCCGACGTCGCCCTCTTCGAAGTCTCCGGCACTTATGAGAACGACCGGCCGGACGGTCAGCGCCGCGTTGCCGGCGGCATCCGTCGCGGCACGGCCTCGCTTGCCGGCGCCGGTCGCGCCTGGTCGAACGCCGCCAAGGGCGGCGGTAAGCCGGTCGACGTCTTCGACGCCAAGGCCGATGCGCTCGCCGTCATCGAAGCCTGCGGCCTGCCGATGGGCAATATCCAGATCGAGCAGGGCGGGCCGGAATGGTATCATCCCGGCCGCTCCGGCACGATCAAGATGGGGCCGAAGATCATACTCGGCTATTTCGGTGAATTCCATCCGCTGACGCTTGAGGCGCTCGATGTCTCCGGCGCGCTCTGCGGTTTCGAGGTCTATCTCGATGCCATGGCCGAGCCGAAAAAGAAGGCGACCCGCACCAAGCCGGCGCTCGATCTTTCGCCCTTCCAGGCGGTCAAGCGCGACTTCGCCTTCGTCGTCGACAGGACGGTGGAGGCGGGCGCCATCATCAAGGCTGCGACCGGGGCAGACCGCAAGTTGGTCACCGGTGTCAATGTCTTCGACATCTTCGAAGGCGCTTCCGTCGGCGAGGGCAAAAAGTCGGTGGCGATCGAGGTTCAGATCCAGCCGGCCGAGCGCACGCTGACGGATGAGGATTTCGAGGCGCTGACGCAGAAGATCGTCGCCAGCGTGACAAAATTCACCGGCGGCGTTCTCCGAAGCTGATCCCGTCGGCCTCACCAAAACGAGAGACCGGCCGCCAAGGCGGCCGGTCTTTTCACGTGTGGAGATGATAGAGTTTGCTGACGATCGTCCAGCGGCCGTCGATCTTCAGCAGCGAGAGATAGTCGGTAAAGCGCATCCCGGCGAAATCGTCGGTGACCTTGACGCTCGCCGCGTCGCCCTCGACATCGACGTTCTGGATATCCATGAAGGGCTGCGTGCCGGGTGGCGCCGGCTCCTCCGCCAGGATGGCGGCGATGAATTCGTCCCGCGTCAGCCATTCGACGGCATTCTGGTAATAGCCGATGATCGAGCTTTTCGGGTGAAAGGCCTTTTTCAAGGCCGCCTCATTGCCGAAGGCCATGCCTTCGACATAGAGATGAACCGTCTGTTCGACTGCCTGCCTGTCCGACATGTTTTCATCCCGTTTTCCGAGATGGCGTTAGATAGTTTCGTCGGCCGCGAAGGCAAGCCCGGCCGTTGCGTTAGAGCCTTTCCTGGTTAGATTGAAGCATTCTGCCGGAGCAGGTTTTCGTCAGGGCAGAGGCGATTGGCGAAGGGCATACCCCAGGTACGTCCGAGCCGATCGCCTCTGATCCTGGCGGAAAGATGCCCGGCCCTTCGGGTTGGCTGAAACGGGCCGGCTGATCGACCGGCCGGCTTGGCCGTAGAACTGGGCTACGACGCGCGCCGGCCGGTCGACCATCCGACTCCGTTTGAGCCACCAGAATGCTGCAATCTAACCAGGAAAGGCTCTAGGCCGGGCTTGGCCGCTCACAGGTTCGTCATCGCAAGCGAGGCATCGGAATAGCGTTTTCCCGCCACCTCTGAGACGGGGATCGCCGCGCTGAGTTCTGCAAGCTCCGCCGCGCTGAGCCCGATATCGGCGGCGGCGGCATTCTGTTCGAGATGATGAAGCTTGCGGGCGCCGGGAATCGGCACGATGTCGTTGCCCTGGCTCAGCACCCAGGCCAGCGCCAACTGCGCCGCCGTCACGCCCTTCTCGGCGGCAAGCCTCTCCAACGTCGCGACGAGAGCGGCGTTGGCGTCGAAATTCTCCGCCTGGAAACGCGGCACCTGCCGGCGGAAATCGTCCTCGGCGAGATCTTCGACCTTGCGGATCGCGCCGGTGAGGAAGCCGCGGCCGAGCGGGCTGTAGGGCACGAAGCCGATGCCGAGTTCGCGGCAGGTGGCAAGCACATCCGCCTCGGGATCGCGTGTCCACAGCGAATATTCGCTCTGCAGTGCGGCGATCGGATGCACCGCATGGGCGCGGCGGATGGTGGCGCTGCCGGCTTCCGAGAGGCCGAGGGCGCGAACCTTGCCTTCCCTCACCAGCTCGGCCATGACGCCGACCGTCTCCTCGATCGGCACGTTGGGGTCGACGCGGTGCTGGTAAAACAGATCGATGGTCTCGATTCCAAGCCGTTTCAGCGAGGCTTCGGCGACGTCCCGAATATGCTCGGGGCGGCTGTCGACGCCGGCGATCGCGGCCGCACCGGCCTTGCTGGTATCGATCTTGAAGCCGAACTTGGTGGCGATCACCACCCGGTCGCGGAATGGTTTCAACGCCTTTCCGAGGAGGATTTCGTTGGTAAAGGGGCCATAGACTTCGGCGGTGTCGAAAAAGGTGACGCCGAGATCGACGGCGCGATTGAGCGTCCTCACCGATTCCGCTTCGTCGCTGGCGCCATAGGCAAAGCTCATGCCCATGCAGCCGAGGCCGACGGCTGAGATCGTGAGATCGTTTCCGAGTTTCCGGGTTTTCATGATGCGCTCCTTTTCTGAGCTGGGACGGCTGGAGCATGATGCCGAAAAGTGTGAGCGGTTTTCGGACAACCTCATGCTCTCAAAGAGGTCTTTGCGGTAACGGGCAGACCATATCCTTGCCGCATCGGTCAGAAAATATATGCAATTTATAACGGCTTGTTCTATCATTTCGACCAATGAACAGAACCCAGCTCTCGCAACTCGCCGTTCTCGCCGCCGTTTCCGAGCATCGTAGCTTCCGCGCCGCAGCCAAGGAACTCCTCGTCGCGCCATCTGCGATCAGTCATGCGATCTCGAGCCTGGAGGAAAGTCTGGGTGTCCGGCTTCTGGCGCGCACCACCCGCAGCGTCGCGCCGACGGAGGAGGGGCGCCTGCTTCTCGACAGACTGCGGCCGGCGCTTGAGGAGATCGATATTGCCCTGGAGGCGGTCCGCGATACGCGCGCCAGGCCGGCCGGCAACCTGCGCATCACTGCGCCGCGCTTCGCCTCCGATCTCCTGCTCGCCCCGCGCCTTGGTGATTTTCTCAAGCTCTATCCGGATATCACCCTGGAGATCGCCAATGAGGATGGCTTCACCGATATCGTCAAGGAGGGGTTCGATGCCGGCATAAGGCTGGAGGAGAGCCTGGAGGCCGATATGATCGCGGTCAAGATTTCGCCGGATCTGACGACCGTCATCGCCGCCTCGCCCGACTATTTCGAGCGCTATCCGAAGCCGGAGCATCCACGCGATCTCGTCCATCACCGCTGCATCAAGCGGCGCTTTACCAACGGCTCCATCTATCGCTGGGAATTCGAAAAGGACGGGCAGGAATTGGTCGTCGCAGTCGAGGGGCCGCTTGTTGTCAGCGAGGATCGGCTGGCGCTGCTTGCGGCGCTGAACGGCGCCGGCCTTGCCTATCTCTTCGATATGCGGGTGGATGACGAACTGGCGAGCGGCAAGCTGGTGCGGGTGCTGGAAGATTGGTGCGCGCCCTATTCCGGGCCGTTTCTCTATTATCCCAGCCGGCGGCAGATGCGCCCGGCACTGCGGGCCTTCATCGATTTCTTCAAATATGTTTAGGAAGATCCGGGCGGCGGGTAGAGACCCGCCGCCCGTTCTCTTCACTGGATCAGGCAGCCTTTGCCTTCTGGTTCGCCGCCGTGGTGGCGAGCTGGGAGAGGATCTTGTCGGTCGCCGTTTCCTCCTGCAGCGTCTGGTCGAGCAGGCTGACGACGTCCTTGAAGCCGAGCGTCGCGGCCCAGGTCTTCAGTGTGCCGTAACGGGCGATTTCATAATGCTCGACGGCCTGGGCAGCGGAAATCAGGCCGGCATCCAGCGCCGGCGTGCCCTTGAATTCCTCCATGATTTCCTCGCCCTCGGCAATAATGCCCTGGATCGCCTCGCAGGTCTTGCCCTGGGCGCGTTTGCCGATCTTCTCGAATACCTGCTGCAGGCGCTCGACCTGGCCTTCGGTTTGCTCCAGGTGCTTCTGGAAACCCGCTTTCAGTTCGGAGGACTGGGCGGCGCGCGCCATCTTCGGCAGGGCGCGCAGGATCTGCCGTTCGGCAAAATAGATGTCCTTGAGCGTATCGTAGAAGAGATCTTCCAACGTCTTTTCCTTGGCCATTTTCTCGATCCTTGTTCTGGGAAAGGCCGCGAATGCGGCGACACACTAAGAAGCAAGGATTACGCAAATTGTTCCCGATCGATTTCGGGTGGACTGGAAATCTGCTCCGGGCGATGTTTCCTGCCATCGATGCGGGAGGAAGGAAACGTCATGCGCAAGCCGGGTTCGATGAAGGGTCTGGAAGATCTTGGCCGGATAAGGCTGTCGCAGAACTTCTTTCTCCGTGATTTTCTGCACTCCGAAATTGCCGATTTCCATCGCATTCCCAATATCCCCGACGATCCCGATCTGGCGATCGAGGCGGGCAGGAGGCTGTGCCAGGAATTGCTGGAGCCGCTGGAAGCGACCTTCGGGCGCCTGCATATCCGCTCCGGCTATCGCTCGCCTGATGTCAACAGGTTCGGCAACGACAACAATCTGAATTGCTCGACCAATGCCGCCACCGCAGCCCATCACATTTGGGACATGCGGGACTTCGACGGCTGCATGGGGGCGGCGGTCTGCATCGTCGTGCCTTGGATGCTCGACCGCTACAATGATGGAAGCGACTGGCAGCGGCTCGCCTGGTGGATCCACGACCATCTGCCCTATGCGTCGCTCTGCTTTTTTCCCAAGCTCTGGGCCTTCAATATCCAGTGGCACGAACGGCCGAAACGGGTGATCCAGAGTTATATCAGCCCCCGCGGCATCCTCACCAAACCGGGCATGGCGAACTGGGAAGGGAAGCATTCCGAGTGGTATGAAGGTTTTCCTGCCCTCAGAAGCTGATGCGATAGCGGATGTGCCCGTCGCTCTCGACATAGCTGTCGTAGAGCGCCCGGGCCGTCTTGTTCTGCTCGCTCGTATGCCAATAGAGCCGCGACCAGCCCTTCGCCTTGCCGAGGTCGACGAGATCGTCCATCAGCGCTCGCCCGATGCCTTTGCCGCGTGCCTCAGGATCGACGAACAGGTCTTCGAGATAGCAGTCCCTGCCGTGGATCCAGGTGCCCTCATGGGTGAGATAGAGCGCAAAACCCATGATCGTGCCGTCGCCCTCGGCGACCCGCATGGCGATCGCCGACGCCGGATCGAAAACCCGGCGCCAAGTGGAATCAGTGATATCGGCATCGACCGTGACCTCGTAAAAGGCGAGGTAGGCGGCCCAGAGTTCGCGCCAGCGCGCTTCGTCTTCGGGGCGGGCATCGCGGATCGTCACGGTCATCGGCTCTCCCTCTTTCAGTTGCCGGCTTCGTCGAGCAGCGCCATCGCGTCATCGGATAGCGGAAGTGTCGCTGATTTCGCCAGGCTTTCAAGCTGCGAAAGGCTGGTCGCGCTGGCGATCGGCGCCGTCACGCCCGGTTTGCGCAAGAGCCAGGCAAGCGAAATTTCGGCGGGCTTGGCGCCGGTCTCGGCCGAAACCCTGTCGAGCGCGGCAAGAATGCGCATGCCTTTGGCATCCAGATATTGCGAGACCCGGCCCTCGCGGGCCCGGCCCTGCGTATCCGCCTTGCTGCGGTATTTGCCGGTGAGGAAGCCGGCGGCGAGGCTGAAATAGGTGATGACGCCGATTTCTTCCTTGATGCAAAGCTCGGCCAGCGGCCCCTCGAAACTTGAGCGCTCATAGAGGTTATATTCCGGCTGCACCACATCGTAGCGCGGCAGCCCGGCCTTTTCGGCAGCGTCGAACGACGCTTGCAGCAGCGTCGCATCATAATTCGAGCAGCCGATGGCGCGGATCTTGCCCTGCTGCTTCAGCTTGGCAAAGGCGCCGAGCGTTTCCTCGTGCGGCGTATCGGCATCCGGCCAGTGCGAGAGATAGAGGTCGATATAATCAGTCTGCAGCCGACGGAGCGAATCCTCGACGGCCTTCAGAATATAGCTCTCCTTCAGCGTCTTTCCCTGTCCCATGTCCGAGCCGACCTTGGTGACGATCACGGCCCTGTCGCGGGAGACACTTGCCTGTTTCAGCCAGCGCCCGATGATCTCCTCGGAATCGCCGCCCTTGTTGCCCGGAACCCAGGCGGAATAGACATCGGCCGTATCGATCGTGTTCAGCCCCGCATCGAAGAAGGCGTCGAGAATGGCGAAGGATGTTTTCTCGTCGGCCGTCCAGCCGAAGACATTGCCGCCGATGACGATCGGCGCGACCGAAAGACCTGTTTTTCCAAGCCGGCGCATTTCCATGACGCTCTCCAAAAGGGTGATGGTAATTGAAATCGTGGACACGGCAGGACGCCGCCTTGCGAACAACCTAGCGCGATCCGGGCATGAGGGAAGGCAAACTTCCGTGATTTCCTGTCGCGCCATTGCGCCGCGGCCAGGGCCTGAATATGGTTCGCGGACATTTGTTTCGGGAGGCTTGGATATGCTGCGTTTCGGTATCATTTCAACAGCGAAGATCGGCCGCGACAATGTCGTTCCGGCGATCCAGGATGCGGAGAACTGTGTCGTTACGGCAATCGCCAGCCGCGATCTCGCCCGCGCCAGGGAGATGGCCGACCGCTTCTCGGTGCCGCATGCCTTCGGCTCCTACGAGGAGATGCTGGCTTCCGATCTCATCGACGCCGTCTATATCCCGCTGCCGACCTCGCAGCATATCGAATGGTCGATCAAAGCAGCCGATGCCGGCAAGCACGTGCTCTGCGAAAAGCCCCTGGCGCTGAAGGCAGGCGATATCGACGAAGTGATCGCCGCCCGCGACCGCAACCGGGTGGTGGTCACCGAAGCATATATGATCGCCTATTCGCCGGTGTGGCGGAAGGTGCGGGCGCTGATCGAAGAAGGCGCGATCGGCTCGCTCCGGCATGTGCAGGGCGCCTTCACCTATTTCAATCGCGATGCCGCCAACATGCGCAACATCCCCGAGCTCGGCGGCGGCGGCCTTCCCGATATCGGCGTCTATCCCGTCATGGGCACGCGGTTTTCCACCGGCAAGGAAGCGCTGCGGATCCAGGCGGTCACCGAGCGCGATCCCGAATTCGGTACGGATATCTATTCGAGCGTCAAGGCCGATTTCGGCGATTTCGAGCTGAGCTTCTATATCTCGACGCAGATGGCCAACCGCCAGGTCATGGTCTTCCACGGCACCGACGGTTACATCGAGGTCAAATCGCCGTTCAACGCCAATCGCTGGGGCCCCGAGGAGATCGAGCTCGCCGACCGCAGCCACAATCAATCGCGCATCTTCCGCTTCCAGGACAGCCGCCAGTACAAGCGTGAGGTCGAAGCCTTCGCCCGGGCGGTGAAGGACGGCAACGAAGAGCTCGTCACGCTGGAAAATTCGAAATTGAACCAGAAGGTGATCGACGCGATCTATCGGGCCAGCGAGAAGGACGGCTGGGAGGCCGTCTAGCGCAATTTCGAGAACTATTCGGCGCGGAAGACGAAGCGCGAATAGCCGAAGAAGCTGAACACCATCGAGGCGATGCTGGCGATCACCATGGCCGCCAGCGGCTGGAGCGCCGGCAGCGACAGCAGAAGCACGGAATAAAGCCCGTAATTGACGAGTGCTGTCGTCACCCCGATCGAGCCGTAGCGGAAGCCTTCGACGGCGAGCGACCGGCCGGAGCGATCGAACGTGTAGCGCCGGTTGAAAACCCAGGTCACCGCCATTGCGCAAGCGATCGCGACAAGCCGTGCCAGAAACGGCCCGAGCGGCGTCAGATGCAGCAGCGCCGACAGCATGCCGGCATCGACGAGGAAGCCGATGCCGCCGGCGATGGTGAAGCGGATGAGCCTTCTCACGCCGCATCCGCCTTGCCCGGACGCCTGCTCGATGCCGGCGCTGTCTGGCTGAGCGGTGCCTTGACCATGCTCGGCGTCTCCAGATTCATATAATGGATGCGAAGCTGTTCGGCGCGGGCGCGGGCCACCGAATCCAGGATGACGCCGGCGGTGAACAGCATGAAGGAGATCATCATCAGTGCCATCGACAGCACCCAGGTCGGCATGCGGCTGACGAGACCCGTTGCGAAATATTCCGCCAGCACCGGCGCCATGAAGCCGAGGCTCGCCAGCATGAAGCTGACGCTGATCGTGCTGAAGAAAGCGAAGGGCCGAGTTTCCTTCATCAGCATCGCGAACATCCAGAGGATCCTGCCGCCGTCGCGGAAGGTCGAAAGCTTGGAATGCGAGCCTTCCGGCCGGCGGCCGTAATCGAGTTCCAGCTCGCTGACCGGCAGCTTCAGCCGCGAGGCGTGAACCGACATTTCGGTTTCGATCTCGAAGCCGCCCGAGACCGCCGGGAAGCTCTTGACAAAGCGGCGTGAGAAAGCGCGGTAGCCGGAAAAAATGTCGGTGAAGTCGGGGCCGAAGATCGTCCGGTAGAGCAGGTTGAAAAGCCGGTTGCCGAGCGCATGGCCCTGACGGCCGGCATCGGCATGCACGCCGCGCCGGGTTCCCACAACCATATCGGCCCGCTCGGTCAGCAGCGTGCGCACCAGATCTTCGGCGTCCTCAGGCGCGTAAGTGCCGTCGCCATCGGCGATGATGTAGATATCGGCCTCGATGTCGGCGAACATGCGGCGCACGACGTGGCCCTTGCCTTGCCGCCGCTCGCGAACGACATGCGCTCCGGCCAGCATCGCTTGCAGCGCGGTGCCGTCGGTGGAATTATTGTCGTAGACATGGATCGCCGCATCCGGCAGCGTCGCGCGGAAACCCCGCACCACAGGGCCGATTGTCGCCGCCTCGTTATAGCAGGGAAGCAGGACGGCAATATTCGGATTATCGGTATGCGATCGGGCCATGACTCTACTCGTTACACTGAAAGCCGCACGCAGCCTAAATCACCCGCCGTTAATAAGACCCTATGACGCAGGCAAAATCGGCACCTGCCGCCACGGCTTTACACTTTCTTGATCGGCGACGGCTAAGCTTCGGCCATCTGAAAACGAAGCACTAACCACGATGAACGCCGTGCAGCCGATCGCCAATGCCGCATCCGTGACCACCGTCCAAAGGGGCGGGCTGGGCAGGCTGATGATGCGCCTGTGGCCAACCGTCATCGCCTATAGCGCCCTTCTCGCCACCATCCTTCTCGTCG
Source organism: Rhizobium sp. N122 (assembly GCF_002211295.1). Lineage (NCBI taxonomy): Bacteria > Pseudomonadati > Pseudomonadota > Alphaproteobacteria > Hyphomicrobiales > Rhizobiaceae > Rhizobium > Rhizobium sp. N122. The sequence goes on along the minus strand of NZ_LOKU01000056.1, from coordinate 233,127 downwards.
CCAAGCTTTGTACCGCCACCGATTATGTCGGTCCCGACAATGACGACGGAATGCGTCTGGTCGAGGTGCGCGATTTTCTTGCCGGGCAGGGTTGGTTCGATCTGGTGCAATATCGCCTCGGCCTCGGTGGCGGCACGCTGATGCATTGGTCGCGGCTGATCGATCTGCCGATCGCTTCGCTGATCTGGTTCTTCGGCCTGTTTGCGCCGCGCGAAACGGCCGAGGCGCTGGCGCTCGCCGTCTGGCCGGTTTCGCTCGTCCTGCCCGCCATGCTTGCCATGGCCGTTGCCGGGCGCAGTATCGGCGGAATTGCCGGCATGCATATCTGTCTCGGCATGACCGGTCTTGCGATCTACACGGGTAACCGTTTCGCGCCGGGGGCCATCGATCACCACAATGCCCAGCTGGCGCTGGTTGCGACGATGGTGGCGATGCTGCTGGATCCAAAGCGGCGCGGCTGGAGTTATGCGCTTGCCGGTATCGCCGCAGCGGTCGCCATCGCCATCGGCGCCGAGACGACGCCTTTCGTTGCCGCCGTCTGTCTGACCATCGCTTTTCTCTGGGCCTGGGAAGGGGAAAAATTCGCCGCTGCCGCGAAGGCCTTCGGGTTGGCGCTGGCGATTGCGATCAGCATTCTGTTTGTCGCAACGGTACCGCCCCGGCTCTATTCGACGGTCACTTGCGACAATCTCTCGCTCGGTTATTACAGCCTGGCGGCGATCGGCGGCGGGCTGCTGCTGTTTTCGGCGGTTTTTGCCAGCCGCCTGCGCCGGCCGTTGCGCTTTGCCGCACTTGGCCTCGTCGGCGCCGGCGTTCTCGGTTCGGCGATGGTGATCGCGCCGCAATGCCTGAGCGATCCGCTCGCCGGTCTCGATCCGATGCTGGTCGAACTCTGGCTGAAGAATGTGTCGGAAGCGCAGTCGGCCTTCGTTCTTCTTCGCACCGATCCCTCCTCCCTCGGTGGCTTCTATGCGGCCGGCCTGTTCGGCATCGCGGTCTGCATCTTCCGCATCGTTCGGCGCGACCGCATGCAGATCCACCTGGTTCTGCTTTTCCTGCTCGCCATCAGCTGGGGAATCGCGCTGATCCAGGTGCGCGGCAGCACTTTCTCGAACCTGCTCTCCATTCTGCCGCTTGCCTTGCTGATCATCGATATCAGGCGGATCTCCAACAGCGACAGCGAGAACGTTGCCGCCGCCTTCGTCTATATCGTGACGGTGCTGGCCAGCGTTCCGGCCGCCTGGGCAGTCGGCGGCGGACTTATCTCGCTGCAGATGGAGAATGGCGCGCAGAAGCAGGCGGCGGAAAAGCTGCATTCCTGCAAATCGAAAGCGGCGCTGGCGCCGCTCGCCGGGCTTCCGGCCGGACTGGTCTCCGCACCCTCGGAAATGGGCGTGCCGATCCTCCGTTTCACGCAGAACCGGGTTCTCTCCGCGCCCTATCACCGCAATCAGGGCGGCATGCTGACGGAATTGCATATCGGTCTGGCGGAGCCGCAGGAGGCGGAAGCTTTCTTGAAGGGGGCTGATGTGACAGTGCTTGGCTTCTGCCCCGGTGACCTGCAGACGCGGGAGATCGCCAAACTGAAGCCCGATGGGCTCTACGCCGAGCTCGGCAAGGGCAATATTCCGCCCTATCTGGAGCCGCTTCCGAAGGCGGCTGAGGTGGGGGTTCAGTTCTTTCGCTATCGGCCGGCGGCGAACTGACGCCGGCCTTTCGGGTGATCTTTAGTGAGAAACGCGCGTCGCGGGGCGAAGCCGCGTTTTGGCATAGAGCCCGAGAACGAAGAGCATGAGGCCGCCATTATAGCCGAGAACGGCATAGACGAAGGCCAGGATGGAGACCGGCCCGGGCGAGGTGATCGCCGCCGCGGCAAAGGTTATTCCGATCAGCGCGGCGATCAACGCGATCGCGGCAGCCGAGCGCGTTTGCCCGGCGGTGATGCCCAATGCTGCTGCTGTGAGAATAATCATTTCAGCACCTTCCCAGTGATAACGAGGGGAAGCATAGGAAGCGCCAGCTAACAAAGATTTACCGGCCGCCCCGGCCGAAAAGCCTTTGTATTGCGGTGGTTAGCAATCCCTTTCGTCTATAACGCGCATTCTAGCTATGCGTTCCGCAACCAAACGGATTTACCCGATTTCGCTGCGATCTCGACAGCCGGGGAAACAGGCTTGTGCCGCGGCCCCGACCTTCCAGTTTGCCGCCGATCGACATAGAAAGAAGAGATGAGCAACCTCTTCGACAGCGATTCGCCGACCAACCTTGCCGAATACTCGGTTTCGGAGCTTTCCGGCTCGATCAAGCGCACCGTCGAAACGGCCTTCGACCAGGTTCGCGTGCGCGGCGAAATCTCCGGCTATCGCGGGCCGCATTCTTCGGGCCATGCCTATTTCGCACTGAAGGACGATCGCGCCCGCATCGACGCCGTCATCTGGAAGGGCACCTTCTCGCGGCTGAAGTTCCGCCCGGAAGAGGGCATGGAGGTGATCGCCACCGGCAAGGTCACCACCTTTCCCGGCTCCTCGAAATATCAGATCGTCATCGAGACGCTGGAGCCGGCCGGCGCCGGCGCGCTGATGGCGCTGATCGAGGAGCGCAAGCGCAAGCTTGGCGCCGAAGGTCTGTTCGATGCCGCCCGCAAGAAGCGGCTGCCCTTCATGCCCAAGGTGATCGGCGTCGTCACCTCGCCGACCGGCGCCGTGATCCGCGATATCCTGCACCGCATCTCCGATCGTTTTCCCGTGCATGTCCTCGTCTGGCCGGTGAAGGTGCAGGGCGAGGGCTCCGGCGAGGAGGTGGTGAACGCCATTCGCGGCTTCAACGCGCTGGAGCCGGCCGGCGCCATCCCCCGCCCGGACGTGCTGATCGTCGCGCGCGGCGGCGGCAGCCTGGAGGATCTCTGGAGTTTCAACGACGAAATCGTCGTGCGTGCGGCCGCCGAAAGCCGGATACCGCTGATCTCGGCGGTCGGCCACGAGACCGACTGGACGCTGATCGACTATGCCGCCGATGTCCGTGCCCCGACGCCGACGGGAGCTGCTGAAATGGCTGTGCCGGTCAAGGCGGAGCTTGAGGCGCAGGCCGCGGCCCTTGCCGCGCGGCTGCAGGGTTGCATGAACCGGCAGATGGATCAGCGTCGCCAGTCGGTGCGCGCTCTGATGCGGGCATTGCCGTCGCTCGACCAGCTTCTCGCCTTGCCGCGCCGGCGTTTCGACGAGGCGGCGGCCGGCCTTGGCCGCGGGCTCGAACTCAACACCATCAACAAGCGCCGCGGCTTCGAGCGCGTCGCCGCGCATCTGCGTCCCGATGTGCTGGCCAACCGCATCGCCGAGCGGCGGCAGACGCTTAACGAGCGGATGGTGCGGGCCGAGCGCATGGTCGAGCGGCTGATCGACCGCTCGAAATCCCGCGTCGGCCGCGCCGAGGCGGTCTTTGCCTCGCTGCCCGCCCGCCTGCAGGCGCAGACCGGGCGCGCCCGCGACCACCTCGCCAATCTCATCCGGCACGCCGACACCGCGACATCCCATCGGCTGATCCGCGCAAAAGCAGCCCTTGCGGCGCAGGATCGCGTGCTGCAGTCGCTCTCCTACAAGAATGTGCTGAAGCGCGGCTACGCGGTGATCCGCGACGAAGAGGACAGGCCGGTGTCGCAGGCTTCAGTCCTTTCGACAGGTGCCGCAGTTTCGATCGAATTTTCCGACGGCCGCATCGGCGCGGTGACCACGGAAGGCGGCGCACCGCCTGCCTCGCTGAGGAAGCGGCCCGCCAGGGAAACCGGCGATCCGTCGAAGCAGGGAAGTCTGTTTTAGAGCGGTTCCTGGCGGCCGACGCGCTGGTTGCTGTCATGGGTCCCCGGGTCAAGCCCCGAGGACGACGGAGGGTGAGGTGCCTATGAGGCAGGGACCGCAAGCGCGTCGTGGTTTGTTGAAGCGGAGTGTAGGGAGGCTGTGCGGCAGGTAGCGCAGCGTTACTGTCGTCGCCGACGCAATTGCCACGCAAAAACCGCTGGCGCGCCTTGCTCAAATTCCTCCAGACGTTCCTATCTTGCCGCTCGGGTCCCCACCTCCGTCCTGTTCGGGCTTGACCCGAGCATCCATGCCGCAAGCACGTCGCTACATGGTGAAGTCACTCGAAATCCGAAAGAAACTTCCTCAGCAGCCGGTCGAGTTCCGTCTTGTCGGCAGCGCTCAGATTCGCCGTCAACCGCCGCTGATTGGCGACATGCGCATCGACGGCGGCTTCCACCGTCGCCAGCCCCTTATCCGTCAGCGCGATCAACACGCTGCGCCTGTCATCCGGGTTGACGATGCGCTCGACGAAGCCTGATTTCTCCAGCTGGTCGATGCGGTTCGTCATCGTGCCGGAGCTGACCATGGTCATCTCCAGGAGCTCGCCCGGCGAGAGCCGGTGCGGCGCGCCGGAGCGGCGAAGCGTGGCCAGCACGTCGAAGGCGGAGGTGGAAAGCCCGTGCTTTAGCAACACCGCCTCGACTTCGCGGCCGAGATGGGTTCCGAGGCGCTTCAGTCGCCCGAGGATGCCCATCGGTTCGACGTCGAGGTCCGGGCGCTCGCGGCGCCATTGCGCCAGGATTCTGTCGACATGATCTTGCTTCTCTTCACCCATGTCACATCGATAGCAGGAGATACCTTGACGTCAAGATAAATTGTGCTACCGTGAATTTATCTTGACATAGAGATTCTTGAAATGAAGACAAACTCACGATATTTCGCCGACGTGCTGATCACCGCCGTGGCTCCGGCCATCTGGGGCAGCACCTATTTCGTCACGACATCCTTCCTGCCGCATGGCTATCCGCTCACCGTCGCGATGCTGCGCGCTTTGCCGGCAGGCCTGCTTCTGCTGCTCATTGTTCGCAAGCTGCCGACGGGCATCTGGTGGGGCCGCGCCTTCATTCTCGGCGCGCTGAACTTCGCGTTCTTCTGGGCGATGCTCTTCGTCTCGGCCTACAGGCTGCCGGGCGGCGTTGCCGCAACGGTCGGCGCGGTGCAGCCGCTGATCGTCATCGCGCTGTCGCGGCTTTTCCTCGGCAAGGCGATCCGGCCGCTTGCCGTGCTGGCGGGTCTGGCCGGCACGGCCGGCGTGGGATTGCTGGTATTGACGCCGAAGGCGGGGCTCGATCCTGCGGGCGTTGCCGCCGGTCTTGCCGGCGCCGTCTCGATGGCGTTTGGCACGGTGCTGACGCGGCGCTGGGCGCCGCCGGTGTCGAACCTCACCTTCACTGCCTGGCAATTGACGGCAGGCGGCATCCTGCTGATGCCTTTTGCGCTTTTCCTCGAACCGGCGCTGCCGGAACCGACCATCGCAAATATCGCCGGCATCGCCTATCTCGGCCTGATCGGCGCGGCCTTCACCTATCTGCTGTGGTTTCGCGGCCTGTCGCGCATCGAGCCCTCGGCGGTCGCCTCGCTCGGCTTTCTGAGCCCCGTCGTCGCCACCCTGCTCGGCTGGCTGGCGCTCGGCCAGAGCCTGGCGCCGGCGCAGATCGCCGGCTTCGCCATGGTGCTTGCCAGCGTCTGGCTCAGTCAGCGCGCGACGATGCCGGTCAGGCCCATTCGCCCTGCCGCATCACCGGAACCCGCGAACCATCCGGCTTGAGACCGTCGATATCGACCTTACCCGAACCGATCATCCAGTCGATATGGATGAGGCTGGAATTGCCGCCCTGCGCCTTGATCTCTTCCTGGCTCAGTGTCGCGCCGTTCAGGAAGCACTTGGAATAGCATTGGCCGAGGGCGATGTGGCACGAGGCGTTTTCGTCGAACAGCGTGTTGTAGAACAGGATGCCGCTCGCCGAGATCGGCGAGGAATGCGGCACCAGCGCCACTTCGCCGAGCCGGCGCGCGCCCTCGTCGGTATCGAGCACCTTGTTCAGGACCTCTTCGCCGCGCGATGCCTTCGCCTCGACGATGCGCCCGGCCTCGAAGCGCACCTGGATATTGTCGATCAGCGTGCCCTGGTGCGACAGCGGCTTGGTGCTGGACACATGGCCTTCGACGCGCAGCGCATGCGGCGTGGTGAAGACTTCCTCGGTCGGAATGTTCGGATTGCAGGTGATGCCGTTCTTGGCGGTGGAAGCGCCGCCATGCCATTCATGCCCGTCGGCAAGCCCGACCGTCAGGTCGGTGCCCGGTCCCTGGAAATGCAGTGAAGCGAAGCGCTCGCCGTTCAGCCAGGCGGAGCGCTTGGCCAGATTGGCATTGTGTTCGGCCCAGGCGGAGACGGGATCGCTGACATCGACGCGCGAGGCGGCAAAGATCGCCTTGGCGAGCTTGGCGATGGCGATCGGTTCGGGATCGCCGGGGAAGACCACCTTGGCCCAGGACGGATTGGGATAGGAGACGATGTTCCAGTTGATGTCGAAATTCGAGATCTTTTCCAAGGCCGGCTTGTAGGCGGTCGATGTGGCGCGGTTGGCGCGGCCGACCTTGCCGGCATCCTGCTCGGACAGGAGCAGCGGATTGTCGCCGGCGATCGCAAGACGGGCCGCCCCGTTGGCGTAGGCCTTGGCCATGCCCTCATAAAGCCAGTCGGAGGCGCGGTCGAAACTCTCGTCGCTGCCATGCTGATAGCGTGCCAGTGTCGTTTCCTCGTCGGAATAGAAGGCGGTGACGAGGCCGGCGCCGGCCTGATAGGCGTGGCTGGTGATCAGCCGAACGAGCGGCAGCGCCACCACAGGCGCGGTGATCACCAGATCCTGACCCTTGCGCAGCTGCAGCCCGACCTTGACGGCGACCTCAGCCAGCTTCTCCAGCTTGACGGGATCAATGGTGTTCTGGCTCTGGGGCATGAAAGTCATGGTTCAACCTGCCTTCTGTCGTCGACGCTAGGGCAATTCCAGGAAAAGTGCGAAGCGGTTTTCTCAGGCAAAGCGCGAAGCGCTTTTGCCGGGAATTGCGTAAATCCAAAAGATTGGAGCGGTTCTGCGCTTCCGTGAAAAGCTGAACCGCTCCAAGAGGCTGGCAGACTTAGACCCGTTTGCGGCGAAAATGAAGCGTCGTGTCGCTGAATTGCGGGCGGCCGGCTGGATGTCCGGCCGCTGGGTGCGCTTCAGGCGGCGGCAGGCAGCCTGAGCAGGATCGAGTTGTGCTTCTCGAGGAATTCCGTCAGCCGCTGCGGGTAATCCTCGCCAACGGCGGCCTTCACGCTCGCGCGCTCGGACAGCGCCTGGCGCCAGCGCTTCACCCGCTCGAGCCTATCGAAGATGCCCCTGTCGCCGAGCGTATCGAAGAGATCGAAATAGCGGAAGACCGGCGCGAAGACGGCGTCGACCAGGCTGAAGCTGCTGCCGGCAAAATAGGGCCCGTCGCCCAGCGCCGCTTCGAGCGTCGCGAATTTGGACATCAGCGCTTTGCGCTTGGCGTCTAGCTGCAATTCATCCTGCGCCGTTTCATAACCCCAGAGATCGGAAAGCACCGAGGAGCCGAATTCCATCCAGCCGCGATGACGGGCGCGGGTCAGCGGATCGGCGGGATGCAGGGCGGCACCCGCTTGCGTTTCCTCCAGATATTCGCAGATGACGCTGCTTTCGAACAGCACGGCCCCGCCGCCATCCTCTTCCTCGATCTTGAGCAGCGGCACCTTGCCGAGCGGTGAAATTTTTAAAAACCAATCCGGCTTATCGGCAAGATCGATGTTGATGCGCTCGAACGGCACGCCCTTTTCGAGAAGCGCGATCGCGGCGCGCTGCACATAGGGGCAGAGGTGATGGCTGATGAGGGTAAGCCTGCTCATGGAAATCTCCTGGTAATAATCCATGCAAATGCATCTAATATCGCTTGCGGCGGAATTCAAGATAGATGTAATTGCATTTATGTCCGAAAAAATGCCGAAGCCGAGCCAAGCCTGCACGCGTGCCTGGACGAGCATCATGCGCGTCCGCGAACGCTTGCTCGGCGCGATCGAAGCCGACCTGAAAGCGGCCGGCCTGCCGCCGCTTGCCTGGTATGACGTGCTGTGGGAACTGGTGCGCGCGGGGGATGGCAGGCTACGCCCCTATGAGATCGAAGAGCGGACTTTGCTTGCGCAGTATAATCTTTCCCGCCTGGTCGACCGGCTCGAAAGAGAGGGGCTGGTCCGCCGCGAAGTCTTCGCCGAGGATGGACGCGGCCGCTGGGTGGTGATTACCGAGGACGGCCGGCGGCTGCGCGAGCGCATGTGGGCCGTCTATGCCGGATCGATCGAGACCCATATCGGTTGCAAGCTTGCCGAAGACGAGGCGAAGATGCTTGCCGGCCTGCTCGACCGCTTGCTTTGAGATCAGGCGATCAATGATGCAGCGATCGCCTTCAAAGCCTTCAGAGCATCTTTCGGATCGAGCCGCACCTGCAGCCCGCGCTGCCCGCCATTGATATAGACGAGCGGTTCGGCAAGGGCGGCTTCCTCGATTGCCGTCGGCACGCTCTTCTTCTGGCCGAAGGGACTGATGCCGCCGACATGATAACCCGTCAGCCGCTCGGCATCGGCAGGCTTCATCATATTGGCCGATTTGCCATGAAAGGCGCTGGCAAGCTTCTTCATGCTGACCTCGCGATCCGACGGCACGACGACGCAGACCGGTTTGCCGTCGACCTCGGCCATCAGCGTCTTCAGCACCCGATGCGGCGCTTCGCCGAGCGCTTCGGCCGCCTGCAGCCCGACGCGCTCGGCGCCGGGATCGTAATCATAGGTATGGACGGTGAAGGCAACGCCTGCCTGGGAAAGAAGCTGTGTCGCGCGTGTGGTCTTGGACATTGGCCGCCTATCAGCCCGCGAAAGTGCCGGCGTAGACCTCCGGCTTGAACCCGACCAGCAGCTTGCCCTTCGCTGCCAGCACAGGCCGCTTGATCATCGACGGCTGGTCGAGCATCAGCGCGATCGCCTTGTCGCGGCTCAGATTCTCGCGCTCGGAATCGGGCAATTTGCGAAACGTGGTGCCGGCGCGGTTGAGCACGGTATCGAGGCCGGCCTGATCGACCCAGGATTCGAGATGGGCGCGGTCGATGCCGAGCGCCTTATAATCGTGAAATTCATAGGCGACGCCGTGGGCTTCCAGCCAGCTGCGGGCCTTTTTCATCGTGTCGCAATTTTTAATGCCATAGATGGTGACAGTCATGCCGATCGATCTCCTGTGATGGCTGCGGGATAACATGCGTGAAGGGTGGCGCAAACGCCGCGCGGCACTTATCCCCCCCGCTCAATTCTCCAGCGTGCCGGCCTTGCGAGAGGCGTTGCTCGGGCTGCCGCAGGCGATCTTCATCAGGTCGCCGCGCCGCCGCACCAGCCGGTCGGATGTCCGGGTCAGGATCAGCCCGTCCTGCGGCGCATGCAGGTCGAGGCTGCCGCCCGACTGCCCAGGCCGGGTGACGTCGCCAGAAGCTCGCCCTGCACAATCCTTTCACCGATATTGCGATGGAATAGCACGGCCCCACCTTCTGGCGCGCGGAGGATCTCGACATTGTCGAGCGGCACGGCCGGGCCCAAAAATGCAGTTGCCTCTGTCCCGCCGTTGACGATCCCCCGCGCCGCAAGGAAACGCCAAAGCCCGTCCGCATCTTGCTTTGCCAGCGCCGGATCGACGTCGCGCTTGCCACGCAGCTCGACGGTGACGGAAAGCCTGCCCGACAGCCGGGACCGGCGCTCGCCAGGAACCTCATACTTCCAGGAAAAGCCGACGGCTTCCTCGAAGGCCGAACTTTCGCCATCCGAAAGCAGCACGGCCTGCATGTCGAGCGCGGCGGCAAGATCGGCCGCTTCAGGCCAGAAGGCCTCGTCGATATAGGCATATTGCAGGGATTCGTCGTCGCAATGCAGGTCGAGGACGAGATCGGCGCCGAGCGCCATGTGCAGAAGCTGCCGCTTCAATCTGTCGGTAGCCGGGTAATCATCGAGGTCTTCGATCAGCGTCGCCCGGTCGGCAAGGGAGATCAGCGGGAAATCGCGGTTGAAATTGGTGCGGGAGCCGAGGTCGAATCGGCCCTGCAAATCACCGAAATGCGACTGCGCCGCACCGATCGGATTGGCCTGCGGCACGATGGTGATGTCGCCGGCAATCCCGCCTTCGCTTTCCGCCTGCCGCAGCCGCTCGCAGAGGAAATGCAAGAGCGCCGTTCCCGGCAGCTCACCGGCATGCAGTGCCGCCTGGATATAGATCGTCGGCGCCTTCGGATCGCGGCCCGGAAAACGCAGCACCGGCAGCCGCCACTCCGTTCCCGGCGTATCGCCCGGGATGATGATCTCTGAAACATCCATGCTGTCTTCGCTCCGCGCTCTCACTCCCGACATTTCGTTTATGCGCGGAAACCTGCCGAGCGCAAGCCTCCCGGGCATGGTCGCGTCGACCGCGCAGCGGCCGCGACCGACACCTGGTGTTCATCTTTTCAGAGCGCGGGGACGAGCACAGGTTTTCTGTGACGTCTACGAAGTTCGAACGTCGATAAGAACAGAAAAAGAACATGCAATCGCAAGAATCGGGTTGAAACAGCGGCCGTCCCGTACGATTTTGGTGGCAATCGAAAAACGTGGAGGCTGCGTCATGGCCCAGACGATCCATCACTATCTCATCTTCGAAACCGCAGGCGGTTTCTGCGGCATATCCTGGAGCGACGCCGGTATCACCCGCTTCCAGCTGCCGACGAAGTCAGCGGAAGCGACCGAACGCCTGCTGCTGCGCCGCCTGCCGGAGGCCGAACCCGGCGCGCCGACGCCTGAGGTGCTCGAAACGGTCGCCGCCGTGAAGCGCTATTTCCAGGGCGAGGAGACGGATTTCTCAGGCGTTGAACTCGACCTTGCCGGCCAGGATGCCTTCTTCAGGGAGATTTATGCAGCGGCAAGGCGTGTCGGCTGGGGCCACACGACCACCTACGGCGCGCTGGCGAAAGAGCTTGGCGCCGGCCCGGAAGCCGCCCGCGACGTCGGCCAGGCGATGGCGAAGAACCCTGTCGCGCTGATCATCCCCTGCCACCGGGTGCTGGCGGCGGGTGGCAAGATCGGCGGCTTCTCGGCGCCCGGCGGTTCGTCGTCGAAGACCCGCATGCTGGAACTCGAAGGCGTCAACCTCGCCCCGCCGCCGCCGGCCCAGCAATCGCTGGGTTTTTAGGTGAAATGCTGATGCTCAATGGGGGCTGGCGGTCGGCCGGATGATGATCTCGCTGACATCGACGTCATCGGGCTGGCTGACGGCGTAGAGGATCGAATGGGCGACGGCCTCGGGGCTGATCGTCACCGCCCTGAAAGCCTTCATGGCGTCCCGCGCCGCCGGATCGGTGATCGTGTCGGCCAGTTCCGACGTCGTCGTGCCGGGCGAAATCACGGTCACGCGGATGCGGTCGGTCTCCTGCCGCAACCCGTCCGAGATCGCACGCACCGCAAATTTCGTGGCGCAATAGACGGCGGCCGTCGGCGAGACGCTGTGGCCGCCGATCGAAGCCAGGTTGATGATCTGCCCGGATCCCTGCGCTTTCATGATCGGCAGGGCTGCGGCGATGCCGTAGAGAACGCCCTTGATGTTGACGTCGACCATCCGGTCCCACTCCTCCACTTTGAGGGCATCGAGCGGCGAGAGCGGCATGACGCCGGCATTGTTCATAATGACGTCAAGCCGGCCGAATTCCAATCTGGCAAAACCGGCAAAAGCCTCGACTTCGGAACGGTCGGTGACGTCAAGCTTCCGCAGACGCACCGTTCCGCCCCTGGCTTCGATTTCACCGGCGAGCCTCTCCAAGCGCTCGGTACGCCGCGCGCCGATTACGATATGGGCGCCCGCGGCAGCCAGCACCGTCGCCGCAGCCTCTCCGATGCCGCTGCTGGCGCCGGTGATGGCAATGACTTTTCCCTCGATACCAGACATTTCAAGCTCCTTTTGCAGGTTGAGGTTTCCTCGGATGTGCGATCAGCTGGGAAAATCGGCGCGGAGCGTCGTCTTCGCCCAGGCGTCGGTTATCTGCGGCGAAGCACCATGCCGCCATGATGGAGAGTATTGCCGTCGGCAAAATCGCCGTCGGCCGTGAAGCCGGTGTCGTCCCAGTATTCGATGTGGCGTCCGGTCACTTCGTAACGGCCTCGATAGGCGCTCTTCCGGTTGCCGCGGGCCTCGTCGTAACGGCCATTGGGCAAAAGTTCGTGGCGCACACGGCCGTCATCCGTGACCCACATGCCGACATAGGGATGATGCTGCATCGTGTTCTCGCCTGTTTGTTGGTGCATGGGCTCGGTCGTTTCCTCGCCGTGACCCGGGTCCAGAGATAACGCTTCCTGCTGCAGTGATTAAGTTGCCAATCCTGGATGCCTTGGTTAGAAATGCTAACCAATGGTCGATGATCTCGAAGGCATTTCGGTCTTTCTGGCAGTGGCGGAAGCGCGCAGTTTCCGGCTGGCCGGCGAGCGGCTCGGCGTCACCCGCTCTGCCGTCAGCCAGGCTTTGCAGCGTCTGGAGGATCGCCTTGGCGTCGCGCTCGTCCAGCGCACGACACGCAGCGTCAGCCTGACCGAAGCCGGCGAAGTGTTTTTCGATGCAGTTCGCCCGTCGGTGCGGCAGGTCAGGGATGCGATGCAGACGGTGCGCGACATGCAGGCGCGCCCGAGCGGCCTTCTCAGGATCACCGTCTCCTCGATCGCCGAGAGTTTTCTATCGGGCACCTTGTTGGCCGGCTTCATGCAGGTTTACCCCGACATCAAGCTCGATATCACCGTCACCGATGACGAATTCGATATCGTCGAGGGGGGCTTCGACGCCGGTGTCCGGCTGGGCGAAGTCATCGAGCAGGATATGATCGCGATCTCCGTCTCCGCGCCGCAGCGGCAATGCGCCGCCGCATCCCCCGCCTATCTCGAGCGCCGCGGCCGTCCCCGCCATCCCGGCGAACTCCAGGCCCACGCCTGCATCGGCTGGCGGCCCCGCCCGGATTCCGCACCCTATCGCTGGGAATTCACCGACAATGATCGCGACTTCGACGTCTCCGTCGATCCCGTGGTGACGACGAACGACATGGGAATGATGATCCGCATGGCCTGCGCCGGCGCCGGCATCACCTTCGGCATGGTGGAAACCTTTCAGCCCTATATCGACCGCTGCGAACTCGTGCCGATGCTCCAAGATTTCTGCCCGCCCTTTCCGGGCTTCTATCTCTATTATCCCAGGCGCCAGCGGCAGCCGCTGAAGCTGCGGGCGCTGGTGGACCATATCCGCGCCTCCGGCAGGCGGTAGATAGGGTTCGTTGCCGCGGCGGATCCTGGCGAATTGGTCTGAGGCTTCCCGGACCTTCTCATAGCCTGCCCTGCCGCCGATCACGCGATCTTGCCACGCAGACTGTCGGCCAGCGCGGAAAGAGCATTGGCGAGGTGTGCCGCCGTTTCCGGCGGCGGCAGCGGTATCTTCAGGCTTCGCGCGCCGGTGGCCGTATCGCGCTCTACCCATGGATGCGCCGTCGCATCGGAATCGCTGGCCGCCGCCAATGGCAACAAGCTGAGCGCCGATTCTGGGCCAGGGCTTGCCACGGATCGGACGCGGCAGTGTGCGACGGTGCGGCAGCGGGTTCGGTTGGCGCGACCGCTTTCGTTCCCTTGTCGGGCTCGGCATCCGCTTCGACGTCTTCGGCGGATCCAGGCCCGTCGGCGGCGACGAAATTCGCCACCTCCTCGGCCGGCGCCACGGCCTCGCCTTCACCCAAGGTTGCTGCCGGCACGCGGTTTTGGTATCCCCCAAGCGGAGCAACGGTCGCGCTCTGCCCCATTCCGTTGCCGGAGACCATATGCTGGAAGACGTCTTTTCCATTCCGACCAGGGCCTTGATCCGCCAGGGCGGGCGGGCCTGTTTTTATCGCCTCGTCAATACGAGCCCCTTGCTGATCCAGGTGCAGTCGGGAACGAAGATCGTTATGGCGGAAGATAAGGCTTTGCGCCTCGAGGCCGGCGCCTATGGCCTGCTGCCCGACTATCGGCCGTTGACGATGGAGAACATCCCCAAAGCGCCGCAGAAGTACCAGACCCTGGCGCTTCCTGTTCCGAGACAGCTCTTCGAGGATGCCTATACCAGGATGGGGTCGATTGCCGTCCCATTTAGGCCTGTCCCGGCAAGCGCCTCGAACCTGCCGGAGGAAGCCGCGGCCTTGTTTGACTATTGCTGCCGGCCCGGTAATCTGACCAGGCTTCCCGTCGCCATTGCCAAGGCTCGGTTGATGGAACTGATCACATGGTTCGCGCTCTGCGGAGCGGTGCTGGGGCAATGCCAAAGCCCTCGGCTCGAGGACCGGCTGCGGCAGATGATCGAAAGCGATACGGCCGTTGATTGGACGCTGGGGCAGGCGGCGCGCGCGTTCGCCATGAGCGAAGCAACGCTCAGGCGCAAGCTGGCGGCCGAGGGGACCGGCTTCAGCGAGATCTTGAGCGATACGCGGATGAACCGCGCCTTGGCCCTCATTCAAACCACGACGCTGCCGATGGCCCAAGTGGCGCTTGAGGTCGGTTACGACTCGCCGTCGCAATTCGCGGCGCGGTTCAAGGAACGGTTTGGCGTCAATCCACGCCATGTGCGGAGCGGACCTGAGCGCTTTGAGCGGATCGGGGCAGAAGTTGAGCGGAGCGGGGCAGATATGCTGTCGGGCTGACGCTAGTTTTCCTGCATTATCAACCGCAGGAAAACAGCATGCGTTTTATCACAGCAGCACTTCTCGCCGCCTCCGTCTTTGGCGCCACGGCCGCCCAGGCCGAAATGAAGCTCACCTCCAGGGATTTGACTGCAGGCAAGTCCATGGCCGATGCGCAGGTCTTCAACGGCTTCGGCTGCACGGGCAACAACATCTCGCCGGAACTCGCCTGGTCGGGTGCGCCTGATGGAACCAAGAGCTTCGCCGTCATGGCTTACGATCCGGACGCTCCGACCGGCTCGGGCTGGTGGCACTGGTCGGTGTTCAACATTCCCGCCGATGCCGCCAAGATTGCCACCGGCGCCAGCGGCGAGAAGAAGCTTCCTGCCGGTGCTGTGGAAGGCCGCACGGATTTCGGTATGTCGGGATATGGCGGCGCCTGCCCGCCGGCCGGCGATGCGCCGCACCACTACCAGTTCACCGTCTACGCGCTCTCGGTCGACAAACTGCCGCTTCCCGAGACCGCGCCGGGCGCCATGGTTGGCTTCTATATCAGGGCAAATACGCTCGACAAGGCCTCGATCGAGATCACCTACGGCCGCTGAACCCTGCTGACCTCTGGGCGACGGGCTCAGGCCGGCCGATAGATCTGCGCCACCGCGCCGCCTGGAAAGGCTTTCGAGCTCATTAGCTTGAGAGGCTTTGGCGCGGTGAGTCAGACGACGAGGCTGTCGATGGCGCGACGCACAGCTGCGCCTATCGCGCCGCAAAGCGCTGCTTTGCCGAATCCGTGAATGGCATGAACAGTGCGACAAGCGTGCCTTCCGGATCGCGAAACTGCACCGACCGATTGCCCCACGGCATCAGTTTAGGCGCATGAACAAGATCGACCTTATCCTTCAGTCGGGCATATTCTGCGTCGACATCGTCCACCATGAACTCGATGATCGCCGTTCGGTTGGCGCCGGCCTCGGCGCTGCCTTGCTTGAACAGCGGCACGGTTTCCAAGCCGCCAATGGCGAGTGCCGCAGAAGGGGTGACGATCTCGGCGAAAACCGGCGCCAACCACTCGGCAGATTGTCGGGTGACCATTTCGTAGAAGCCGACCATAGCCTTGATATCACCGGCGATCAGCCGGATTGAGGCAAATTTCATGAGCTTTTCCTTTCGACAAGACCGCAGAGCTGCGCGCGGCATCGCTGCGGGCCTTGTTGCACAGGCCTGTTGCCAGCATTATGGCAACAGGAGTCAATAGTAATGCGCAAAGCCGACCGTCTGTTTCAGATCATTCAGATCCTGCGCCGTACGAGCCGGCCGGTGACTGCCGCGGCAATGGCAGAAGAGATCGAAGTGTCCAGGCGCTCGGTGTATCGCGATATCACCGACCTGATCGGCCAAGGCGTCCCGATCGTCGGCGAGGCCGGCTTCGGTTATGTGCTCGATCCTGGCTATGACATGCCGCCCTTGATGCTGACGCCCGACGAGATCGAGGCGATTGTGCTGGGTACGCAATGGGTCGCAACACGCGGCGATAAGGCGTTATCCGCAGCGGCACAGGACGTACTGAGCAAGATCGCCGCCGTTATCCCCGAAAGGCTGCGTCCATACATCGCCGAGCCCAGCGTTGGAGCAAAGCCCGGCAGGATCGTTCCGGCGGACATGGTTGACGCGAACGAACTGCGCCATGCGATCCGTGAAGATCGGAAGCTTCGCCTGCTTTATCGATCCGATACTGGGGAGGAGACTGAACGGGTCGTGTGGCCGGTTATCCTCGGTTACGGTGAAGCAACGCGCTTGATCGTAGCCTGGTGCGAGCTGAGGCAGGACTTCCGTCACTTCCGAACCGATCGCATGATCAGCATCGAGGTGCTGGAGGCGAGCAACGGCCTAAGGAAGGGCGAGCTGCGCCGCCGCTGGGAGCGATGGCGCGAGGAGCAGCGCTCTCGCTCCGACCACTGATCATCGGGAGTCGCCGAGCAGCGGATAGCAGGGCCGGGACTTGGAAGGGGGGACGGCCGACGAGGCTGTCGATGCGCGCCGACCGCGCAATCTTGCTGAAAGCCCCATGTCTGGCTATATTACTGGATATAAGCTGGAGGCTATCATGGGAAGTTCACAGAAGCGCGCGATCCAAAACTATCGATCCCGCCTTGGCGAGCGTGGTTTGGCGCGCTTCGAAGTGCTCGGCCGGGACGCTGATCGCGACCTTATCCGATCGCTCGCCCGACGCCTGTCGGAGGACACGCCTGAGGCTTCGGAGCTTCGCGCGGCTGTCAGCAAGTCGATCGCCGGCGAACCGCCGAAGCCTGGCGGAATTCTCGCCGCATTGCGTCGTTCACCGCTGGTCGACGCGGAACTCGATCTTTCCCGACCCCGTGAGGAGGGGCGCAAGGTCGACCTGTGACGCGCTTTCTTCTGGATACCAACATCCTCAGCAATATTGTCAAACCGCAGCCATCGGAATCGCTCCTGGCGTGGATGTCGACACAACGCGACGAAGACTTGTTCATCGCCTCGCTGACCCTCGCCGAGATCCGCCGAGGCATTTTGGAGAAGCCAGGCGGCAAGAAACGCGACGCTCTCGATAAGTGGTTTTCGGGGCGCAAAGGGCCGCAGGCGCTGTTTGCAGGCCGCATCCTGCCGTTCGACGACAAAGCGGGCCTGATCTGGGCGCGATTGATGGCGGAGGGGAAAGCGGCAGGAAAACCACGTAACGGGCTCGACATGATCATCGCCGCTGTCGCCGATGCCAACGAGTGCGTGGTGGTAACGGACAATGAAAAGGATTTTGCCGGACTCCGGATCGTCAATCCGATCCGTAGAACGACAGATTGATGCATAACTCCTCAAATGGGAATCGATTTGAGGAGTTATGCGGCAATTCCAAGTGTCACAGCGTCCCTTGCGCGTCTCTCAAACGCACAGCGCTGTGCCGCTGACGGCTATGCTCACTCCCACTCGATCGTGCCGGGCGGCTTCGACGTCACGTCATAAACCACGCGGTTGATGCCGCGAACCTCGTTGATGATGCGCGTTGCGGCGCGGCCGAGGAATTCCATGTCGTAGTGGTAGAAATCGGCGGTCATGCCGTCGACGGAGGTGACGGCGCGCAGTGCGCAGACGAATTCGTAGGTGCGCCCGTCGCCCATGACGCCGACGGTCTGGACGGGCAGCAGCACGGCAAAGGCCTGCCAGATGGCGTCGTAGAGGCCGGCCTTGCGGATTTCGTCGAGATAAATCGCATCGGCTTCGCGCAGGATCTCCAGCTTTTCGCGGCTGATGCCGCCCGGGCAGCGGATGGCAAGGCCGGGGCCGGGGAAGGGGTGACGGCCGATGAAGCTGTCGGGCAGGCCGAGTTCGCGGCCGAGCGCGCGGACCTCGTCCTTGAAGAGTTCGCGCAGCGGCTCGACGAGCTGCATCTTCATGCGCTCCGGCAGGCCGCCGACATTGTGGTGCGACTTGATCGTCACCGACGGGCCGCCGGTGAAGGAAACGCTCTCGATCACGTCGGGATAGAGCGTGCCCTGGCCGAGGAAGTCGGCGCCGCCGAGTTTCTTGGCCTCTTCCTCGAAGGTCTCGATGAAGAGCCTGCCGATGATCTTGCGCTTGGTTTCCGGGTCACTGACGCCTTCGAGCTCGCCGATGAAACGGTCGGAAGCGTCGACGTGCAGCAGATGCAGATTGTAGTGCTCGCGGAACATGGCGACGACGTTGGCCGCCTCGTCCTTGCGCATCAGTCCATGGTCGACGAGGATGCAGGTCAGCTGATCGCCGACCGCCTCGTGGATCAGCAGCGCGGCGACCGAACTGTCGACGCCGCCGGAAAGCGCGCAGATGACGCGCTTGTCGCCCACCTGCTTGCGGATCTCGTCGACCGCCTTCTGCCGGTAGGCCGACATCGACCAGTCGCCCTTGATGCCGGCAATGTTATGGATGAAGTTGCCGATCAGCTTGGCGCCGTCGGGCGTGTGCACGACCTCGGGATGGAACTGCACGCCGTAATATTTGCGCTTCTCGTCGGCGATGAAGGCGTAGGGCGCGTTGGAGGAGGTGGCGACCACCTCGAAACCGTCGGGCAGCGCCGTGACGCGGTCGCCGTGGCTCATCCACACCTGATGGCGCGAGCCGGATGACCAGAGGCCCTCGAACAACTGGCAGTCCTTGTCGACGTCGAGGAAGGCGCGGCCGAATTCGCGGTGGTGGCCGCTCTCGACCTTGCCGCCGAGCTGCATGCACATGGTCTGCTGGCCGTAGCAGATGCCGAAGACAGGCAGACCGCTGTCGAAGATGATCTGCGGCGCTCGCGGCGATCCCTCGTCGACCGTGGAGGCCGGGCTGCCGGACAGGATCACGGCCTTCGGGTGAAGGCGCTTGAAGCCCTCTTCGGCCGATTGGAAGGGAACGATCTCGCAATAGACGCCGGCCTCGCGCACGCGTCGTGCGATGAGCTGGGTCACCTGGCTGCCGAAATCGACGATGAGAACGGAGTCGGGATGTGCTGTCTGGGTCATGGCGAGGCTTTAATGAAAAGCGCTTCGCCTTGCAATCCGGGAATCGGCGGCATCGGGTTTTTATTGTTCCGATTGTCCCCGCGTGGCTGACGCGCGGCGCTTTCGAGTGGTCAGAACCAGAAAACCCCATCCTCCAGCGCCGTGAACAGGCTGTCGACGCCGTAGGAGAGCTTGCGGTCGACGATGTGCAGATATTCCGTCCAGCCCGAGATGTGCTGCAGCTCGACCGCGCCGTCGGAAATGCCGCGAAGGCCGATCAGCGGCAGCTTGTAGCCCTGGCAGGCGCGCAGCACCGCATAGGTCTCCATGTCGACCATGTCGGCGTCGATGGCGCCATAGGCGGTCCCCGAGATGACGTTGCCGCCGGTGGAAAGGCTTGCTTCGGCAATGCCCGGAATGCGCAGCGGCAGCTCGAGCGTTGCCGGCAGGTCGAGGAAGGGCGTGCGGCCCTTTTCGAAGCCGAGCGGCGAAGCGTCCATGTCGCGGTAGGAAACCGAGGTTACCTGATAGATTTCCGTCTGCTCCAGCTTCGCGGAGCCGGCAGAGCCGAGCGAAACGACAAGATCCGGCAGGTCGTCGGCGGCATCCAGCCGCGCCAGCGTCTTGGTTAGCGCGACCGCCGCCTCGACCGGGCCGACGCCGGTCATCAAGGGTTCGATGCGCGACCGCAGGAAGGGGCCGTATTCGGCCTCCGCCGCCATGACGAACAGCATGGATTTTCCCGCGACCGACTTCAGCTCGAACTTCATCCCGTAATTCCTTCTCTGCCGCGGATCACCATCATCGTTCCGGTCATGGAGGCGATGAGTTTCGCCGGCCCGTCGCTAATCGCGTAGCCTCGCCCGTCGGCGACGATGATGGTGGAGCCG
This sequence comes from Rhizobium sp. N122, assembly GCF_002211295.1. Classification (NCBI taxonomy): domain Bacteria; kingdom Pseudomonadati; phylum Pseudomonadota; class Alphaproteobacteria; order Hyphomicrobiales; family Rhizobiaceae; genus Rhizobium; species Rhizobium sp. N122. Next base: position 213,165 of record NZ_LOKU01000056.1, on the reverse strand, counting down.
GGTTTGGTGATTTCCCCGCGGAACAGGAAACGATCGCCACGCCCCGGCGACATGAGGTTGACCTTGAATTCGATCGTCAGGATCGAGGCTTCGGGGTCGATGACGCTGTAGGCGGCAAAGCCGCAGGCTGAATCGAGCGCTGCGGAAATGATGCCTGCGTGCAGGATGCCGTGCTGCTGTGTCAGTTTGACGTCGAAGGGAAGCTCGATCTCGACGACGCCGTGCTCGACGCGCGTCAGCTCCGCGCCGATCGTCTCCATCGCCGCCTGCCGCGCAAAATTGCGGCGGATTCGCGCGCGGAAATCGCCCCTGTCAGTCTCGCTCATGTCTGCCCCTCTTGCAGCCGGGAAAGTGGCATGGCGGGCCGGATTCGACAAGCTGCACATTGCTGAAATCGGTCTCAGCGCCGATGGAAAGCTGCGGCCGTGTCGCCGGGGCAACCTTTCGTCTTTCCGTCGCCATGCAAGCGGGTAATGCAAGCCGGTGCGAAGACGATTGCAGCTTCGCGCTCAGCGCGTATTCTCCGCGTCATGTCTCGAAAGAACGGAGCGCCGGCGCATGACGACGATATCGCAATCGGTCCGGAATTTCGAGACCTGGCTGGCCGTTGAGCTCGGCGGCGAGCTCGTCAACGAGGATCTTCTTGAGAAGCACGAGAAGATGCGCAGCGGCGGCTTCGTCTTCCTGCGTGCCACCTATTGGCGCTGGTGCGAGATCATCCTCGATATCTGCCCGGAGCTCGGCGGCGCGCCGGAGGTGCTGGCGATCGGCGATACGCATCTGGAGAATTTCGGCACCTGGCGCGATGCCGAAGGCCGGCTCGTCTGGGGCGTCAATGATTTCGACGATGCAGCGGTGATGCCCTATGCGCTGGATCTCGTCCGTCTTGCGGCAAGCGCCGTCCTGGCCCGTGGCGACGACGGTCCCTCGGTACGGATGATAAGCGAGACGATCCTCAGCGGCTATCTCAGGGGCCTTGAAAATCCGCTGCCCGTCATCCTCGAGCGCGATCACAAATGGCTGCGCAAGGCGCTGATGCTGCCGAATTCCGAGCGCCGGGAATTTTGGGAGAAATACGAAATGCTGCCTCCTGGCAAGGAGTCGCCGCCATCCGCTTATGTCAAGGCGCTGACAGCTGCGCTGCCGCCCGGCTCGGGAGCCTTCGTTGCGAAGCCACGCAGCGGTGGCACCGGCAGCCTCGGCCGGCCGCGTTTCGTCGCCTATGCGGAATGGCAGGGCGGGCCGGTGCTGCGTGAGGCCAAGGCGCTGCTGCCGTCCGCCTGGTCGCTCCGCCACAGACCTGAGGACGTGGCGATCCATGCGGTAGAGATCGCCAATGGGCGGGCGCGGTGCGCCGATCCGCACTACCAGGTTTCCGGTCGCATACTCGTTCGCCGGCTCTCGCCGAACAGCTGTAAGATCGAAATCGACCGGCACCCCGAACTGCTGCTTTCGCCGACGATGCTCGAGCTGATGGGTTTTGAGATCGCCAATTGCCATTCCAACGATGCGGCGGCGGTCGCCGTGATCCTCGGCGATATCAAGGCGCGGGGAAGCGAATGGCTACACGAGGCCGCAAGGGCCGCGGCATCAAGCGTCAGCGCCGAGCAGAAAGCCTATTCGCGGTCTGGCTAGAGCCGCACGATGTGCTGATCCCAGGCGACGTCGCTACGGGTCGCCAGGAAATCGCCGTCGTAGGAGGAGACGGCAAAGCCGCTCTTTGCCGGCGCGATGCCGGCCGCGTCCGCAATGGTGGTCTCGGCCAGCACCTTGCCCGTCCCTGCGTCGATGGTCACCGAGGCGCCGCCCTTCGGCGAGGTGATGCCGACGAGGCCCTCGCGGCGATTGACGGCGATCGCTCCGACGTAATTGGCAAGCCTGCGCGTCGTCTGCTCCGGCAGGTCGATGAAGGAAAGGTCTTCGCCCTTGGTGAAATGGCCGACAAGCGGCGGCAAATCCTTGCGGTGGCCTTCATACTGGCAGGCAAACCAGATGCGGCCCTTGTCATCGAGATCGACGTGGCGGGTGGAAAGCGCCGCCCATTGCGCCGGCAGCACATGTTTTTCGATGAGCGCCCCGGTTGCCGCGTCGATCAGCACCAGCGACGGCTGCATCTCCCCGAGATTGAGTTTGGTGCGGCCGAAATCCGGATGTGTCTCGATGCCGCCATTGGCGACGATCAGAAGGCGTCCGTCGTCGGAAACCGTCATGTCGTGCGGACCGATGCCATAGGTCTCGTATTCGCCGATGCGAGCAAAGCGGTTGCTGGCGTCGTAGATGCCGATCATGCCGCGATTGCCGTCGAAGTCGTTCTCGCTGGCGTAAAGCAGACGGCCATCGGCAGAAAAGGCGCCGTGGCCGTAGAAATGCCGGTCTTCCCTGGCGCTGATGACGATCGGCTCGCTCTTGTGCCGGGGGTCGAAGATCATCGCATAGGTGCCGGGCCGGCGCGCGAAGGCGACGGTCCTGCCGGTGGCGGCGCTGGAGGCCATGCCGTGGGCGCGGGCGGGAAGCTTGACCTGATCGACGATCTCGCCGCGCTCGGTCACGGTGGCGACGGCAAAGGAGCCGTCGGCCGCCCGAATGCCCGAGGCATAGACCGCATCCGCCCGCTCCAGGGCCATCAGCGATCTCGGCGCCAAGGTGGCGAGGAAGCCCAGTCCCGCCGCCTTGACGAAATTGCGTCGGTCGATCGCGGGGCTCCGCATCATCGCTTCAGTCTCCGTCCGAAAAGGAAAAGCCGGCCGAAAGTCCGATGGCCGCGCCATAGTCGTCGCTGATCCGGGTGATCAGATCACGGCTTTCGGCCAAAAGCGTGTCGAGCTTGGCCTTTTCCGCATCGCTGGTGGCGGCGTCTATATCGGGGTTGAGTTTCGGCACGCTGTCGAGCAGCGATTTGAAGTCCTCGTCGATCGAGGCGGCGACTGCCTGTTTGTCCGGCGGCAGAAGCTCGGCCATGCCGGCCTTCTGCCAGAGCGTGCGCAGCCCCTCCAGATTGGCGGCCATCGATTTCCAGGTATTTTTCGAGCGCCAGTAAATCGCCATGCGCGGACGCGGCGGCGTATCCTTGCCCTTGTAGAACTGTTCGAGCCGCTGGTCGCGGACATTCTCCGCGCCGTGGACGAGAATGCCGAGCAGCGCGGTCACGGCCTCCTTATTGTCCATGAAATCGTCGCTCTGCGGGCCCGGATGCTTCCAGCTCGCCTGCACGCCGTCGGGTTTTTCCCAGGCGGCGACGACTTCGCCGGCCTCACGCTGGATATTGCCGGCGACCGCGGCGCCGTAGAGGCAGCGGAAGCCGCCCTTCTGCTTGATCAGATCGTCCGCGCCGTTGCCGTAAAGCACGTATTCCAGCGCCGTCAGGCCCTGCAGCGCCACGCTCTTGCCGGCGATCGCATCGACCGTCGCATCCTTCGGGTCGGCCTTGGCGATCAGCGCCTGCACCTGCTTCAGGCCGACGCCCTTGCGGTCGGGGTAGAACAGGATGTGCTCGAAGAGATTGTCCTGGATGACCGGCCCGGTCTGGACGATTTCGATGATCGACCAGTAGCGGATCGTATCGTCGAACGCCGATTTTGCCTTGTCGAGCGTCTGCTGCGTGCCGCCGTCGCAGAGATCCTTCATCGCCGTCGTCAGCCGGGCGGCCGATTGCTGCATGTTGCGATAGCCGGGACGGATCACCTCGTCGACGGCGCGCTGCATCACGGCGGGAACGGCATCCTCGTTCAGCCCTGCCGGAGGAGCGGCGGTCTGGGCGGCCGCTGATGTGGCGAGGCCGATCAGAGTGAGGCAGAGCAGGGGGTGCCAAAGGCGCATCAAAGTGACTCCAGGAATGTAATCAGGGCTGCCCTGTCATCTTTCGACAGGGAGGAGAAAGCGTTGCGGGCCTTTTCAGCTTCGCCGCCGTGCCAGAGGATCGCTTCGGTGAGATTCCGCGCACGGCCGTCATGCAGGAAAAAGCTGTGTCCGCTGACAGTCCGGGTCAGTCCTATACCCCATAGCGGCGGCGTGCGCCATTCACGTCCGCTTGCAAGGCCGACCTGCTGCCCGTCGGCAAGCCCCTCGCCCATATCGTGCAGAAGAAAGTCGGAATAGGGCCAGATCAGCTGGAAGGACTGTGCCTTGTCGGGCGAATCCCGGCGGGTGACGAATTTCGGCACATGGCAGGAAATGCAGCCGCTTTCGTAAAAGATTTGCTTGCCCCGCAGGGTCTCGGGGAAGCTCGCCTTGCGGCGCGCGGGAACGGCAAGGTTTTCGGAATAGAAGCTCACGAGGTCGAGAATAGGGCCCGGCGCCTCTTGCGCACCCAGCCGTTTCTGCACGCCGGTCGGCATCTCAAGGCACTTTTTCTCCGCCTTGGTGCAATCGCCATGCGCATCGGGGTGGTCGGGTGTCGAGACGCCGATATCATTGGCGAAGGCGTCGGCATTCTGGTCGCGCACCGTGGCGTTCTGCGCCTTCCAGCCGAAGCGGCCGAGCGCGATCTTGCCGCTGCGGTGGTCGCGGACGATCGCTGCCTTGCCGGAAATGCCATCGCCATCGGCATCGTCGGGGTCGGCATGGGCAAGAATATCGGCTTCGGGGATCGCCTCGATTAGCCCGAGGCCGATCATGGCAGGGGCGACACGGGCCGAGATCGTCGTCGCGGCATCGAGCGGTCCGTAGGCAAGGTTCGTTGCCGCATAATGCGGCCGGCGCAACGACACGGTCTCGCCGTCGCCAAGTGTCGCCGTCTCCTCATCGTAGCGGATTGTCATCCGGCCCTCGGCGGCAAGACCGGGAACGGCAAGATCCTGCAACTGATGGCCATAGACCGGATCGGGGAAATTGAGGATATCCGCGCTTGCGATCGCCTTTTCTTCTTCCGCGGTGCCGGCCGTGCGGGAAAGCCGCAGGAACATCGAGACGGCGCTTGGGCCTCCCTCCGGCGGTTTGCCGCGGCCGTCATTGAGGTGACAGCTCATGCAGGAGCGGGCGTTGAAGAGCGGCCCGAGCCCATCGGAGGCCTGCGTTGAAGACGGCGAGGACACCCAGAGCTTGCGGAAAAGCGCATTGCCGAGCTTGAAATTCTGCTCTTCCTCGAAGGGAATGTTGGCCGAAATATGCGAGAAACTGTCTTGAGTGACCGGATCGATCGAGGTCGCCGCACCCGCCTGCATTGCCTCATATTGCTCGGCCTTGGAAAAGTCCGCCGTCGGCCGTGTGACGTCGGCGACGCGTTTGAGATCGGCCTCGGAGAGGTCGGTGCGTTTGGTTGGAAGATCGAAACCGGCGGCAAAAGCCACGGGCGCTCCGGCAAGGGCCGCGAAAACGGCGAGGCGAAGGAAGAGACGGAATTTTGAGAGAAGGTGATGAGCCCGAGCGGCAAGCTTGAGGGTGCTGACGCGCGCTTCCCTTTCCACGCCCTCATTCCTGTCCTCGGGCTTGACCCGAGGGATGTCACAGGAATCCAGTGCGCTCGAGTCCTTGGGCGCGGAAGACTTCCCTTTGACCAAGTCATTCACGGCGCCGACGCGCCGTGGCTGGATTCCTGTGACATCCCTCGGGCAAAGCCCTGAGGGCACAGGAATGAGGGAGGCAATAGATGGCATTTCAGAGTCCGGGCCGCTCCGCCATCGAAGCGGCCCGCCTTTGCTTATTTGAAGACGGCGTTAGGATTATCCAAGCTGTCGGAACCTTCAAGCTGAACTGTGCCGAGATCAAGTGCGGCAATAACGCGCTGTACCGATTTCGTCTGGTCGATCAGCCCGTCGATAGCGGCCTGGACGACGGCATTGCCTTCCTTGTTGCCCTCGCCGATCATCTGGTCGTACTTCTCGACCGTCTCGCCGCGCTTTGCCATGGCGTTCATGGCATCGAGCGTCTTGTTGAGTTTGCCTTCCAACTCCGCATCGAGCGCCTTGTCCTTGGCGGCCACCAGGTCGTGCAGCGACGGGCCGCTGAGCTTGGTGCCGTCGACGCGCGTATAGTTGCCGGTATAGGCGGCGGCGATGCCGATCGCGTCGTTGAGATGCGAGTTGTAGGTATTGTCGGAGAAGCAATCGTGCTCTTCTTCAGGATCGTGCAGCAGCAGGCCGAGCTTCATGCGCTCGCCGGCAAGCTCGCCATAGGAGAGCGAACCCATGCCCGTCAGGATCGCGACCAGGCCGGCCTTGGGGTCGGCTTCGACGTTCTTCGTCGCAGCGCCGTCCGCCTTCCAGTTATCGGTCATTTCCTGCAGGTCGGACACCAGCAGCGTGGAGGCGGATTTCAGATATTCGGCGCGGCGGTCGCAATTGCCGTGCGTGCAGTTCTTGAGATCGTAATCGGTTGCCGGGCGGTCGCCCGCGCCGGGTCCCGTGCCGTTCAGATCCTGGCCCCAGAGGAGGAATTCGATGGCGTGGTAGCCGGTCGCGACGTTGGCTTCGATGCCGCCGGCCTCGGCGAGCGTGCCGGAGAGGAATTCCGGCGTCAGCTTGGAGGCGTCGACGTCCTTGCCGTCGATCTTGATCGTCTTGTTGGCGATGACATTGGCCACATAAAGCGAATTTTCGTCGCTCTCGGTGCCGTAGGAGGGATCGACATAGTCGATCAGGCCTTCATCGAGAGGCCATGCATTAACCTTGCCTTCCCAGTCGTCGACGATCGGATTGCCGAAGCGATAGACTTCCGTCTGCTGGTAGGGAACGCGCGCCTTGATCCAGGCGTCCCGGGCGGACTTCAGCGTCGCGTCATCAGGAGCCTTCAGGAAGGCGTCGATCGCGGCGTCGAGCGCCTTCGCCGTGATCAGCGAGTCTTCGTATTTCGCATGCGCCACGTCGGCATAATGTTTCACCACGGCAGCCGCATCGGTTTCGGCATGCGCGGGAACGGCGAGCAGGGCGGCGGGGGCAATCGCCAGCACGGCTGCGCGGAATTTATTGAGCTTCATGATCCTCTCCTGTGACGGATATTCCGCCTAAATCGGGCTCCGTCTCTTCGCGCAAAAGCAAACTGGTGTCAAATGCTCTAGTTTGGAATGGTTTTAAGGATGGAGAGGGGCGGCGAAGGAGCTTGTTTCGCCAGGCATTCGCCCGAAAATCGGCAGCCGCCGCGCGCTTTCGCCGCGGGTCAGCCCTTGCGCTGCATGCGGCAGAAGAAGAAGCCGTCCGTGTCGGTGGAAGCAGGCGTCAGCGTCACCGTCAGCCCGTCGGAAGAGTGTGGCCGCGGGGCGTCTTTGCCGAAGAGGCCATCCCAGGCGGGCAGGGCGCTGACGATCTGGAAATCAGGATTGTCGGCGGTGAAGCGGCGTACCTGTTCCTCGTTTTCCTGGGGCAGCACCGAGCAGGTGACGTAAATCAGCTCGCCGCCTGACTTGACGAAGCCGCTTGCCTGCGTCAGTGCGTCCTGCTGCTGGGCGGTACGCTCGTCGAGGTTCTTTGCCGTCAGCCGCCATTTCGTGTCGGGACGGCGGCGCCATGTACCGGTGCCGGTGCAGGGCGCATCGACCAGCACCTTGTCGCAGCGCCCGGCAAGGCCGGAAAGCCCCCTGGCGTCGTCATGCACCTGGACATTGCGCGTGCCTGCCCGCTTCAGCCGCTCGATGATCGGCGCCAGCCGTTTGCGGTCGGCGTCATAGGCGTGAACCTGTCCCTTGTTCTGCATGGCGGCCGCCATGGCGAGCGTCTTGCCGCCGCCGCCGGCGCAATAATCGAGAACCTGGTCGCCCTCATGGGCGAGCACCAGATCGGCGACGATCTGCGATCCTTCATCCTGAACTTCGAACCAGCCTTTTTGGAACGATAGCTCGGCCGTCACGTTGGGAAGACGCGAGGCGCCTTCGCCGGCGGCAATCCGGATGCCGTAGCGGGCGATCTTCGCCGCCTGCGCGCCGGCTCTTTCGAGCGCCTTGACGGCCTTGTCGCGGGAGGATTTTAAAATGTTGGCGCGCAGATCAAGCGTCGGTCGCGCCGCGAGCGCCTGTGCCTCGGTAAGCCAGTTGGCGCCGAAGGCCTGTTCGAAGGAGGGTTGGATCCATTCGGGAATATCACCGCGGATGTGCGGCGGCGCGTCGTCGAGCGAACGGCTTGCAAAGGCGGCCGCGGCATCGGCGCTCAGCGGCGCCGGCGCGAACTTGTCGTCCGCCAGTTCGGTGGCAAGACTGTCCGGTGTAAAACCCCATTGGCGAAACATGACGGCATAGGCAATCGCTGCGGCACTGTCGTCATCCATCAACCAGGCATGGGAAAGCCGCATGCGCAGGGCGTCATAGACGATGTTGCCGATCGCCGCACGATCGCCGGAACCGGCGAAGCGGTGCGCGAGGCCCCAGTCCTTCAGCGCGTCGGCAACGGGCCGCTTGCGGGCATCGATATCCGCGAGCACAGAAATCGCCCCTTCGAGGCGGCCGCCCAGACGCATTCACTAGTCTCCTGTTGCCGTGGTATGCGATTGATCCGCGCGGGATTGTTCGCAAGTCTCAACGGCGTGGTAACCGCGATTGACGGCAAGAGCAAGCGCCGCTGACGGCGCAGCTGGGTTGTCAGGCTCGACTGTCAGCCTTAGCTGATCACCCCCGGCTGTCAGCTTAGCTGATCACCTGGTAGCAAACCTTCGCGGTGCCGGAGCTCACCATGCCGATGTTTTGTGCCGCAGCGCGCGACAGGTCGAGCACCCGGCCACGGATGAACGGACCGCGATCATTGATGCGAACGACGACGGTGCGGCCATTGTTGCGGTTGGTGACCTTGACCTTGGTGCCGAATGCAAGCGAACGATGTGCGGCAGTCAAGACGGCAGGGTTCATACGTTCTCCGGAAGCAGTTTTGGAGTGAAGTGCGTACCATGAAGCACCGCCGCAGCCATTTCCAGCAAAACTCTCCGCCGGAAGCAGGCAAGAGCAGGCTGCAATAGTTACGGCAGCGACAATAGAACGACGTATTTTCTTCAAAACAGAGTATCCCTCAACTATTGAACTCACGCCCTTGCAGGCGGCGGGGCTTAAATCTGTGAAAAAGTGGCGAAAAAGTGCCGCGCATGATCACGGAGTGTTACATGTTGCAACATTCGTGAGCGCGGTGACGGAATTTCGGAAGCGGGCAGTGATCGCTGAGCCAGAAAAAACGCAGTGAAATCAGTTAAAATCCGAACGAATTTTTCAGTGAAGCGGTTAACATCCCCGCGTTCACAAAAATCGCGAAAATTTTTTTCCGGCTTCGCCATATTTTCCGCCACATTTGCGCAAATTTAAAGGCCGTTAACCATAATATACGGCCAAAATCGTCCCGCCAAATGGGGAAAGTAGGTATTTCCTACTCATTTTGGGTGCTGATGCTGGGCATATGAAACGCTTGGGCTCTAACCCCGCCAGCGGCCGTCCTGCCACAATTGCGCAAGCGACATCGGATAGTTCGGGAAGGAGAATTCGAAGCCGGCGGCCTTGAGTTTCGCATTCGAAACCCGCTTGTTTTCGCCGTAGAAGGAGCGCGCCATCGGCGTCAGCTCGGTGGTCTCAAACGCCTGCTCCGGCGGCGGTTCGACGCCCATCAGTCGCGCCGCCTCGACGATCACATCCTGCGGCGGGCTAGGGCGATCGTCGGTGATATTGTAGATGCCGCCGAGGCGCTGGTCCGACAGGAAGCGGGTCGCCGCGCCAATATCCTCGACGCGGATGCGGTTGAACACCTGGTCCTTCTTGATCAGCCGCCGCGCCGTGCCTTTTTCCAGATTGCAGAAGGCGTTGCGTCCCGGCCCGTAAATACCGGAAAGGCGAAGCACCGCCGCCGGCACGCCGCGCTCCCGGCCCATTGCCAGCCAGCCCTCTTCCGCTTCGAGCCGCTCCTTCGAGCGCCCGGAAACCGGCACGCAGGGCGTTTCCTCGTTTATCCAAGCGCCCTTGTGGTCGCCATAGACGCCGACGGTGGAGAGATAACCGATCCATTCGAGCCCGGGTGGCAGGCTTGCGCCGTCTCCGCCGAGCAGCCGCAGCAGCGGGTCGGCCTTTCCAGGTGCGATCGACTGCACGAGATGGGTGACATCGGCCAGAGCCCGGCGCAATCCGTCCTCCATGGTCTCGCCGTCGAAAAGGAAGGCTTCGATGCCGTTCCGCCGCAGCGCCTCGATTTTGTCGGCAGAGCGCGTGGTGCCGGAAATGCGCACGCCGTCGCCGGCGAAGGCCTTGGCGATCGCCGTGCCGGAATAACCGCAGCCAAAAATCATCGCATGCATCAGCTTACTCCCGCCAGCCGCCATTCAGTCAGCACGTCGTCGTCGGTCTCATCGGCTCGTTGTGTCGCAAAGCCTGAAAATTCGCCAGCCTCCATCAGCCGCGACAGCGCCCACACCGCCATTCCCCGCACCACCGGCGAGGCATCTGCGGCGAGCTGCCGACATTGGGCGATAAGCGCCTTCTCGCCGGAATTGCCGGCGGCGATCAGCACATTGCGGATGAAGCGATCGCGGCCGATCCGCTTCACCGGCGAGCCGCTGAAAAAGGCGCGGAAGGCGGCATCGTCAAGCGTCAGCAGAAAGGCGATCGACGGCTCCTGCAGATCGTCCCGCGCCTTCAGCTTCATCTCGGAGGCCGCACTTGCGAACTTGTTCCAGGGACAGGCGGCAAGACAGTCGTCGCAGCCATAGATGCGATTGCCGATCGGCACCCGCAGCGCGGGGTCGATCGGACCCTTATGCTCGATGGTAAGATAGGAGATGCAGCGCCGCGCATCGATCTGATAGGGTGCCGGAAAGGCGGCCGTCGGGCAGGCGTCGAGGCAGGCGCGGCAGGAGCCGCAATGATCCGTCTCTTCAGCGTCGACGGCGAGATTCGCGGTGGTGAACATGCTGCCGAGAAACAGCCAGGAACCGTGCGTGCGGCTGACGAGGTTGGTATGTTTGCCCTGCCAGCCGAGCCCGGCCGCCGCCGCCAGCGGCTTTTCCATGACCGGGGCGGTATCGACGAAGACTTTGACATCGGCGCCGGCCCGCGCCGCAAATCGCGTGGCGATCTCTTTCAGCCGGCCCTTGATGATGTCGTGATAGTCGCGGTTGCGGGCATAGACCGATATCGCCGCTCTATCGGGTTTGCCGAGGATGCCGCGCGGATCTTCCTCCGGCGCATAGTTGAGGCCGAAGACGACCACGGATCGCACCTCGCTCCAGAGGGTGCGCGGATCGCCGCGCCGATCGCGCGTCTCCGCCATCCACTCCATCGTCCCATGGCGCCCGGCATCGATGAACTGGCCGAGGCGCTCTTTGGCTTCGGGAATCGCGTCGGGCCGCGTGATGCGGCAGAGATCGAAGCCCTTGGCGGCAGATTCCGCCCGCACGAACGTGGTCAAATTGTCGCGGCGGCGGCGCTCTTTGTCATCTTTATCGGCTTCGGGCATGGAGAGCCCTCGTCAGAAATCCAGATCGGCATAATGCGAAACCGGCGTCAGGCCGCGCACCCGCTCGGTCAGCATCGGCCGGAAGGAGGGGCGCGATTTCAGCCGCTGGTACCAGTCCTTGACGACGGGCGCATCCGCCCAGTCGATCTCGCCGAGATAATCGAGGATCGAGATCGAGGCCGCGGCGGCAAGGTCGGCATAGCTCATCCGCTCGCCCGCCAGCCATTGGCGCGAGCCGGCAAGCCAGGTGAGATAGCGCATATGCTGGCGGATATTCGCGCGGGCCGTGCGCAAAATCTTCGAATCCGGCGCGCCGCCGCCCTGATCTGATGTCATCTGCAACTTGTAGACCCGCTCGCGGGCGAGCGGCTTGGTCACGTCGTTTTCCATCTTCTGCATGAACCACTCGCTCAGCCGGCGGATTTCCGCCCGCTGGAAAGGGTCTTCGGCGAGCAGCCGCCGGTCGCGCTTCAACACGCCATGCGTCTCATCCAGGTATTCGGAAATGACGGTCGCGCCGCAGAGCGCCCGCATGCTGTCGTCGACATAAACAGGCAGCGTGCCGGCCGGGTTGAGCGCCAGGAAATCCCGGCGCTTCTCCCATGTCTGCTCCTCGATCAGATCCGCCTGATAGCCGTATTCGGCCAGGATCAGCCGGACGAAGCGAGATGCGGATGACATGGGATGATGATAAAGCGTGGGCATCGATACTCGAGCTTCGTGATTGCTGTTACAGGACTGTGTGGCAGCTCAGTTATAGCGCCCTAGTCATGACTCAATGGTTGAAGCTATAGGAGCTTGGCCCCGCCAATACAAGCGAATCGGATTTTACGCCATCTGACAATGGCGAGATACGGTCTAACGAACGAATGGAAGCGGCGGCCTGATCGACCCAAGCGGTCAGGCCCGACCGACCTTTAAACGGAGACAATGTATGGATTATATCAATGCTGCGCTTCTCGGTATCATCGAGGGGATTACCGAATTTCTGCCGATCTCGAGCACCGGCCATCTGATCATTGCGGAGCAATGGCTCGGCCACCGGTCGGACATGTTCAACATCGTCATCCAGGCCGGCGCCATCCTCGCCGTCACCATCATCTACTGGCGTCGGCTGCTGGATCTGGTGCTTGGCTGGCGGGAGCCTGCGAACCGCGATTATGCCGCCAAGCTGATCGTCGCCTTTCTCATCACCGCAATCCTCGGGCTTATCGTCAAGAAGCTCGGTTTCGAACTGCCGGAGACGGCGACGCCGATCGCCTGGGCGCTGATCATCGGCGGTATCTGGATGATCTTTGCCGAATGGGCTGCGGCGCGCAAAGCCCCCCATAAGGAAATCACCTGGCTCGTCGCCATGCTGGTCGGCATCGCCCAGATCGTCGCCGGCATCTTCCCGGGAACCTCGCGCTCCGGTGCCACGATCTTCGTCGCCATGCTGGCCGGCACCGGCAACCGCGCCGCAGCAACCGAATTCGCCTTTCTCGTCGGCATCCCCACCATGTATGCGGCGAGCGGCTATGAATTGCTGAAGACCTTCAAGGATGGCGGCGCGGCAAACGAAGACTGGACCGCACTCGGCATCGCCTTCGTCGTTTCGACGATCGTCGCGTTCATCGCCGTCAAATGGCTGCTGGCCTATATCAGAAGCAACCGGTTCACGCTGTTTGCCGTCTACCGCATCATTCTCGGCGTGTTGCTGCTCGGCATGGCCGCAACCGGCTTGATCGGCTGAGGCATCCCAACGCATTTGCATTCGCGCCGCGCCCCGGCGCGAATGCAATTTGCCGCGTCGAGCTTGCGGGCAGGCATGCGATTGCCAGCCGAGGGCGCCGTCAGATAACAATAAAAAGAGGTAGGTGCCTGCTGCTGTTTTGAAGCGGGCAGACCGGGCGTTCATTTTGGAGCGTCCTGCTTCAGGCGCTCCGACCGCTACGTGTCTTTATGAAAGATGCCGGCGGGAGACCGGTCTTTCGTCAATGGCTGATCGAAGCCGTCGAGCAAGGATCGACGCCGTAAGCCGGCGAACAGCCGCCCTTTACCGCTGCGACCGAGCCGGACGCAACGAAGGAGCCTGCGAGGATAACCAGCGCCGCACACGCAAACAGGAGCGCGATTGACTTGCCCATCTAGAAATGCCTTTCACAGTGATTGCCGCACGCGATCCCAAGCGTTGAGTCCGTTGGAAGACGCGCGGGCTTGGTAGTCAGTGGAATGGCAAATAGCAATAAACGTTCCTGCTAAATTTGGCGTTAATTCCACAAAATTTCCGATGCGTCTTTTATGCAACGGCACTTGGTCTGACTGGCACAACAACATTTCAAACTTGCGCCGGCTTTGCTTGAACCGGCAAAAGAAAACGCCGTCCGCGGCATGCGCGAACGGCGTCGTTCCGACGGTTCAAAAAATTGGTCAGGCGGCCTTGCCGGTGCCGGTATACTGGCCGTGCGGACGATAATGCACGAGGTAGGAGCCGAGCACCGATGCGGCCATGGTCGGCGCAATGCCGAGGCCCTGCAACGTACGACCTTCCGACTCGGCCGCAGCGGAAACGATGTTGTCTTGCTTTAGCATGCGCACCTGATCCGGCGTGATCGGCGGCGTTATGAAGGGGATCAGCGATGCGATGCTGCCGATCATCGACGCAATACCGAAGGGCAGGGAGACCAGCGGGCTTTTGCGGCACGTCACCTTCAGCATCATCTCGAGACATTCGCGGAAGCTCAGCACCTCGGGCCCGCCAAGCTCATAGACCTTGCCACCGGCGACCTTGCCATCGACGGCGCGGGCGACGGCCTCGGCGACATCCTCGACATAGACGGGTTGGAATTTCGTTTTGCCGCCGCCGATGAGCGGCAGGACCGGCGACATGCGGGCCATGTCGGCAAACTTGTTGAAGAAGCTGTCCTCCGGGCCGAAGACGATCGACGGGCGGAAGATCACCGCATCGGGCTTGACGGAGAGGATGGCGGTTTCGGCGCGGCCCTTGGTGCGGCCATAGCCGGACTCGGACTGGGCATTGGCGCCGATGGCCGAAATATGGGCGAGCGTGGCGCCAACGCCGCGTGCCGCTTCAGCGACCGCGCGCGCGCCGAATTCCTGCACGGCGTCGAAGGTGTTGCGGCCGGTCTCGTGCAGAATGCCGACGCAGTTGACGACATGATCGGCACCGTCGACGGCGCGGTCGATCGAGTTGCGATAACGCAGGTTTGCCTGGACGAAGGAGATCTGCCCGACATTGCCGAGCGGCTGCAGGAAACCGGCGAGATCGGGACGGCGCATGGCGACGCGGATGCGATAGCCGCGTTTCGCGAGCGCCCGAACGACGTGCCTGCCCACGAAGCCGGACCCTCCGAACACGGTGACGAGCGGCGGCAGGTTGGCAAGGGTCATGGCAGGTTCCTCGAAAGGCTTGGCAGGATGCTGTATCGGCACCGTCTTAGCCCAATCCCGGCGCGACGGGAAGGCCTCTCGCACCGTCAGTTTTTGCGGATGCGAACTCGCCTGACGCATCGTGCGAAAGGACGCATGGCGCTCTAGATGCCTTCGACGACGACCATCTCCGCATCCGCCACTTCCTGGCGGATTTTGGCGGCGATCTGGTATTCCGGTGAATTGTAGCAGTCGACCGCATGTTGCATCGAGGGGAATTCGATCACCACGTTGCGGGCGCGCGCCCTGCCTTCCAGTTCGGTGAAGGCGCCGCCGCGTGCCAGGAAATTTGCGCCGTATTTTTCGAAGGCGGGCTTGGCCGCCGCCACATAATCCTTGTAGCGCTCGGCATCGCGAACATCGACGCGGGCGATCCAATATCCCTTGGCCATGGTCTTCTCCCTTTTGCGTTTATGTCTGTCAGCGGTTTGCCGGCCAGCGCGCGGCAACCATTTCGTTGAGCACGGCGCGAGCGGCATGCCGGGGATCGGGCGCCTTGACGATCGGCCGGGCAACGACAAGATGCGTCGCCCCCGCCTTCAGCGCATCGAACGGCGTCATCACCCGCTTCTGGTCGCCATGCTCGCTGCCCGTCGGGCGAATGCCGGGCGTGACGATCGCCATGTCGGGTCCGACGATCTCGCGCACCTCGGCCGCCTCGGCCGCCGAGCAGACGATGCCGCCCATGCCGGCGGCGCGTGCCTGCCCGGCGCGGCGCAACACCAGGCTGTGCGGATCCTGGCTGTAGCCGGCCTCGGCCAGGTCTTCGGCATCCATCGAGGTCAGCACGGTGACACCGAGCAGGCAGAGGCCGGAGCCGGCGGCCGCCTCGACCGCTGCCTTCATCGCCTTGGGATAGGCATGCAGCGTCAGCATCGACATGCCCATCTTGGCGATGTTCTCGACGCCTGAGGCAACGGTGTTGTCGATGTCGAGCAGCTTCATGTCGAGGAAGATCTTCTTGCCGCTTGCGGCAAGATCACGGGCAAATTCCAGCCCGCCGGCAAAGACCAGTTGATAGCCGATCTTATAGAAGAGAACGTCGTCGCCGAGCGTGGAAACCAGTTTTTCCGCTTCGCCGATCGTTGGAACATCCAGGCCGACGATCAGCCGCTCGCGTGCGTCCATTTCAAGTCACCCCCGCCAGTCTTCGATGGGTGTCCAGTCGCATGTCAGGGCCAGATCCGCAAGGCCGAAAGCATAGAGATTGCCGCCGCCGCCCGGCTGGTCGCGGTCGCGGCCGATCGGTCTGCCGGCCAAGTGGCATTTGAGCAGCGTGCCGACGCCGCCATGGCCGACGAAGGCGATCGGGGCTGCCGCATCATGTGCAGCAAGAACGGTCTTCACCGCGGTAACGATGCGGGCCTGCGCATCGACGGCGCGCTCCCAGCCTTTGAAGCTTTCTTCCGGATGGGCGAAGAACCAGTCGGCCGCTTCCTCGAATTGCGGCGGCGGCAGGAAGCCGGTGGCGGAACGGTCGTTCTCGTGCATGCCGTGGACGATCTCGATCGTCACGCCGGAGGCCGCCGCCAGAATTTCGGCCGTCTCGATTGCCTTGGTCTCGTCGCTGGAGACGATGCGCCGCAATTGCCGCGCCCAGCCGTTCTCGGCGGCTTTGCGCGCCCGCGCCGCGCCGAGATCGGAAAGCCCCCATTTCGGCACCGGCACGTTGGCGTCGATCCTCACCTGCGGATGGGTGATATAGAGCCCGAACATCAGCCGCGCCTGTAGATCCAGAGCTGCGCTGGCGGAATGTTGCGCATGACGAAGTCGAAATGCTGAATATGGTAGCGGTCGGGATTGGCGGCGATCGGCGAGATCGCGCCATAGGAGATCTGCACCACTGGCCGGCCCGGCGGCAGGCGGTCGAGCAGGCTTTCGAGCAACGAGACGCGCATCGCCATCGGGAAGTTCAGGAGCGGAATGCAGGAGATGACACAATCGAACGTCCGGTCGCCGAATGCACCCAGCGTCGCCTGCAGATCGAAGGCATCGCCATTGATGAAGTGCACGCCGGGATAGGCGCGCTGCAGATGCTGGTGGAAATCCGTCGAATATTCGATCGCCACCAGATTGTCCGGCTTCACGCCGCGGCCGAGGATCGCCTTGGTGATGGCGCCCGTGCCCGGGCCAAGCTCCAGCACCGGCAGCCCGGAATGCATATCGATGACGCTTGCCATGCGCTTGGCGGTGATCGACGAGGTCGGCACGATCGAGCCGACCGTCTTCGGCCCCTGCATCATGCCCCGGAAGAAACGAATTTCCTCATCGAATTTCTTGCCGAAGTGTTCCTTGACCTTGACCCTTAAGCGCATTCTCCACCCATCCGCATGTTGATCGATTGTCTTAGTATGCCGCTTGTCGCTGTCGGGACAAGGATTTTCGCAACAAGGACATCGGCATCAACAACTCATGCGGCTTTCGGCGCCGATCGCGGCACGAGACCGGCAAGCCTCTGGCTGAGATGCTCGGCGTCGACAGGCGCGCGCAGCTTCTTGTCGGTATTGTCGAAATAGAGATAGACGTCGCGGCCCTTGTTGGACGCTGCGAGCGGCGCCAGCACCCGCGTCGCATTTTTCGGTTCTCCGCCGGTTGCCCAGGCGCGGACGCGTTCGGCCCATAGGTCGAGTGCCTCGTCCTCATAGCCGCTGACATAGAGTTGTTCGGAACCATGCAGGCGGCAATAAACGAAATCGGCGGTGATATCCATCAGCAATGGCCATTCCACCGTGTCGGCGCAGACGAGGGCGACATTATGTCGCCGGAGCATCTCGATGAAGGCAGGAGAGCGGAAGCTGTCGTGGCGGATTTCCAGCGCGTGGCGGAGCGGCTGATCGCCGTCGCTTCGAAGCCAGGCGCGGCCTTTCACGTGCCCGTCATGCCGCTTGGCGAGTGCTTCAGCCGCATCGCGGTGCTGCGGCAGCAGCGCCAGGAAGTTTTCGAAAAGATCGGGATCGAAGGCCATGTTCGGCGGGAATTGCCAGAGGATCGGCCCAAGCTTGGGGCCAAGCCGCAGCAGGCCGGAGGCGAGAAAATTGGCGAGCGCCGTCTCGATCTCGCGCAGCCGCAGCATATGGGTGATGAAGCGCGGCCCCTTGACCGCGAAGACGAAATTCTCGGGTGTTTCGTCGCGCCAGCGGCCGAAGCTGTCCGAACGCTGCAGGCTGTAGAAGGTGCCGTTGATCTCGATCGACGGGAAGCGCCGGGCGGCATAGGAAAGTTCCTGCTTCTGCGGCAGGCCTTCCGGATAGAATTGGCCGCGCCAGGGCGCATAGGTCCAGCCGGATACGCCGATGCGCACCGTTCCCGCCTTTTTCGTCATCGGATCCTCCGTTTTCACAGGAGGAGCAATCCTCCGCTTAACAGGAGGAAAAACGGAGCCGGGCGGCCTTCGTTCCCGTCAGACGCGCATCGGCATCAGCACGTAGAGCGCATCGTCGCCCGCCGTGTCGCGGATCAGCGTCGGCGAGCCGGCATCGGCCAGCAGGAAGATCGCTTGCTCGCCGGAAAGCTGCGCGGTGATGTCGAGCAGGTATTTGGCATTGAAGCCGATTTCCATCGCATCCGTATCGTAGCCGACGGCGACTTCCTCGGTCGCGCTGCCGGAATCCGGATTGTTGACGGTCAGCATCAGCTGCCCTTCGGACAGTGCCAGCTTCACGGCGCGGCCGCGCTCGGAGGAAATGGTGGAGACACGGTCGACGGCCTGGGCGAAGGTCGTGCAGTCGACACGCATTTCCTTGTCGTTGCCCGTCGGGATGACCCGTTGGTAATCCGGGAAGGTGCCGTCGATCAGCTTCGAGGTCATGACGATCGAGCCGATCGTCAGGCGGATCTTGGCATCGGAGACCTCGACGGTCACCGTCACCTCCGGATTGTCGACCAGCTTCTGCAACTCGCCGACCGTCTTGCGCGGAATGATGATGCCCGGCATGCCTTCGGAGCCGGAGGGCGCATCGACATCGGCGCGCGCCAGCCGGTGGCCGTCGGTGGCGACCGCCCTGAGCTTCAGGTCGCCATTGCTCTCGATCGTGTGGAAGAAGATGCCGTTGAGATAATAGCGCGTCTCCTCGGTCGAGATCGCAAACTGTGTGCGGTCGATCAGCATCTTCAGGTCGGTCGCCTTCAGCTTGAAGGAATGCGTGAAGGTGCCGGCGGTCAGATCGGGAAAGTCGGATTCCGGCAGGCACTGCAGCGAGAATTTCGAGCGGCCGGACTGCACCGTCATCGAGCCGCCGTCGCTGCTGGTGGCGAGCAGCACTTCCGAGCCGTCGGGAAGCTTGCGCACGATATCGTAGAGAAGATGGGCCGGAACGGTGGTGGCGCCTGGCTGCTCGACGCTTGCCGGTGTCGCCTCGGTGATTTCGAGGTCGAGGTCGGTCGCCTTCATGTCGAGGTTCTGGCCGTCGGCCTTGAGCAATACGTTGGACAGGATCGGGATCGTGTTGCGACGTTCGACCACGCGGTGCACGTGGTTCAGCGATTTCAACAGGTTTGACCGCTCAATAGTAATACGCATGGAATGCTACCGCTTTCGACCGTGACTGTCCGGGCGCATCGAGCACCCGAAGAATGCTTTCCCGGCCTGAGACCGGAGGAGTGGACGGGCAAAATGGCAGACTTCAGCATCGGATTGCAAGAGGCATGGAGGGCCAAGCGCCTGCATTTGCGGTTTTCCCGGGCAATTCTCACAGAAATCCGAACCCTTGCCGAAGCCGTGCCGCTCGCCCATAAAGGCGCGACGACGGCGGGACGAAAGCAAATCGCATGAATGAGGAAACGACAGAGCAGCCCGCCACCCGGCGAGGCTTCCGCCTGCACAATATGGCGGTACCGGCGCGGCCGCTGGAACCGGCGCTCTATCTGGTCGCCACCCCGATCGGCAATCTCGGCGATATCACGCTGCGGGCGCTGGAAACGCTGGCCGGCGCCGATGTGCTCGCCTGCGAGGATACGCGCGTCACCCGCGTGCTGCTCGACCGCTACGGCATCCAGAACCGCCCCTTCGCCTATCACGAATACAATGCCGACGAGGCCGGCCCGCGGCTCCTCCAGGCGCTGGAGGCCGGCCGCTCGGTGGCACTGGTGTCGGATGCCGGCACGCCGCTGGTCTCCGATCCCGGCTATCGGCTGGCGCAGCAGGCGATTGCGGCAGGTTACCGCGTCATTCCCATTCCCGGCGCCTCGGCCCCGCTTGCAGCCCTTGTCGGCTCCGGCCTGCCGAACGACGCCTTTCTGTTCGCCGGCTTCCTGCCGGTCAAGGACAAGGCCCGCCGCGACCGTCTCGGCGAACTTGCCGCGGCCCCCGCGACACTGATCTTCTTTGAATCGCCGCATCGCATCGGCGCCACGCTTCTTGCAGCCGCCGACGTGCTGGGCAGCGCCCGGTCGGCCTCTGTCTGCCGCGAGCTGACCAAGACCTATGAGGAGTTCCGCCGCGGCACGCTTGGCGAGCTCGCCGCGCATTACCGGGAGGTGGACAACGTCAAGGGCGAGATCGTCCTCGTCGTCGGCCCGCCGGAGCCGCTGGAAACGCCGGAGGCCGATGTCGAAGCCGTGCTGGCCGATCTTGCGAAAACCATGCCGACGGCCAAGGCTGCGACCGAGGCGGCCCGTCTCACCGGTCTGCCGCGCAAGGTGCTCTACCAGCGCTTGCTGGAGCTGAAGGGCGCCGATGGGCGATAGCGATCTCACCGCCTTAAAAAGGAAGGCGCTGCGCCGCGGCCTGATGTCGGAATATGTCGCCGCCGTCTTTCTGATGCTGAAGGGATACCGCATCCTGGCGCTGCGCCACCGCACCCGGCTCGGCGAGATCGATATTATTGCCCGCAAGGGTGATCTCGCCGTCTTCGTCGAGGTCAAGGCCCGCCATGGCGAGGCGGCGGCCGTCGACGCCGTCTCCGCCGCCGCCCAGAAGCGGATACGAGCGGCAAGCGATCTCTGGCTCGCCCGCCAGCCGGATCAGGCCCGGCTTTCCCAGCGTTATGATATCGTCGCGGTGATGCCGGGCCGGCTGCCGCGGCACTTTCCCGACGCCTTCTGACCTGGTTTCAACCCATCGCTGTCCCGATCGTTAAACTTTTAGTTCCCGCGTGAACCAGGTTCTTACGACTGTCTGTTACCCAAATCTCGGTTGGGATAAAGATTTGGGGGTTGTTTCATGGCCTGGAAGCTGATGCTTGCAAGTGCGGTCGCCATGGCCGCGCGCTCGGTGCCTTATGCCGTGGCGAAGCCGGCCGGCAAATCCTTTGTCGCGCATGCGAGCGATCTCCTGCCGCTGAAATCGACGCCGATCAACCCGGACTGGATCGTCAGCGGCAATCCGCAGGCCCGCACCGCCGAACATTCGCGCGGTCATGACGAGGCCTCGCTGACGGCGATCTGGGATTGCACATCAGGCGAATTCCGCTGGTATTTCGGCTGGGACGAGACTGTGATGATCCTCGAAGGCGAGGTCCATATCACCGCCGAGGACGGCACCGAACGCACGCTCTGTGCCGGCGACGTCGCCTTTTTCGCCGGCGGAACCTGGGCGAGCTGGCGGGTCGACACCTATGTCCGCAAGGTCGCCTTCCTGCGCAAGCCTTTCCCCAAGCCGCTGGCGATCGCCTATCGCCTGCGCAACATGCTGCGCAACGGCGGCAATCAGGGCATCGCCGCCTGAAAAGCGCCGCCGGCCATCATGCGCGGCTAGTCGGGCTGGGGCGGGGCGGTCGTTTCCCCCTCTAAAACCTCGCAGGCAAACAGGATCGGATTGTCGAGTTCCGGCGCGGTCTGCTTGTTCAACAGAACGGCGACCGCGGCGGCGGCGACGTCCTGGATCGGCTGCTTCACCGTCGTCAGGCGCGGCGTCGTCATGCTGGCGAGCGGGATGCCGTCGAAACCGACGATGGAAAGGGCCGCGGGAACCGGAATTCCCAGATCATGCGCCGCCCGCATGCAGCCGATCGCCTGCTGGTCCGAACTGGCAAAGATCGCCGTCGGCCGCTCGTTGCGCGCCCGCGCCAGAAGATAATTTCCCGCCGAGCGGCCGCTCTCATAGTCGAAGGCCGCCTCGGCGATCAGCGGCGGTCCGGCCGTTTTCGCGCTGCCGTCCGCCTGTTCCCCCGCCTGCTCGATTGCGTCGAGATAACCCCTGAGGCGGTCGTTGGCGGGGACGGAGTGTCCGGGCCCTGAGATGAAGCCGATGCGGCGATGGCCGAGCTTCAGTAGATGCTCGACGCCGAGGCGAACGCCTGCGCGGTGATCGGCGGCAATGCCGGAATATCCGGGCATAAGACGGTCGACGACGACGATCGGCAAGCCTTTCGGCAGTTTGATCGTATGGAAATCATTGCTGGGAACGAGAATGATGCCGTCGACCTTCCGGCTCGTCAGCTGCTTGATCCGATCGGCTTCCTTGGCCGCATGATCGAGCGAGGTCATGACGATGATATTATAGCCGTGATTGGCCGCCGCCTGTTCCGCCGATTGCACAAGTTCGGAAAAGAACGGATTGGTCAGATCCGGAATGACGATGCCGATCAGGCGGCTGACCTTGCTGCGCATGCTTCTTGCCGACGGGTCGGGCAGATAACCCAGGTCCTTGATGATGCCTTCGACGCGCGCCCGCACGTCTCTGGTCACCGAGGGATGATCGTTCAAAACCCTGGAAACGGTGCCGGTGGAAACACCCGCAAGCTTGGCAACATCCCTGATCCCGACCTTTGACATGACAGAAATAGATGCCCTTCATCTTCGCCTGCGCAAGGTGCCCGAGGGCGCCTGATCCTGGCTTCCAGCTAATGGTCTTCAGGTCCCTAGTCAAAGGGCCGTGTCTCGATTCCGGCATCCGACCATCAGAGCAGCGCCTGCCCAGAGGTATGGAAACGGTTCATCGCGCACATGTCAATATGCGTCGAACGTGGCGGTGCAGTTCGCTCTCGGGGGCTGTTTTGCTCGCTTGACAATTTTTGGAGGCGTGTTACCCATTTGGCGTTGGAAACGGTTCATTTGCCGCGGGCAACTCAGATGGAGCTGAGCCCAGGGCCGTTCGGAGGAAAAAATGTCCAATTTTAAGCGTGAATCCGTCTTGATCAATGCACCGCGCCGTGCAGCCTTGAAGCTCGGCCTCGCCGGCACCCTGGTGCTGGCGCTGTCCTGCAGCGTGTCGACTGCCTTTGCGGCCGAGAAGCCGAAGGTCGGCCTGATCATGAAATCCTTGTCCAATGAGTTCTTCAAGCAGATGAAGGCCGGCGCCGACAAATATGCGGCCGAGAACAAGGACAAGTTCGATTTCAAGGCCGTCGGCATGAAGGACGAGCGTGACTTTGCCTCGCAGGTCGACGCCGTCGAGAACTTTGTCACCCAGAAATACGATATCATCGTCGTCGCACCCGCCGATTCAAAGGCGATGGCGACGCCGCTGGCAAAGGCGGTCAAGGCAGGCGTCAAGGTCATCAACATCGACGTGCCGCTCGATGCCGATGCCAAGAAGAAGGCCGGTATCGATCTGGCTTTCTTCGGGCCTGACAACAAGGAAGGCGCAAAGCTTGCAGGTGATGCGCTGGCCAAGGATCTCGGAGCCGGTGCCAAGGTGGTCATCCTCGAAGGCAACCCCGAGGCCGACAACGCCAAGGAGCGCAAGGAAGGCTTCATGGACTCGGTCAAATCGGGCAAGCTCGAGCTTCTCGACAGCAAGACCGCCCATTGGGAGACCGAGGAAGCCAATACCGTCATGACGAATTTCCTGACGAAGTATAAGGATATTCAAGGCGTGATGGCCGCCAACGACTCCATGGCCCTCGGCGTCGTCAAGGCTCTCGATGCCGCCGGCCAGGCCGGCAAGATCAAGGTTGTCGGCTTCGACAACATTCCGCCGGTTCAGCCGCTGATCAAGGATGGCAAGATGCTCGCCACCGTCGAGCAGTATGGCGCCCAGATGGCGGTCATGGGCATCGACTATGGCATGCGCGAACTTGCCGGCGAAAAATTCACCGGCTGGGTCAAGACCGACGTCAAGCTGGTCACCTCTGCCGATCTGAAATAATCGGATCGCCGGTTGTAAAACCAAAGAAGCGCCGGCTGCTGGCCGGCGCCAACCGCTACCAAACCGATTGATGCGTGATCGCTCCGGAGGAGGCTTGTTTTCGAGCCTCTCCGATGCGCCTTGCGCGGAGGATCGTATAAGCGTGCATGAGGTCGACGTGTCAGACGCAGCAGATGACGACATCCTGAGGCTGGAAGGGATCGGCAAGCGCTTCCCGGGCGTCGTGGCGCTCAAGGATGTTTCGATGCGGATCGGCCGCGGCAAGGGGCATGTTCTCCTTGGCGAGAACGGCGCCGGAAAATCGACCCTGATCAATCTGCTCGGCGGCGTCTTCAGGCCGGATGACGGTCACATCCTGTTCGACGGCACGCCCTATCACCCGGCCTCGCCGCTCGAGGCGTTCAAGGCCGGCATCCGGGTTATTCACCAGGAACTGCATCCCCTCTCCAACCTGACGGTTGCGGAAAACCTGCTCTTCGAACATCTGCCGCGCCGCTACGGCCTGGTGAACTACAAGGCGATGAACGCCAGGGCCGCCGAACTGCTCGAAGAGGTCGGCCTCGATGTCGCCCCGACGACGCTGGCGAGCCGCCTCAGCGTCGCCCAGCTGCAGCTGGTCGAGATCGCCAAGGCGCTGTGTTACGAAAGCAAGCTTCTCGTTCTCGACGAACCGACGGCGACCCTGACCTCCAAGGAGGTCGATCGCCTGTTCGAAATTCTGAAGCGGCTGAAGGGCCGCGGCGTCACCACCCTCTATATCTCGCACCGGCTGGAGGAAATCTTCGAAGTCGGCGACGATGTGACGGTGCTGCGCGACGGCCAGCACGTGATCACCCGGCCGCTGGCAGGCCTTGCTATTCCCGATATCGTCGAGCTGATGGTCGGGCGCAAGCTTGCCGATCACGGCATCTTCAAAGGCGACAGCACAATCTCCGGCGAAGCGCTCGGCGTCTCCGGCCTGAAGGTGACGCGCAGCAGCCCGGAATTGTCCTTCTCGGTTGCCAAGGGCGAAATCGTCGGCATTGCCGGCCTGGTCGGCAGCGGCCGCACCGAGGCGGTGCGCGCCCTCTTCGGCGCCGACCTGAAGGCCTCCGGCGAGATCCGCCTGGACGGCGAGCCGGTCGAGATCCATTCGCCTAGGGATGCGGTTGCCGCCGGGCTGTGCCTGGCGACCGAAGACCGCAAGATGCAGGGCCTGATGCTCGACATGAGCTGCGCCCAGAATTCCACCATCACCGATCTCGCCAAGATCTCCCGCAACGGGCTGATCAACCGGAGAGCGGAGGACGACCATTCGCAGCGCCTCGTGCGCGAGCTGCGGATCAAGACCCCCTCCATTCATCAGGCGGTCAGAACTTTTTCCGGCGGCAATCAGCAGAAGGTGGTTATTGCCAAATGGCTGTTTCGCGGCCCCAAGGTGCTGATCTTCGATGAGCCGACCCGCGGCATCGACGTTGGCGCCAAGGCCGAGATTTACGAGCTTCTGTGGAAATTTGCCGCCGAGGGAAAAGGTGTGCTGGTGGTATCTTCGGACCTGCCGGAGCTGATCGGCATTTGCCATCGCATCATCGTTTTCTCCGACGGCAAGATATCGGGCGAAATCGCCCGCGAACAATTTGACGAGAGCAGGATCCTGTCGCTCGCCTACAAGGAGTACAGCCGTGTCCGCCAGCATTGAAAAACAGACCGAGGCAAAAGAAGCGCGCTTCTGGGACAAGCTGATCAGGATCTCGATGAAGGAGGCGGGCGTCGCCATTGCCCTCGTCCTGATCCTGGCGTTTTTCTCGGCGACCGCGCCCTATTTCGCCACGCCTGAGAATTTCCTGAAGATCTTCGTGCAGATCGCCATCAACACCGTGCTGGCCGCGGGCATGACCTTCGTCATCCTGGTCGGCGGCATCGATCTCTCGGTGGGATCGCTGCTTGCCCTTTGCACGGTGATCGGCGCCACGATCATGATCAATCCGGCATTTTCGCCGTGGCAGGCGATCGTTCTCGCCTGTCTGGCCTCGATGGGCACCGGTGCTGCGCTCGGCGCCGTCAACGGCTGGATCTGCGAGAAGTGGAAGCTTCCCTCCTTCATCGTCACCCTCGGCATGCTCAACGTCGCCAGCGGCCTGGCCCGCGTCGTCAGCGACAATTCGACGATCACGGGCCTGCCGCAGCCCTTCGTCGATTTCGGCAACCTGATCTTCTGGGGCATATTCCCGTCGATCTTCCTGATTGCGATCATCGTCGTGCTCATCGGCTGGTTCGTGCTGCGCTACACCGTCTTCGGCCGCTTCGTCTTCGCCATCGGCACCAATGAAGAGGCCGTCCGCCTGTCGGGCCACCAGCCGAAACGATACAAGATCGCCGTCTTCACCATCTCGGGGCTGACGGCCGGCATTGCCGCCATGGTCTATCTGCTCCGCCTCAATGTCGGCAGCCCGGTCGCCGGCATCGGCTACGAGCTGAACGCCATCGCCGCGGTCATCATCGGCGGCACCAGCCTGTCGGGCGGCAAGGGCTCGATCATCGGCACGCTGGTCGGTGCCTGCATTCTGCAGGTGCTGTCGACCGGATTGCAGCTGCTCGGCGCCGACGACAACATCAAGCCGATCGTCATCGGCGCCGTCATCGTGCTCGCCGTCATTCTCGACAGCTATCGCGGCCGGCTGATGCGCATCCTCGAAACACGGTAACTGGCTGGCGCCGGAAGCCCTTGATTGACCGTTGCGTTTGATACCGGGCCGACCTACATCTGTCCGGCATTCAGCGAGGGACGGAAATGGCCAAGATCACCAATGTAGCGGTCCAGATGGATCATGTCGCCGGCATCAATATTGCGGGCGACTCCACCTTCGCCATGAGCCTGGAAGCGCAAGTGCGCGGCTACCGGCTGTTCCATTACACGCCTGAACGCCTGAGCTTCCGCGACGGCAAGCTCTTTGCCAGCGTCGAGCCGATGCTGCTGCGCGACGTCAAGGGCGATCACTTCGAGCTCGGCGCGCCCGAGCGCGTCGATCTGTCCACAATGGATGTCGTGCTGCTGCGCCAGGATCCGCCCTTCGACATGGCCTATATCACCTCGACGCATCTGCTCGAGCGCATCCATCCGAAGACGCTCGTCGTCAACGATCCGGCCTGGGTGCGCAATTCGCCGGAAAAGATCTTCGTCACCGAATTTGCCGACCTGATGCCGAAGACGCTGATCACCAAGGATGCCGCCGAGATCCGCCGCTTCCGCGACGAGATGGGCGATATCATCCTCAAGCCGCTCTACGGCAATGGCGGCGCCGGCGTCTTCCATTCGACCCGCGACGACCGCAACCTCTCCTCGTTGCTCGAAATGTTCGGCCAGCTGTTCCGCGAGCCCTTCATCGCCCAACAATATCTGCCCGACGTGCGCAAGGGCGACAAACGCATCATCCTGGTCGACGGCGAATTTGCCGGCGCCATCAACCGCGTGCCGGCCGAACATGACAGCCGATCCAACATGCATGTCGGCGGCCGCGCCGAGGCGACCGAACTGACGCCGCGCGAACAGGAAATCTGCGATCGCATCGGCCCGGCGCTCAGGGAACGCGGCTTCCTGCTCGTCGGCATCGATGTGATCGGCGATTATATGACCGAGATCAACGTCACCTCTCCCACAGGCATCCGCGAAGTGAAAAAATTCGGCGGCGCCGATATCGCAGGCCTGCTCTGGGATGCGATCGAGCGCAAGCGCGGCTGAGCCGTCGTCGCAACCCCATGCCCCTGCTGTGACCGATACAACCCCGGTCACAGCATATATCCGACTACGTTCCTTCATTGTTCTTGTTTTATTCGCGCTTCCATGCCAGATTGCAACCGCTGGCCCTGAAGGGTTGCAGGCGGTATAAGAGTTGGCGGGCAAGGGGTGGGCATATGGTCGCGCGTGTCAGTACGGTGGCATTTCAGGGCATCGAAGGCGTGCCGGTCGAGGTCCAGGTCATGGTCGCGCCCGGCAAGATCGGCATGCAGATCGTCGGCCTACCCGACAAGGCGGTGGCCGAAAGCCGCGAGCGCGTGCAGGCCGCCCTTCACGCCTCCGGCCTGTCGCTGCCGGGCAAGCGGGTCACCGTCAATCTGGCGCCCGCCGATCTGCCGAAAGAGGGCTCGCATTTCGATCTGCCGATCGCGCTTGCCCTGATGGCCGCACTCGGCGCCATCCCCGCCGACGCGCTGTCGGATTATGTCGTCGTCGGCGAACTCAACCTCGATGGCACCATCGCCGCCATTTCAGGCGCGCTGCCGGCTGCCATCGGCGCCAATGCGCTCGGCAAGGGGCTGATCTGCCCGGCCGAAAGCGGCGCCGAGGCTGCCTGGGCCGGCGCCGAGGTCAATATTCTCGCCCCGCGCAGCCTGATCGCCCTTGCCAATCATTTCCGCGGTACGCAGGTGCTGTCCAGGCCGGAAGCGTCGATCCGCGCCAATGCCGCCAACCTGCCGGATCTCGCCGAGATCAAGGGCCAGGAAAGCTCCAAGCGGGCGCTCGAAGTGGCGGCCGCCGGCGGCCACAATCTCTTGACGTTGTGATACATTAATTACGTCGCAGAGCAGCTCTCGCTGCCCTTGGGTCGAGCAGACTGGCATCAAATATTCTTTGCCGCGGAACTTGTTGCTTTACGTTTCACTTTACATGGTGCTATGGTCGTTGGACACCCAGTTTCGGATAATCAATGACAACGGAAATCACCAATCCTCTATTTTCTGAGGAGACTATCGAGATTCCTCTAGCGAACGCGCCGCTCGCTAGGGTTTTAGCGCAGGTGAGGTTTCCGGAAATCCAGTCGATACAGGAAAAATCGTTCGTTGCGCCCTTTCAGGAGAGGATACGCAAGCGCTATCCTCGCACTGCTACCGATACCCTGAACGGCTTCGTCATCGGGACACCACAACTCGTAACCACAAATATCTGGCGGTATCTCAGCGGCGATGCATGGCGCGTTTCGCTGTCCGATTCTTTTATGTCGTTGGAAACCACGAAGTATACGTCCAGGAAAGACTTCTGCGAACGGTTCCTTTTTCTACTAGAGCAACTGGCGGAGGAGATTGCCCCCACGCACATCGACCGGGTCGGGATCAGGTACATTGACCAAGTCGAACTCGCGGAGGATGAGAGCATGAGCGGCATGCTGCGGCAGGAAATGATCGGAGTTAAGGATGTCTTCGGGAAGGCGCACCACATGATTTCCGAGCTTGAGGCCCCGTCGCGCGAGGGCGGCGTTCTGGTGCGATGGGGACACATGCCCGCAAGCGCGTCACACGACCCGGACATCATGTCTCCGATCCCGAAGCCTTCATGGTTTCTTGATGTAGACTCCTACATGGCTCACGAATCTGCCATGGTGGCATTTGATGCCAAAGCCGCAGCAGAGGCGACCTACTCGCTCGCTACTAGAGCTTATACAATCTTCAGGTGGTCGGTAACTGACCGGTTTCTGGACAAGTACGGAAGGATAACGAAATGACGGCACTCAGACGCGCGTCTTTCGGCGGCACAGGTAGTTACGGGGGGGATGGAGGCGAAGACTTCCTGTTATACCGACGGAGCCGCCCCGACGGCTACCGATCTTCCGCCCCGACAACATCGACACTTTCCGACCTTTTCCAGGCTGACAGTGTTTCCGAGCGCAACGCCAACGCCGTTAAATCGTCGCGCTTTATCAGCCAACTCGGAGAGATCAAAATGATCACGGGTTATAGCTGGGAGAAGATCGCGATCCTTCTCAGTTGCACCCGGCAATCACTTTATAACTGGCGTGACGGTCTAGTCGTGACGGACCTGAACATCAGGGCGGTACAGCGGATGCACGAGGCGATTTCGTTCATCGACCGTGACAATCCCGTAGAAACAAGAGCTGTGTTGGAAGCCAACGATCAGGCGATCTTCAAACTTCTCAAGGAGGGGATGCTGGAGGAAGCAAAGCGTCGAGCCGGGAAAGGTGCCGGTGGCGGAGCGCTCAGGGTCGTTGACGAGCTTATCGGCCGCCATGATCATTGGACCGACCGCGTTGCGGCATCTTCGGACGTGCCTCTCGGAGACAATGACGGCTTCGCGCCAACCGCCCTCAAGCGACGTGGCGCTCCTCGGAAGAAGTAAGTCCTGAATGAGCGAAGTCATCGAGGTTCCTGACCTCACCGAAGATGAAATAAATACACTACGCACCTGGCGTCAGGGCGACTACACGCTTGATGCCCGCGAGTTTCCCGTCATGTACGTCAACGAGGAAGGCGTGTTCGATGTTGGCTGGGAAGATGTAGAAGGTTGGGTGGTGCTGACCCAGACCTGCGACATCGTGAACTTCGTGAAGGGGAGGGATCACGTCGCGGTCGCGCCCATCGTTGTCGCGCATCCGAGCCTCGTGGCCGCGGTTGAAAACGGCACGACCCCAGCGGCGGCGAAACTAGAGAACAACTCCGGTGACAATCACGTGGTAGACCTGACCAAGCTTGCCACTGTACAGAAGAGATCGCTGGCTTTCATGACACGCGTTGTCGGCTTCAACAGCGACGAAACAAGAAGCGCCTTCGCTCAAACCCTCGAGCGGCGATATGGACGTTTCGCGTTTCCCGATGCCCTTAGCGATGGACCCGTTCTCGCAATCCGGAACCAGTCCAAGGGCAAGCATGGAAAGGACTCGGCATCGGGCAGGGTGTACCGCTCGCTGAGGTGCATCCGCGTCGTGGCCTCGCCCAATTTCGATACTAGAGGAGCCTCGGTCCAGTTCCTAGCAGTCATGGACGAGGAAGAGAAGTTAGAAGCTTCGGCGGTTGAAATTAAGAGAGAACTGGACGGCCTAGCTGGATCGGCCAAATTCACTTGGCCGGACGAGGATTTTGTGCGTGCCGTCCCTCTCTTCCGTGTGGTGACACCCGACTCTATCAGTGCTCGCGAATGGTTCAGCAGTCAGCAGATCGATCTCGATTTCATATCGGCACCCAAGAATAAGGGATGAAAAGTGGCCAAACCGCTGATCTTTTCTGAGAGTAAAGCGTCAGAGCGGCCTAAGCCGTGCCGTTCTCCCTAGACAAAAAATTGCGTCTTACGCACAAACTCGGCTAGAAAATTAACGCAAGCTTGTTGTGCCTTAAATTGCATAAAAAGCTAGCCGTGGTTGATCGACCCATAGCTGTACGTTCCATCCAGCCCCTTCGCATATCTTTAGAATGCGGGATCGCATTTCGAGAGCGCTACTTTGGTGAGGCGGGAGCGAAGTCACCGCCCGGATGTGCTTTAGGTGCCGACAACGCACTTGCCGCCATCTTCTTCTATTGAGAAAACTGTCCGCAAAGAAAGACCGTTAGGTGATTCTTACCAAATTGATTGCTACCTAAGATAAGCTTCCTCGGGCAAGCGTTTGAACGAACCATATTGGCAGGGCTCCTATGACTGAAAATCAGCTCACGTTTCAGCCGAGAGCCCGGATCATTAGGACGATTGGCGACCAACTGATTAGCGGGCCAGAGGCGGCGGTAATCGAGCTCGTGAAAAACGCCTACGATGCTGACGCTGATACCGTTCGTATCAAATTCCAGCCTCCTTTGAACGAACCTGGCGGCCTGATATCGATAACAGACGACGGCCACGGCATGTCATTGGACGATATTCGCCTTAAATGGATGGAACCTGCTACATCCTCCAAAACAAAAGAGAGGCTTTCGCCGCAGAAAAAACGGCGAATGATGGGTTCAAAAGGCATCGGTCGTTTTGCTGCGGCGAAGCTCGGAACGATGATG
The DNA here is from genome assembly GCF_002211295.1 of Rhizobium sp. N122. Lineage (NCBI taxonomy): Bacteria > Pseudomonadati > Pseudomonadota > Alphaproteobacteria > Hyphomicrobiales > Rhizobiaceae > Rhizobium > Rhizobium sp. N122. The sequence continues at coordinate 181,620 of NZ_LOKU01000056.1, read as the reverse complement.
TCGCTCCTGTCGACCTATGGCCAAGCAGGTTCTTTGAAGTCGGTTTTGATTCCAGAACTCGACTGGACGTTGTTTACCGATGATATCTATCTTTCAGAAATAGCGATCGACTATATCCTCCAAGATGGAGAAGGACCAACAGGCACAACCATCGAGGTTCGCAACCTCAGCGAGCCATGGTCGCAAGAAAAACTTCAACGTCTGCACGTCGAGCTGCGAAGACTTCTCTCGCCACTAGACAAAACTGAGACGGACGATTTTTCAATTTATCTCGATTTGAGCGAGTGCACTCTCGAGAACTCCGGGTTTGACGGGACAAGCCTCGTTAACGGTCTCTCGTCAGAAATTAACGAAGACACTGATACGGTTCCAGATGCCCCCGGGAAAGAAGTCAACAAAATACAGCCCTTCCCTCTATTAAAGGCCTGTGACTACGAACTCCAAGGCGTGTTCGACCCATCTGGCTCGTTCACTGGAACCTACCAGGTTCATCGTGCAGGCCGCGGTGCTGAACGGTTAGAATTGAAGTTTCCCAGCGATGGTTCCGAGCCTTCACCTGGTAGTTTCTCGGTTCATCTATTTCTATTTGATAGAGAAGCCGATGCCATCAAAAACAACATGCGAGCCGCTGGAATGGGCGATTTGAGCGCTTCCGAGGCTCGCAGGCTGCTCGACAACATCTCGGGGATCGCCATCTATCGTGAAGGTTTCCGTGTTCGGCCTTACGGAAATCCAGAAAATGACTGGCTTGCGTTGGACACTCGACGCGTCCAAGACCCGTCTTTGCGAATAGGACACAACCAAGTTGCGGGCTTTGTTACCATCGAAGGTCAAGATGGATCGAATCTCATCGAGCGAAGCAGTCGAGAAGGATTTGAGGATAACGAAGCATTCTCTCGATTGCGGCATCTCGTTACCGAATTACTTTCTACAGTTGTTGAACCAAAACGATACGCATTCCGAAGCGAAACCGGACTTGCGCGACGCAGGTCAACTACATTCGACGAAGTTCGGGAACTCTCAGAATTAAAGAAAATTCGAGGTCTTATTTCCAAACTGGAGCCAAGCGAAAGGGAGGCCGCGGAGAAGGTCATCGATCAGCAGTCTGCGAAGCTCGCGGAGAGGATTGACGATCTCCAAGAGCGGCAGCGGCTGCTCGAGGCAAAGTCTTCCCTCGGTGCCATTGTGGGGCAAATTTTGCACGATGGGGGACCACGTGCCGTGTATGTGGTCCATACGGCCGAGAGAATGCAAAAGTCTTTCCAAGCGATGTTCGGTTTAGGGAAACTGGCTACTCAGACGAAAGACGATATCAGCTCGCGAATTCCGAAGCTCCTGCGAGCCGGCCACGACCTAGAAAGCCTGTTTCGCAATCTTCGTCCCCTAGCTGGTGGCAAACGGGGGCAGCCGAAATTCTTCAGGCCCAAAGCGGTAATCCAGAGAGCGGCGGCGCTTTTTGAGAGCAGCGGCGTCCCAATAACCATTTCAGAGACCGAAGGCGCGTTCGATCTCATTGGCTTTCCCGATGACCTTTCAACTGCGCTCGTGAACCTCATCAGTAACGCTGTTTATTGGTTAGACGACAGCAAGACAGCCAATCCATTCATAAAAATTGGGGTGTCGCGAAAGGGCGACATCGGACGAATTCTTGTTGAGGACAACGGTCCTGGTGTTCCGTCGGAATTTGTCGAACACATCTTCGATCTGAAGTTCACCCTCAAGGATGGTGGAACTGGGCTTGGATTGAACATCGCCAGGGAAGCATTGGCTCGCTCAGGAGCAACGTTATTTTACGATATCGAGCACGACGGCGGCGCGTTGTTCGAGATAGATTTTCCAGCAAGGGCAGCGCTATGAACCGCAAGTATATCCTTCATGTCGAAGACGACGATTTGAATCGCGACCTCTTTCTTGACGCAATCAATGATTGGAATGTGGCCAATGCTGCATCTGGGAAAGAGTGGGTACTTACCGCGAAGGGTTCGTTCGACGAAGCCATGCAAGCGTTGGATCAACATCGATTTGACTGCGCTATAGTTGATCTTCGTTTGCCAGAGAAGGAAGACGAGCAGGAAACTCCCAACGTCGGAAACAAGCTCGCCAAGGCGATATTGTTTGGGCAAGGCCTTCCACTTGCAATACTGTCCGGGCATCCGGCGGAGATTGATGAAGCTCTCCGGGAGGCCGGCTTGGTTTCAACCTTCGACAAGGGGGACGGCAACGGATACGAAAGCGCACTCAACTGGCTTTCCAGCAAGTGGGGAATGATGACGACCGTGAGGGCAGCGAAGACTACTATCGACGGCCTTTCAGCAGAAGTCTTCGCCAAGCGCCTTTGGCCCCGTTGGAACGCATTTGCCGAGCTAGAACCCGACAACCAAGCGAACTTGACGAAAATTATTGCGCGCCAGTACGTCAGTCATATCGCGGACATCATGGGACTGGATGGCCAGGGAAACGCGGGTTGGCACCCATTCGAATGCTACAATATTCCCTCCCTGTTCGACGATCGAGCGCACACAGGAGACCTGTTCGATCTGGACGGCGGTCTGTGGGTTGTTTTGAGCCCACAATGTGATATGGCGACGAAAAAAATCCCCAATGTCCTTCTGGCTAGGTGTCACCGCCAGATTGAAAACTGGCCACAAAACCTCGAAACGCTCAAAACGTCGACCAGTGACAGCAAGAGGGAAAAGGCAGCTTCCTATTTCAGGCGGCTCGTGAATCAGAACATCGCATCTTCTACGCATTTCCTGCCACCGCTGCCGGGAGAGCCTGATCCTATAATGGTATCATTTGGGGAGATTCGTACGCTTTCACTAGAAGTGTTGGCTGCTCATCTGAATGATCGGGTCGCGTCCGTTTCCTACCCATTTGTCTCTAATTTGGTCCAACGATTCGGTTCCTTTATCAGCCGGACTGGGCAGCCGAATATTGAGATTGGGCATTTTGCAAATTAGGGGCGGCGCTGTGGCCTTGAAATCAAGGCTCCAAAACAACCCATGTAGCAATGCCGCCGAGCCGACCCGAACAGCCGCAAAACAAAACACGTTGCGCTTTCCGTGATTCGAGCTTGAGCCCTGAACTTGGTACAAGTCACGGTGCATGTAATTTTTGCAGAAACACTGAGGGCAAAATCGAACGCAGGCAATTATGACAACACCGAGGTGGGAAATTCGCGAGAGTGTGCTTTGCCTCATAGATGAGGCTGGAGGCGTCCGGCCCCAATCCGCCAACGAAATTTACAGCGCCCTCGTCGAAAAGCGGCCCAGTGCGGACTGGATACCGACAAGCGTCGAGGGGCTTCGCGCATCCCGGTACCCCCTTGTGCCGACCCTCGCAATCTTGGAAGGCAGTGGTCACAGTGCGCCGTCCTACAGCATCACTTCCACCAGCCGGGGCAAAGAAGTCCTTCTTGACATCGCTGACCTAGAACGCGCCCACAAGGTAGCTGAAGGCGTCTGGTATCCGATCGAGCCAACAGCTAGCGCCGAAGTCCGTGAACTGGTGCGAAGCACCGGCATAACACTCGGGGACGCTGGCTCGCTGAAGGCTTTTCTTGCCATCCGCAAGGCCGCGAGAGAGGGAGCGACTATCGAGGACCAGACAGCTAACAAGGCAATTTCGCCACTCGCCTTCACACCATCCGGCGATGATGTGCCAGCCGGGGTGCAGGCGACCCTTTATCCATATCAGATTTCCGGTTGGCGTTGGCTGAAATTTCTCCTTGCTGAGGGAGTCGGCGGCCTCTTGGCCGACGAAATGGGCCTTGGCAAAACATTGCAGATCATCAGCGCACTGAGTGATTCTGGTGGCGAGCCGCTGCGACCTGCGTTGATTATTGCACCGGGTTCTTTGCTGGAGAACTGGCGACGAGAAATTTCGAAGTTCGCGCCACGTCTCCAGGTGCTGAAGCATCATGGAGCGCTTCGCACTGGCAGGCCTTCGGAGCTGAAGGATTACGATGTCGTCGTGACCTCCTATGACAGTGCTGTGCGCGACAACAGTCTGCTCAACATGATCACCTGGAAGTTGATCGTACTGGACGAAGCACAATTCATTCGAAACCCTGAAGCCCAGCGGACCAGAGCCGTGAAACGGCTTCAACGTGAGGCTGGTCTGGCAGTAACCGGGACACCTGTCGAAAATCGCCTGCTCGATCTATGGTCGATCATTGATTTCGTGCTGCCCGGACATCTTGGTGACGCAAAAGCCTTTGAGTCGGAATATTCCGATGACGTTCACGGCGCGGCAAAGCTGGAACCGCTGGTCTCTCCCCTTATGTTACGCCGGCGCGTTGCCGAGGTAGCGCAGGACCTGCCTAGCCGGATCGATATACCGCAGGTGGTTGAACTGGATGACGGCGAGATCGCGGCCTATGACGCCGAGCGTGAACGCATCTATACGGAATATGGTGCGGCGGCAACGCTGGTCGCCCTGACATCATTGCGCCGTTTCTGCGCTCATCCAGACCTGATGGGCGGCAATGCCGCGATGGCCGATCCCATGTCCTTCTCGAAGTTTCGACGTATGGACGAAATCGTGGAGGAGATTTTCGCACGCGGCGAGAAGGTGATCATCTTCACGTCGTTTACGGCAATGGCTGATTTGATCGCCCGACACATCAAGACCTGTTTCGGAGCCTTTGCCGGTGTCATCGACGGCCGTCTTCCTATCGACGATCGCCAGCCGCTGATTGACCGCTTCAGCGCCGTCGATGGCGGTGCGGCGCTCGTGCTGAACCCGAAGGCTGGAGGAGCTGGCCTCAACATTACAGCTGCCAACCATGTGATCCACTATAATCCGGAATGGAATCCAGCGCTCGAAGACCAAGCGTCTGCCCGTGCTCATCGGCGCGGCCAACAATTGCCGGTGACCGTTCACCGGCTCCTCGTCGCCGATACGGTGGAGGACGTGGTGAACGAACGACTGACGCGCAAGCGGGCGATTTCCGGCACTGCGGTCGTGGGTCTCGAAGGCCGGGAAGATGATTACGGCGATATCGTCGCCGCGCTGATGCGGTCGCCAAAGAAGGGGGCTTAACAGGCAAGATATGGCAGAGCAAACAATTGCAAAGGTACTGAGTGCCAACGATACAGGCGAGACCGGCGGCCACCAAGCCGGCATTCTGGTGCCAAGGGAGGAACGGCTGTTGTCATTCTTTCCCCGCCTCGATCCGAGCCAGTACAACCCGAGATGTCACCTGAATTTTGTGGATGATGGCGGCACTTTCTGGGAATTTGCCTTCATCTATTACAATAACAAGTTTTTTGACGGTACACGTAACGAGTTCAGATTGACTAGGATGACCAAATACATCCGTCAGGCAAATCTGGTACCTGGCGACGAAATCATCCTGGCGAGAGACGACGATGACCGGTACCGGATCACCCACAAACGCAAGCAGCAGGCAGAACGGACCAAGGGTGTCCTGAAGCTCGGGACAGGCTGGCGCGTAATCGAAATTCAGGGGGGAAGATGAGCAACGTTGAGGAAATCGAACTACCGCCAGACCCGGAACGAGTCATCGTCGGCCTGCGTGACACTGGCTATGAGTTCGATACGGCCGTAGCCGATATCGTCGACAATTCCATTGCCGCGAACGCTACCCACGTCCAGCTCTGGCTGGCCGCCGATCTGCGCGGGAACATCCGTCTGATGATTGCTGACAACGGTGACGGCATGAACCGCGATGGCCTGATCAACGCCATGCAATATGGCTCGAAAGCTCGTCCCAGCGCCGCCAGCCTCGGCAAATACGGTCTGGGCTTGAAAACCGCCTCGACCGCTTTCTGCAAAAAGCTTTCGGTCATTTCGCGGCCGGACGGCAATACGTTGCCTCTAATGGCAACCTGGGACCTGTACCATGTTGCCAAGGTCAACAAATGGTCGCTACTTCTGAATGAGGAGTGCGATCCCGAAGCACTTGAAAATCTCGACCTTGTGGCTCCCGGCCATGCCGGTACCGTCGTCCTGTGGGAGGACGTGGACCGGTTGCTGAAGGAATACCAAGACCCCGCTGGTGCCCCGGCGCGCAAGGCGCTGAAGTCGCGCGAGGATGCCCTACGCGAGCATCTTTCCATGGTCTATCAGCGCTTCCTCGACCCAGACGACGAGCGGGCGCGAAACGTCATCATGGAACTCAATGGTAAGCCCGTCGTGGCCTGGGACCCCTTCCAGTCCAAATTGTCGGAACTGGTTGCGGATGAGCCCATCGAAACACAGCTGTCAGACAACCGGAAAGCCTCGTTCACGGTGCGGGCATTTATCCTGCCTCGCCGGGAAGAGTTTCCGGATGAAAAGGCAGCGGCAGCGGCGAAATTGTCGAACGAGCGTCAAGGCATATACATCTATCGCGAAAACCGGCTCATTCATGATGCAGATTGGCTTGGACTTTATCAGAAGGAACCTCATCTGACCGGCCTACGCATCGAGTTTTCGTTCGACCACAAGCTGGACGATGCTTTCCATCTCGATATCAAGAAGTCCCAGATTATCCTGAATGACGATCTGGCGAACTGGCTGCAAGGCGAGTTTCTTCCTGCTCCGCGGCGGGAGGCCAATCGTCGTTATCGCGAGGGACAGCAGAAGGTTATCTCGAAAAAAGGGGAGGGAGCCCACGACACCTCCAACACCAACATTCGCAATCGCGAGGCAGCTGCCGGCGGCCCCAAGGTCAACATCGCGGACCCGAATACCGGCGAGGCCATCGTTGAAAATAGACACGGCACGACCCGGCTGAAACTAACAATTACTTCGGCCAAAAGGCCTGGCGAAGTTTTCGTGCAGCCGGTGGAGGGGATTAATAACGGCCTGCTTTTTCAACCCGCACTAATCGAGGGGCACAAGGGCGTCCAGGTAAATACCAGCCACCCTTATTACCAGAAGGTCTATATTCCGAATCTCAATCGCAGTGTGACCATGCAAGGTCTGGACTCGCTGATGTGGGCGCTGGCCGTCGCGGAACTCTCGACGGTACAGGATCACACAGCCTCTATGTTCCGCGACATGCGCTTTGAGGTCTCGCGTATCCTTGAGAAGCTTGTCGAAACGCTGCCTGAACCGGACGTGGATAAGGATGTCGCCTGATCCGCTCTCGCTTGCGGAGCGTATCTCCGCTGAAACCGGGCTGGAATTTGCAGGTCGGCAGGGACGAGACAACGACGGTACGCGCTGGCTCGAACTCCAGCCGGCCGGCTATCCTCCTGGCCAGACCTTTACGCTGCGAACACGGATAGGATGGCGTCGGCTGGATGTGCATTTCCGGCCAGGCAATTTTGCTGGCGATCTCATGAATGCAATGGGCTCGGCAGACGAGACCGGTCGCCGTACTTTCAGGGCTGTGCTCGACGTTTGTCGTGATGCTGATGCCGAAATCGTTCTCACCATTAATGGCGGGACATATTCGCCAGATGATTCAGCGATCTGGGAAACGCAGTGGCGTAGCTTTGGCCTTGATGTGCGCCGGGGAATGCTGGCGATCAATGAGGGCAACACTGAAGAAGATGCTCGTCAGGTCGAACTCTGGACTTCCAGAGTGGCGGCGGCCCTTCTGGCGCTGCTGCCCGTGGAGGCTGACGATGATGGCGCTGAGGCGTCTGTCGAAGTATCAGGCCTCCCGGAGGGAGCAAGGACCCGGATAGAGGTCAATCGCTACGAAAGGGATCGACGCAATCGTGCCGCCGCTCTCGCGATTCATGGCTATTCCTGCAAGGCCTGCAAGCTGGATATGGGAGAGCGATATGGTTCCGCTGCTGCCGGCCTGATAGAGGTCCACCATGTGACGCCGGTTTCGCAGCTCGGGGAAGATTACATCATTGATCCAAGGACAGACCTGACGCCGCTTTGTCCCAACTGTCATTCGGTTGCCCATCGTCGGAATCCGCCATACTCCGTTGATGATCTCCGCGAAATGCTCGCTTCGACGAACGACAACTGACAGTTACTCTGCTCGCTGGCGCTCCTTCACCAGCTCCACAAAGTTGCCAAGCGTCATAAGCCATCGTTGGCGCTCTCGAAATGTCGCATGGAGCGATTGCGGAAGAACCAACTGAAGCTGCTTTGCCTGCATTTCGTCGGTCTGATTTTCCGAGATACCAGGCTCTAGTGTCAGCAGATGCTTTGGCGTGATCCGTTCGGCCTCGGAAAGTACTTGACGCCAGCGGTCCTTCAGCGTCGATTTGGACCCGAGCATGGTGAGCGTGCGGCCGGGAATGCTGGATTCCTGTATTCCTCCTGACCAGGGAAAAGAAAGTCAGGTTTGTTGCGGTTCTCCGTCTCGACCTCACGGCCAAACCCTAGCTTGTGGGCAGAAAAGACGGCCTCAAGTTGGTGTTCAAGCGCCAGGCCCGCACGCTTCTTGCGGCGGTTCTGGACGCTTTTCGAGAAACCCATGAAGCCATCAACATCCGTGCCCTCGTCGGAATGAAAGCCGTTCCTGATCCGGTCGGCTACCACATGTCGTTCCAGGCGGCGAAACAGCTGCTCTTCCATATCGATCCACGCCATCAGTGCGGCGTCCGGATCATCAGCCGCCGAAACCTGCGGAAGTGAGCTCCGGGCGAGTTCCGACAGGACGCGCGTCGGGGGAAACACCAGCCCGAATCCTTCAATCAGTGTATCGAGACGGTCAACTTCCGGCTCCTCGACCTCAATCCCGAGTTCATCGAGGATATAGCGCGCGGTGAAATCGAGCTCGGCAGCATTATCCTTGCTGATCTCTAGCGATTCGAACTGCAATGCCGGCTGTGCCTCAAGCCCGAACAGCCACAACAGCTGGTTCTGGATAGTGCTGTCTCCGGGGACAATGATCGCCATCAGTGTGTTGTCGGTGCGCCTGGCGATAAACAGCACGTCACCTTCAGCGGCTGCCTCGCATACCGCGTTCGTCGGGAAATAGAGCCTGTGCTCACGTCTCGGAGGTTTTCGGGACTGATGCCACGTTAGGAATCCCTCCTCAGTAAGCGCCTCCTGCTCACCACCGATCCAGATGAAGATTGCTTGGTACTGCATCCGGTCGGGCGTCCCAAGCAAGCTCTTGAGCTGCTTCGAACTGTTGAACTCGTGCTGGTTGGAATGGAGGACGTTGACCTCGACGGAACTCAGCCGCTTCACCGCCACACCGTCAAAATAGTCTGAAAGCAGCCCCCGCCGCATGACCTATGCGCTCCCTCTGATCTCAAAAAACGGAGTATTGGACTGAAGCCACGCCGCGCACTCGGAGAGTACGGTCTCGATCGGCAACCGGGCTTTACCTTTCAACGCGCATTCCCAGACGACTCCCTGCCGCCATCCTGCTGCCTGTAAGGCCGCCGACGCAAGAGCATCAACCTCACGGTTCCTGTGAATCTTGGCCTGCCAGAAGTCCGGCCTGCTGGAAGGCCATTTGAACAAATGGCAATCGTGCCCGTGCCAGAAGCATCCGTGAGCAAAGAGAACGGCGTCGTATTTCGGAAAGACCATATCAGGCTTCCCGGGCAGGGTACGATCATGCAGCCGGAATCGGAATCCGGCCGCATGCAAACCACGCCTCAGCGTCAGCTCCGGCTTTGTGTTTTTACCCCGAATCCCCGCCATCATCCGGCTGCGGACCTCTGGGGTAACAATGTCAGCCATGTATGGCTGCCAAGGAGGAAGCGGGACGTGTCACGGCCAACGCTGGGCCAGAAAGCACTGGATATTCCCGGTTTGCGGCAAGCGCGGTTTCGATGTGCGGCTTCATCGATTCGGCAACGAACTCCACAACGGGGACAACAACGGCATTGCCGAACTGACGATAGGCCTGGGTATCGGAAACCTCGATCCGGAAACGTCGGTCGCCCCGGTCGAAGCCCATCAACCGGGCGCATTCAAGCGGTGTCAGCCGTCGGGGCCGCTTGCCCGGCTGGTCGATCAACACTTCGGACCCGTCCTTGTAGTAGCGGGCAGACAAGGTTCGAGCTACGTCATCGGGTCCGAAGAGGCTGTATCCAAACCCGTTCCCCTTTGCCTGATGCTTCGCCTTGTAGCCTTGCAGATATTCCCACAGGCGCGGTGTAAGGGTGTATTTCGGATCAACTTCGTCATGTGGCTGGAGAATGGTCCTAAGCTTCGGGCCGCTTTTCGCAGCCGGCAGTTTCAGGCCCTTGAAGTCGAACTGCGTCGGGTCGCGGAAACCCACAATAAAAACCCGTTCCCGCTTCTGCGGCACCCACGGTTCCGAGCTGATGACGCGATACTGGACATGATACTTCAGCTCGTTCTGCAGAACGTTCATGATGGTCGCAAACGTGCGGCCCTGATCGTGGCTTTCGAGGTTCTTGACGTTTTCCAGCACGAATGCAGCTGGCCGGTGGTGGGCAATGATTTGGGCAGTGTCGAAGAACAGTGTTCCCTGCGTGTCGCATAGGAAGCCATGGGGGCGTCCAAGAGAGTTTTTCTTGGAAACGCCAGCGAGCGAAAACGGCTGGCAAGGAAATCCGGCAAGCAGAACATCATGCTCGGGGATCAGGTCGGGGTTCTTTGAAAATTCGCGCACGTCGCCGTTAACGCGGTGATTGTCGGGAAAATTCAATGAATAGGTCTGCTGGCTATGCGGGTCCCATTCAGAGGTGAAAACGCAGCGTCCTCCGATACTCTCGAATCCCAAGCGGAGTCCCCCGATGCCGGCGAACAGGTCGATGAATCGGAAATCAGCCTTGCTGTCATCACACCTTCGGAGGCGTTGATCGGCAGCATCCTTGAGCGTTTTCAGAGCCAAGCGAGGAACTTGGGACGTGCCGTCTTCATAACGATAGGCGGTTCGGGAAGAAATTTGTAGAAGGGTTTCGGTCTCCTCAAACGTGAGTCCAGCCCGCTCCCTGAGTACGCTGAATTCTGTTCGCTTCCTAGATCGCATCGTATCGCTCGAATCATTTCTGGGTCAATTTTTGTCAGATTGACACTATTCGTCCTTACAAACAATAAACTGTTCTCATTTTGTTCTTATTATTCGTGCAATGCTTAACACTTTTTTGCGCGCCTCCGCAGGCCCTCGGAGAGCCGATGTCATGAGCCACGCGAATGACTGTAGTCGGTCACTACAGTCAATTTCTCCCTTTCCGCCTGTGGTTAACCTCCTCGACCTCGACGACGAAGGTCAAACCCGGAATGGTTGTTCTTTTGATCTCCATCGGAGCGCCTTTCCTCTGTTTTTACTACCCTTCCTTTTACCACGGCATGAGAATTGAGCCCAGGGAACAACGCGGCATGGTTGCGTCGTGCCGGAGTGAGGGTTAACTGGATCGGTAGGATTTTAAGTATTGGTGGGAAGGGCCAGTTCCCTGTTCGATGCGGGCCGCAGGCCGAGCTTCGAACCCGCCCGCAGGGCGGAAGTCTTAATGTTCCCCGTCCCGATGCCTCCAAGATTGCCGGCGCTCGGAGCGACAGTCACCCGCAGGGCCGCAATGAAGTGGAGGACGCCCCCGGCGTTGACAGAGCGAGAACGTTGGTAGGCTTGGCGCTGAGTGTGGGGAAGGGATTTAGAGGTGCTCTGATCGATCCGATCGTATATTAGTGCCTTACGAGGCTCCATGCGTGGTCGTACAGCACCGTTCCCTCCCAAAATGACCCATGGTTCATCTCAAAGAGGGAACCGCATCCCTGGACGAAGATGAGCATATCGGAGCGTCAAGCATCGCGGTCCTCGGCAGGGGGATGACGTGGGCATTCGCGCATGCCGAGACCGGAAGCTAGGGTAGCCGCAGGAGCGCCGCCGATTTCGGCGGGACGCGGGACCGACTGCCCCCGGCGAGGCATTCCTATTTTGAGTCTGCCGCCGAAGCGATCGAAAGGGCGACGAGATAGCGGAAGGCTTTCCTCGCGTTCCTTCTTCCGGTCCTGCTGTTCCTTCCAAGCCCGAGCGCTGTCTTCCTGTGCCTTGCGGAGGAAAGCGGGTATCGGACGACGCACGACGACGACTGGTCGTTCCGCCTTCACGGTTTCCGTCTTGCTTTTCACAGGGGCATTTAAGGCCTTCGTTTCCAACGTAGCCACGGTATCCAAATCAAGAGCCTGAGATTCCTGATTCTGCGGTACTGAATCGTCGCGTAATGGTGTCCTATAATTACCCTCGGTGGGTGTGGAAGGGGGCGGGGTGTGAAGGTGTGGTGAATTTTGAACCCAAGTCTCTGATTTTGTTGAGTCGGAAGTTGCAACGGACTTAATCGAGCAGAGGGAAGAGTTCGCACGACCGACGTACTTTTCGTAAGCCGCTTTCATGGTCCTGACGAGGTTCTTCACCTGTCCTTCTGGCACGATGAAACTGTCGTGGATCGGCAAGCACGGTACGCCCTTCTGGACCGTCATCACGCGCAGCACATACTCGGCCATCTTCGCGTCGAGGTTCTGCAACTCCAGTCCCTTGCCCGAATGGAAATACTTCTCTACCGGCTGGTGCCGCTTCTTCATGGCGTCGATTAGCTTGCCCGCGAGTTTCGGGTTCATGCCCTTCTTCTCAAGGTACTCGGCTACGGCTCCCTTCGCCTTGAGGTAGCCCTTGGCGTTGACGATGATGAAGAACGCGCGCTTCGCCACGTTCCGGGGAAAGCCCTCGATGATGTAGGGATCGCCGACGAGTTTCTTGCGCGCCCATGCGTAGATGATGCGGGCATGGAGGTAGTCGTAGTCCACTTCCTCGGTCCGCTCGCCGTCGATCATGATTGTGTGCCTGTGGCGGCCGCGCATGGTCTGCCAGAAGGCACCGTAGAAACGTCCGCCCGATGTCCAGACACCCTGATTGAAGACACGGTGCATGGCAGTCGCCGAGGTGGGGAACACCAGGTCCTCTATCCTCGTCCACTGTCCGGCGGTCGTGACGCCTTCTCCCGCTACCGTGAACTCTGTGCGCTCCAGGACATCGTTTACACGATCGAGAACGTACCGGCTGTCGCGTGTCTCTGGCGTGTCCTTGTAGGCCAGCATGTCACCGGCCGCGTCACGAAGGATGATGCACTCGCCGCGCTTCCTGTTCAGCTTCGGCATTTCGAGGGCAACGAGCATCGGGTTCGGCAGATAGGACGACTGGACGCCACGCTTCCCGACAGGACGGCGATCGTGATCGATGAGAATGCCCTTGGCGACGAGCGCGTCGATAGCCTTGATGACGGTGTCACGACGGAAGACGGGGCCTGCATAGCGGGCGCGCTTCTGCCAGTACGCTTCGCGCCTCGAATAGGAGATGCGGCGACCGGGATAGAGATGGGCGGATACAATCGCGTCAGCAGTGAAGGCGTCGCAGACTTCCTGTTCGGATGCGTTGGCCATCACCGGGATATCGAGGACCTTCTTGAGTTCCTCGGACGGCATACGCCACGACATGCCGACGGGACGGTGCCTTTTGGGGTCCTTGCGCCACTCGCCGTCGGTAGAGAATTCGGGCACGACGCAGACTTGTGCGTCGGCCTTGCGCGGACTGTCAGACCTTACGTGCGCGTCCGAATTGTCAACACTGAAATTTGTGAAAGGGGCTTCCGTTGGGTCGGCTGGGGTATATCCCAGCCTGGCGGTCACCGTTCAAATACGGGAGGCTTTACAGCGATCGCGCCAAGGGCAATGATCATCTTACTACTCCAAAAAACACCACTGAGGGTTCCCGCCCTACGACGTGGTGTTTTTTTATGATCATGCGCGTCGGTGAACAGGTCAAGCGCAAGACTGTTTCATCTAACACTTCGGCCCTGTCTCACAGATGAGGCCTGATGCTCCAGTCCTGCCATTCGTGGAAACGGAGCGCGTTCATTTCGGTTTTTCAGGGAAAAACGTTTTCTTCCCTTCTGGCGAAAAGACGTAACCGCCTTTGTTTCGAAAGAATGCGTCACGAGCGTCGGCACTCGGATTCTTGGCAAGCAGAAATAGCAAACGGGGAGCAGCTCCAGGCGATGCGTCGATTTGATAGGCGAAGGCTCCCTCTGTAGGGAACTCTACACGCCACACCTTGGTATCGATTGATAATACCGCGTAAGACCCACGGTCAGGATCACATTCTATAAGTTTTACCATGCGTCTCATCAACGTCGACAGCCGTGTACGAGCTTCTAGCCGTTCAGCGCCCTCGAGGTCGAATATGTCGGTCGAAAGCTTGAGGACTTCGGCAAGGCGGGCTTCATCGCCCGGATCGCTCCGGCGTATGCCTAACTCCTTCTCGGCCCTCTCAATGGTAACCTTTCTTTCTTCGATCTCTCCTGACAGTTCGAGATATCGGGTTTCGGCTCGCTTATCACCGCGCTCTACCATTCCCAGTAGATTACCGGCTCTGGATTCAAGCTCGGCGAGCTCGCCCTTCATCCCATCGATCTCGTCGACGTACCGATCGGGTTTGTTCTTGTCGGGTAAAAAAGATTGAGTTTTGAACGATGTGAGGACCAGGAGAAGCGCCTCTTCAAGCCCGTCCACACGCCAAGACCTATTGTTTTCGCACCCGATGTTTCGACGGTTAGCTGAACACGAGAGATAAATCCCGCCCTTTGGCGGCGGCCCTTTATTGACGATATGCATCGGGCTTCGACAGTCCGAGCACCTTGCAAGCCCCCGAAGAAGGTGAGCACCCCTGTCGCCTCGTCGCCCCGCGGATTGATGTCGACGTTCCTGCATAGTAGATTGGGCACGCCAGAAAATCGCCTCATCAATCACTTTGGGGTAGTAATCCGCAATCGGTTCGCCATAGGGCACCCGATTGCCCGCTTTTCCGGTGTGAGGTTGATACTCTCCAAGCACTGCCCGATTGTTCAAGATTCTTGCAACACTGGAGGTTTGCCAACCGCCTGCACGGTTTGGATTCTTCCACTTCTGGCCCGCCTTGAACGGTGCGACCGGCGTCGGCCCACCATTCAACCTGGTAACAATTGCGCGGCGACCGAAACCCTCGATCGTCTCCTCGAAGATACGCTGAACAATCTTGACCCGCTCGTCGCGTAAATGAAACTGGCCGTCACGAAGTTCGAGCCATTCTGGACACCTTGAGGTGAGAGGAATTCCTTCGGACCGGGCAAGGTCCTTTTTCTTTTGCCACGCCGGACCAACTCGCTCGGACTTTCGCACCGACTCTGCGTGTGCCTGAGAGAGCTTGATCACCAGTAGCAACATTGCCGAGCTATCGCTGCTGCCAAGCGTCGCTTCGGAATACTCAATCCCATCCTCAACCGTCACTACAGTTATCCCGAGTTTCACCAGGTCGAACAGGCGGCTTGCCGCAGCTAAGGGCTTTTCGCGCGAGAACCGATCTAGCGCTTCTATGACCAAGTATGACCCTCGTTCGATTTTTCCATTCTTGACAAAGTCGAAGAACACGCCGAGCGCGCCTTCTTCGAAATGTTTCCCTTCATATGCAGAAACGCCCAGGTCCTGAAAGCTGAGCGTTTCATCAAGGTGAACACCATTCTTCTCGCACCATTCCGTTGTCCGATTTGTCTGACGACGAGCGGAGTCTCCAAGGAGTTGTTCAGGTGTGGAAAATCTCAAATAAGCGTAGGCGGTTTTCATGTCGGCCCGATCAAGTGATTCGATTAAATTAATGTAGCATACCTTGTTGATGGTCGGCCCTCCCGGCTCCGGCAAGTCGATGCTGGCGGCACGGCTGCCGTCGATCCTGCCGCCGCTCTCGGCCGCCGAATTGCTTGAAGTGTCGATGGTCCATTCGATCGCCGGTCAGCTCACCGGCGGCAAGCTGTCCGATCGCCGGCCCTTCCGCACCCCGCATCATTCCGCCACCATGGCCGCCCTCGTCGGTGGCGGCATCCGCGCCCGGCCCGGCGAAGCCTCGCTCGCCCATCACGGCGTGCTCTTCCTCGACGAGTTTCCCGAGTTCACGCCGCAGGCGCTGGATGCGCTGCGCCAGCCGCTCGAAGGCGGCGAATGCGTCATTGCCCGCGCCAATCACCGCGTCTCCTATCCGGCGAAATTCCAGCTGATCGCGGCGATGAACCCCTGCCGCTGCGGCATGGCCGGCGAGCCCGGCCATACTTGCGCCCGCGGCCCGCGCTGTATGAACGACTACCAGGCCCGCATCTCCGGCCCGCTGATGGATCGCATCGATATCCGCATCGATGTGCCGGCCGTCTCCGCCGCCGATCTCATCCGCCCGTTGGCCGCGGAAACCAGCGCCGACGTCGCCCGCCGCGTCGCCCGCGCCCGCGAACGCCAGCAAGAGCGCTTCGAGGCCGCCGGCGCCAAGGGCATCGGCACCAATGCCCGCTGCTCCACCTCGATGATCGAAAAACTCGCCGAACCCGACGCCGCCGGCCTGCAGCTCCTGCGCGACGCCGCCGAAAAAATGAAATTCTCCGCTCGCGGCTACCACCGCGTCCTCAAGGTTGCCCGCACCCTTGCCGATCTCGACGGCAAACCGACAGTCGGCCGCCTGCATCTTGCCGAGGCGATCTCTTATAGGATCGCCGGGGAGAGGTTGACGGCTGCGGCTTGAGAAGACGGGGCGATCGTCGACCTACCTGACAAGGCGGTTGCCGAAATCATTTGGGAAGATCATGCCTGTGGTCCCATAGATCCAGTCTAAGGTGTTTGCCAGTTGCCTCGTAATGTCTCCAATCTTTCAGACGTTCAATACCTTCGCCCCGGGTCACACCATTCCGCGCCAGAAACGCCTCGACCTCATCCGGTGAGGGAGTTGAGCCAATGTCTACGTTAGGAAATTCGGAGATAAAACTGGTGTACGCAACTACCTCATTCTGAGTTGGATTAACCATTAGCGCCTGTGCGACCCAGTGATAATAGTCGAAGATGTCGAAATTCCGTTGAGTGGAGAGAACGTTCTTGACCCGTTCATCAGAGACACCAATTACCCTTAACTCCTGCTCGATGCTGGTGATGAATTCGCGCTTCTTTCTCGACGACAATCCAAGCATGCGATTACTCATCGAAATCTGTTCTACGCCGATCTGACCAAATAGCTCGGCTATCCGTTGCAACTGAGTTACCGTTGCCTCGGCTTCACGCAGTTTCTTTTCAAGAGCCGCCTGAACGCCGGTAGCGCCGAAAGTCAGGTTTGTTATGTCATCGAGCCTTGTGGCGAGAACTGTGAACACAAAGATCACTGCCACCGTAATAAACCGGCGCTCGTCTGCGCCTGTAAAAACGAGATACAGGAAGAATACAAAGAGGACTGCCGACGCAAATAATGCTCCGGCTCGAACGGCATCCTTCATCGCTCACCTTTAAATCGAATCAACATAATCACGGCAGTCTAGCGGGCATCGCCATCCATCTGATACGGTTCTACAACTTTTCTGTGCAATACTCTGTTTAACAAATGGAGATTCATATGAAGATCGTTGTGCTCGCGTTGCTCGGTGTAGTTGCCGGTGGAGCGTCCGACGCCTTTGCTGGCGATGTATTTGCGTGCCGGAAGATTGCTGGCGGGAAAGACCGGCTCAACTGCTACGACGAACTATTTGGAGCGCCCTCGGGTTCTGCAAAGCAAAGTGCGGAAGGTGCCGAGATTTCGTGGACGGATCTTCAAGTCGATTACAACGAAATGAAGGGGAAAACCGTCACCACGAGCGGAAAATTCTTGTTCATGGGAGAGCAGGGACTGCTCTACGACCGTCAAATGGGAATGACAGCATTCTTCGTGAATGTGCAAAAACTTCCGCGCGATCAGCGTAGCCTTCTGTATTCGAATTGCGGAACTGGGTGTGACGTCCGCCTCACCGGAAAAGTTGAGGAGATCATGATGCAACGGGGTATAAACGCGACCAGGGTCACTCTCGACTGACGACGACCGAACCGAGATCGACAACAACCGCGTGGAACGAACTGATCTACCACGGGACTTCTCATCCGACTGCGATTAGAGGCTCTGCGGTTTTGGATACACGTCACGGCGTAAAAAGAAGGGGCGCCGAAAGCGCCCCGATGCTCTGCAAGACAAATTACCGGAAAGTCACCCGCCAAAGCCCTGCCTCAGCTCCCAAGCCCTTCAAACAGCGCCGTCGACAGATACCGCTCCGCAAAGGACGGAATGATCACGACGATGTTCTTGCCGGCATTCTCCGGACGGCTGCCGACCTTGATGGCCGCCGCCAGTGCCGCACCCGAGGAGATGCCGACCGGCACGCCTTCGAGCCTTGCCACCAGGCGTGCCTGTTCGAAGGCCTCGTCGTTGGTGACGGTAACGACTTCATCATAGATGCCGGTGTCGAGGATTTTGGGGGCGAAGCCGGCGCCGATGCCCTGGATCTTGTGCGGGCCGGGATTGCCGCCGGAGAGGATCGGCGAATCGGCGGGTTCGACGGCGATGATCTGGATCTCGGGCTTGTGGCTCTTCAGCACCTGGCCGACGCCGGTGATCGTGCCGCCAGTGCCGATGCCGGAGACGAGGATATCGACCGTGCCGTCGGTGTCGTTCCAGATTTCCTCGGCGGTCGTCTTGCGGTGGATTTCAGGATTGGCCGGGTTTTCGAACTGCTGCGGAATGATGGCGTCGGGCAGCGACGCCGCCAGTTCCTCGGCCTTGGCGATCGCGCCCTTCATGCCCTTCGGTCCCTCGGTCAGCACCAGCTCGGCGCCGAGCAGCGCCAGCATCTTGCGGCGCTCGACCGACATGGTTTCCGGCATGGTGAGGATCAGCCGGTAACCCTTGGCGGCGGCGGCAAAGGCGAGCGCGATGCCCGTATTGCCGGAGGTCGGCTCGATCAGCACGGTCTTGCCGGGGGTGATCTTGCCCTGCGCTTCCAGGCTTTCGATCATCGCCACGCCGATGCGGTCCTTGACGGAGGCGATCGGGTTGAAGAATTCGAGCTTGCCGATCAGGTTGGCCACCACGCCCTTTTCCCGCGCCAGCTTGTCGAAGCGCACGAGCGGCGTGTTGCCGATGGTCTCGGTGATCGAGGAATAGATGCGGCCGCGGCCAGGCTTGTGCGACATGAGTGCCTCCCTTTGAAATCCTGCGTCTGAAATCGAGGAGGAGAATAGGGTCAAAGGGCTGAAGAGGCCAGACCGCGTTCATGCCGGGAGAGCCGACGGCGGAGAAAAAAAGCTTTGAAAACCGTTTCTTGCCGGATGTTTATTTCAGGCCGCCCGCGTGGCGATGAAGGCTGCCGTGCCGGCCAGGATGCCGGCCGCGACCCGGTTCAGTGCCTGCAGGGCGCGCGGCTTTTTCAGCATCGTGCGGGCCCGCGAGGCCAGCAGCATATAGGGCACCAGCACGACGATCAGCACCACGAAGGTCACCGCAAGCAGCATCGCGTAGTCGCGCAAGCCGATATGGCCGATATCGATCAGTGTCGGCGCCAGCGCGACATAGAACAGCATCGTCTTCGGATTGCCGAGTGTCACCAGCAGGCCGGAGAGGAAGGACAGGCCGATATTGCTGGATTTCTTCGCCGCGATATCTTGCGGCAGCAGCCCCGCCGTCCAGAGCTTCCAGGCGATATAGCCGAGATAGAGGGCGCCGGCGATCTTGATGGCGATGAACACTTCGGTGAATGTCTGCGCCACGAAGGCCAGGCCGAGGATGACGGCTGTGAGATAGGTCATGTCGCCGAGCACCAGGCCGAGGCCCATGAAGAAGGTCTCGCGGAAATTCGAGCCGAGCGCGCGGGCGACGATCGCGGTGATCCCCGGCCCGGGAATGGCGGCGGCGATGAACAGCGCTCCGGCATAGGCGATCAGGGCGGTTAGGCTCATCTTTGATATCCACTGGATTGCGTGACCTCTCTATAGGCGCGTGTTGCGGCCACATCAATGCTTCGGCGCTGATCGGTCCATCACCATCAGGAATAGGTCTGCGGCACCATGATCCACTTGGAAAGCGATCCGGCCCTGCTAGTTCTCTCTCTGCACGCGCGCCGTCGGCACCCTTGCGCTTTTCGAAAAGGCGCGCGGCGCTCTTGAGATTTCATCACCAAGGAGAAAATGCATGTCCCCGACCGCAGCCGAAACCCGCAGGCTCCAGCCGCTCAAGACGCCGTCCACCCTGCCGACCAACGCCGTCACCGATATTTCGGCGGCGCTGACCGCGCTGCTCGCCGATGTCTTCGCGCTTTATGTGAAAACCAAGAACTTCCACTGGCACATGTCCGGCCCGCATTTCCGTGACTACCACCTGCTGCTCGACGAACAGGCCGAGCAGATCTTCGCCATGACCGACGACATTGCCGAGCGCGCCCGCAAGATCGGCGGCGTGACGCTGCGCTCGATCGGCCAGATCGCCCGCCAGCAGCGCATTTCCGACAATGACGCGGATTTCGTCACCGCCGAGGACATGCTGTCGGAACTGCGTGAGGATAATGGCCAGCTCGTTTCGCTGCTGCGCGAGGTGCACGATCTCTGCGACGAGCACAATGATGTCGCGACCGCCAGCCTGATCGAGAACTGGATCGACGAGGGAGAGCGCCGCACCTGGTTCCTGTTCGAAACGACCCGGCCGCAGAAATAATATCGCCAGCCGGGCGTGGTCTCATCTGTGCGGCACCCCGGCTCTCAGCTCTGCAGCGCCCTCGGCCGCAGCCATCTCGGGCTCCATCCGAGGTTCATGCCGGCGGCGGCAATGAGGATGATTGCGGCGCCCGCGATCTGCAGCGGCTGCAGCGCGTGGCCGAAGGCCAGCCGGTCGACGAGGATTGCCGCGATCGGATAGAGGAAGGACAAGGCGCCGGTCAGATGCGTCGGCAGCCTCTGGATGGCGCCATAGAGCAGCACATACATCAGTCCGGTATGAACGACGCCGACCGTGATAAGGATCGCCCATGTCCCGAGATCCACGGGCGGATGGGAAAAATCGGTCATCGGCGCCAGCATCAGCATGCCGGTCGCGACCTGGATCAGCGCGATCAGATGCGGCGGCGTGCCTTTCAGCCATTTCGCGGCAAGTGCTGCCAGCGCATAGAAGAAGGCCGCGCCCAGCGCCATCAGGATGCCGAGGCCGTAGCCGTCTGATGTATCGCCGCTCCCGCCCGGTTTCGCCTGGACGATCGCCATCATGCCGGCAAAGGCGAGCACCAGCCAGAACAGCTTGGTGGCGGTGATCTTCTCGCCGAGAAACAGCGCGCCGAGCACCAGCAGCATGAAAGGCTGGGTATTGTAGACGGTCGTGGCGATCGAGATCGTCGCATGCGAATAGGAGGCAAACAGCAGCAGCCAGTTTAACACGATGGCGATGCCACCGAAGATGGCGATGGCGAAAGTGCGCAGGGTGAGAATGCCGGGCCGCAGCAGCCCGAGGGCGCCGCAGATGACGAGCAGGGTGAGCGCGCCGAACAGGCAGCGCCAGAAAACCACGCCGCTGACCGGCTGGCCCGAGATGACGACGAACCAGCCGATCGTCCCCGAGATCAGCATTGCTGCCGTCATCTCCGCCGTGCCTCTTCTGATGTCGCCGCTCATGATCGCCTCCGTTTTCGATGGCATGATAATATTGCGGCGGCGCGCGATTTTATATAAGGTTGGAAAGGATGATGAACGACATTGCCTAATAATATGAGGAAAGATTGACGTTATGCCTAACGATGTGCAATCGCTCGACGAAACCGATCAGGCCATTCTCGAAGCATTGGCCGGCAATGCCCGCATCTCGCTGAAGGAACTGGCGCAACAGGTGGGGCTTTCTTCGCCCAGTGCTGCCGAGCGCCTGCGCCGGCTGGAAGAGCGCGGTGTCATCAAGGCCTTCACCATCGACCTCGATCCCGCCGCGGTCGGTTATCCCCTGCAGGCGATCGTCCGTGTGCGGCCTTTGCCGGGACAGTTGCACATGGTCGAGCGGCTCATCCAGGAGATTCCCGAAATCGTCGAATGCGACAAGGTGACCGGCGAGGATTGTTTTATCGCCCGCCTGGTGATCCGCTCGATGGCGGAACTCGACGGCTTGCTGGACAGGGTCGCCGAACGGGCGGAGACCAACACCGCGATGATCAAAGCCTCGCCCGTCAAACGTCGCCTGCCGCCGCTGTCACGGAAAAAGTAAAGCCGGCGACGAGTGCATGTCGCCCGGAAGTGTGCAGCGATTCCCAACGACATGCATCAAAACAAAGAGCTTTAGAAATCCGCCATCGGCGACAGCATCGCCGGAAAGTGCGGGACGTCGTCGCCGAGCCCGCGCAGCATCAGCACCGTGCCGCTTTCCAGCGGCTGCGCAGCGCCCGTCCAGTCGAGCTTATCGGGACGAAAAAACACGTCGACGGCGGCGGAGGCGATGTCGAGCCCGCCGAGGATTTCTGCCAGTGTCGGCATCTCCGCCGCCACGATGTCGAGAAGACTGAAGCGGCCCGCCGCATCCGTCTTCCAGGCGATGGCGGCTGCCTGGTCTTCCAGGAAGCTGACGCGCACATCGGGATCGAGCTGCGTGTTGATGAGAAACATTGCCGCATTGGCTGTCACCGCGAGCGATGTCGAAACCGGGCTCCGTCTTTCCAGCAGCGATTGCAGTAGCGAAAGATCGTCCGCGTCGGTCGGCGCAAGCAGCCGAGCGGGGCCGGCGAAAGGAGAGGGGGCGGGGGCCGCTCCTTCGTATCGATGCTGCGCGATCGCGCGAAAACCGTAGGCCTCGTAGAGCGACGGCTTGTCGGTATAGAGGATGATGGCTTCAAAACCCTGCCGCTCGCACCAGTCGAGCGCTTTCACCGTCAGATCGCGGTAGAGCCCGCGCCCGCGCCACGCCGGCCGCACCGCGCCCGATTGCAGCCCGGCGGCATGGACGAGTCTGCCGTTGAGAACGAAAGGCAGCGCAAAGGCTGAGATATTGGCCGCAAGCCCGCCCTCGGCATCGAACCAGCCGAAGGGCATGCTGGTAGGGTCGGGACCGCCGAGCTGTTGCAGCGGGCCGATGTCGATGCCGAAAATATCCTGGAGCAGGCGGACCAAGGCCGTCCAGCCGGCGGGGTCGCCGAAATAATCCTGCCGGAAGAAGAGGCCCGCGCTGTCGGGGCGCTTGGTCATCACACCCCGGTGGAACCGAAGCCGCCGGCGCCGCGCATCGTCTCGCTGGCCGTGGCGCTCTCGGCCACCCGCGCCTGGGTCACCGGCGCGATCACCATCTGGGCGATGCGCATGCCGCGCTCGACGGTGAAGGCTTCCTCGCCGAGATTGGCAAGCAGCACCTTCACCTCGCCGCGATAGTCGCTGTCGACGGTGCCGGGCGAATTCAGGCAGGTGATGCCGTGTTTGAAGGCAAGACCGGAACGCGGCCGCACCTGGCCCTCGAAACCCTCGGGGATCTCGAAAATGAAGCCAGTCGGCACCAGCGCCCGTTTGCCGGGCAGCAGCGTCAGCGGTGTATCGCCATCGACGGCGGCGCGCAGGTCCATGCCGGCCGCTCCCTTGCTTTCATAGGAGGGCAGGTCGAGGCCTTCGCCATTGGTCAGGCGGATGAGGTTCAGCGCCGGGCGCGTATCGTGATGAATGGTCATGCCCCATTACTTTGCGCGGGAAAGGGTAAGGTCAATTGCAAAGCCGGGCTTTAATCGCTAGATACGCGGCAATTCCACAGGATTCACAGTATGGCCGAAAGTCTCGCCGAGGCGGTCTCCCGCCGCCGCACATTCGCTATTATCGCCCACCCGGACGCGGGCAAGACGACGCTCACCGAAAAGCTGCTGCTGTTCGGCGGCGCCATTCAGCTTGCCGGCGAAGTCAAGGCGAAGAAGGATCGCATGCAGACGCGCTCCGACTGGATGAAGATCGAGCGCGAGCGCGGCATTTCCGTCGTCACCTCGGTGATGACCTTCGAATATAACGACAATGTCTTCAACATCCTCGACACGCCGGGCCACGAGGATTTCGCCGACGACACCTATCGCACGCTGACCGCCGTCGACGCCGCCGTCATGGTCATCGACGCCGCCAAGGGCATCGAGCCGCGCACGCTGAAGCTTTTCGAAGTCTGCCGCATGCGCGATATCCCGATCATCACCTTCATCAACAAGATGGACCGCGAAAGCCGCGATCCCTTCGAGATCCTCGACGAGGTGGAAGAGAAGCTGGCGCTGGATACGGCGCCGATCACCTGGCCGATCGGCCGCTCGAAGACCTTCTGCGGCTCCTACAATATTGCCGCCAACACGGTGCGCGGTTCGGATACCGAAATCGAGGGAACGCCGGTCAACGGTCCGCAGGCTGTTGCAGACCGGCTGCCGGAAAACGAGCGTCGGGCTTTCGTCGAGGAGACGGAGCTGGCGATCGAGGCCTGCCGCCCCTTCGACCGCGACTCCTTCCTCGAAGGCCATATGACGCCGGTCTTCTTCGGCTCGGCCTTGCGCAATTTCGGCGTTCGCGACCTGATCAACGCGCTTGGCGATTTTGCGCCGCCGCCGCGCGACCAGGTCGCCGATACCAGGACCGTGCACGCGACCGACGACAAGATGACCGCCTTCGTCTTCAAGATCCAGGCCAATATGGACCCGAACCACCGCGACCGCATCGCCTTTGCCCGCATCTGCTCCGGCAAGCTCGAGCGCGGCATGAAGGCAAGGCTTGCCCGCACCGGCAAGCAGCTCGGCCTGACGGCGCCGCAATTCTTCTTCGCCTCGCAGCGCCAGCTTGCCGACACCGCCTATGCCGGCGACGTCGTCGGCATTCCCAATCACGGGACGCTGCGCATCGGCGATACGCTGACCGAAGGCGAAGCCCTCGTCTTCCAGGGCGTGCCGAATTTCTCGCCTGAGATCCTGCGCCGCGTGCGCCTGGAAGATGCGATGAAGGCGAAGAAGCTCAAGGAAGCGCTGCAGCAGATGGCCGAAGAAGGGGTCGTCCAGCTGTTTTCGCCTGAAGACGGCTCGCCGGCAATCGTCGGCGTCGTCGGCGCCCTGCAGCTTGACGTGCTGAAGGAGCGGCTGATGGCCGAATACGGCCTGCCGGTCTCCTTCGAAATGTCGCGTTTCTCCGTCTGCCGCTGGATCTCGGCCGATCAGCCGGCCGATCTGGAAAAATTCCTCACCGTCAAACGCGGCGATATCGCCCGCGATCTCGACGGAGACCCGGTCTTCCTCGCCCAGGACGCCTTCTCGCTGCGGTACGAATCGGAACGCCATCCGGCGATCAAGATGGTCGCCATCAAGGAATATCACGCCGCCAAGGCGGCGTGATCGCTGCGGCGCCAGCTTAATCCTCGCGATCGAACCGCGGCAGCGGTTCGATATCCTCCACCCAGGGCAGGGCCGAGCGGCACCATATCTGTTTCTTCGGTGCCAGTTCCCGCCGCTGGTCGATGCCGCCGAGGCGAATGCCGATGGCGCCGCCTTCGCCATCGGTGCGATAGAGCGGCGATCCGCAGTTCGGGCAGAAGAATTGCCGGCTGAGGCCACCGCTGTCACCATATTTCGTATAACCGCGCGGCTCGCCTGCTACGAGCGTGAAGCTTTGCGGCCGCGCCGGCGCGGTAATGCGATAGGCCGAGCCGGTCAGCCGCTGACAATCGGTGCAATGGCAGATCGACACCCGCTCCGGATCAATCTCGGCCTGATAGCGGATCGCTCCGCAATGGCATCCTCCGGTGATATGCATCGGCGTGTCCTCACTCCGCCGGCGGCGTGGCTGGGCGCGTGGCGTAGAAGGCCTTGGCATCCGCCGTGAAGGCGGCTCGCTGATCGGCCTTGGTATAGAACATATGCCCGCCGCGATAAAGTTTCAGCCCGACGCGGCCGCGGGCAAGCGACGGCGGCAGGTGATCGACAACATAGCGGCTGACGCCGTAAGGCGTCACCAGATCGCTGTAGCCATGCGCGATCAAAAGATGGAAGGCCGTGTTCGACGCAAGCAGCTGCCGGATGTCGTCGGTGGCGCTGGCCTGCAAGCGCGATCCGCCGCCGCGCCCGCCGCCCCATTCCCAGCGCCGGCTGATATCGCTGTCGAGCAGCGAATAGGTCATCTCGGTTTTGAAGCCGAGCTCGTTGCGGGCATAGTCGGCAAAAGCGCCGCCATAGGCGCGGGTGAAGCCGTCGAGAATGGCGTCGTCGCCGCGGTCGTAATCCGATTCCGGATAGGCGTCGGGGGCGGCAAAGGCGGCATCGTAAGGGCTCATCACCTCGCCGCTGCCCCCGTCCGAATGTTTGACGAAGGAATTGCCGAGGAAGCCGCGGTTGCGCGTGACGATATCCTCAGGGATGCCCGTCAGCCCGGCGATCCTGCCGTAGAAGGCGGCGGCCTCAGTGCCCGTCGGCGGCGGACCGGCAAGCGTCGTCAGATAATCTCCGAGCGCGAAGGTTTCCGCTGCGCGCTGCTTCTGCTCGTCAAAGGCGTTGTGTCGGTCGAGTTCGGCCGCGGCCAGCGACGGCAGCTCCAGTGCTGCGCCAAGTGGGAATTGATCGGCGTTGAACATCAGCTGGCCTTCGAGCAGCGGCGAAAGCATCACCGCGCCGGCAACGACAATGCCCTGGCTTTCCTGCAGCGCCGAGGCGACCTTGGCAGCACGGAAGCCGCCGTAACTTTCGCCGAGCAGATATTTCGGCGCGTTGGAACGGTTGTTGTGCGCGACATAGAGCGCAATCGCCTTGGCGATGCTCTCAGCGTCCGAGTTGACGTTGTAATAATTGGAGGCGTCGTCGGCCTTCACCGTCCGGCTCCAGCCGGTCCCGATCGGATCGATCAGCACGAGATCGGTGAAATCAAGCCAGCTCTGCGGGTTCTCGACGAGCTGCGCATGCGCGCCGTCGCGCGCCTGAGGCCCGAAATCGAGCACTTTGGGGCCGACCAGCCCGAGATGCAGGAAGGCGGAAGCAGCACCCGGGCCGCCGTTGAAGGCGAAGGTCAGCGGCTGGTCCGGGCCTGCATCCTTTGCAACATAGGCGGTGTAGAAGATCGCCCCGGTCGGCGCGCCGTCCTGGCCGAAGAGATCGAGCGTGCCGGCGGTCGCGGTATAAGCAATCTTCCGGCCGCCGATCGTCAGTTCGTGCTCGGTGACGGAATCGGCCGGCAGCAGCTTCAGCACGCCATCACGCGCACTGCGCTCGACATTCTCTCCCGATTGACCGCTTTCCTCAGCCGGGGAAAGGGCAGGGGCGAGCGACACCGCCAGAGCGGCAAACAGAAACAGGGGTCGTAAACGCAAAGTGTCTCCTCCGGCGGTGCGGGCTGCGCCTTAGAGATAGCGTAACATCCGCGACCGGCGACCGGCATCAAGAGATGGTGATGGGTCGGTGAGGGCTCAGCTCACCTTTTCCACGGCATGGACATTGATCTCGACCGACCGGCCGGCCTTCCAGCCGTTGATCGCCGCTCCGAGCCCCAGCGCGACGAAGAGGGCGGCGCACCAGGAAAAGCTGCCGGTCCAACTGCGGATGAGGCCGACGATCAGCGGGCCGATAGCGGCAAGCAAGTAGCCGACGCATTGCGCCATGCCGGAGAGATGGGCGGCGACATCGGGATCGCGCGAGCGCAGCACGATCGTCGTCATCGCCGCCGCGATCAGCCCGCCCTGGCCGATGCCCTGCAGCAAGGCCCACAGCCAGACCGTCGACAGCGGCGCAAACAGCAGGCCGAGCAGGGCGGTGACGGCGACGCCGCAAAGGCCTGCATTGATCAGCCTCTGGTCTTTCCCCCGCACGGCGATATGCGGCACGATCAGGCAGGATGCCGCCTGCACCATCACCGACAGCGAAACGATCGCCCCGGCGGTGACACCGTCGAGGCCGCGTTCGCGCAGGATCGGGACCAGCCAGCCGAAGACGCAATAGGCAAGTGCCGATTGCAGCCCCATGAACAGCGTCACCTGCCAGGCAAGCCGGTCCCGCCAGAGGCCATTGACATGAAATCCGTTTCGCCTTGCCTGGCTGCCGCTGCGCAGAACCTGCGGCAGCCAGAGCAGGGCGACGGCGAGCGCCGGCAGTGCCCAGGCGGCGAGCGCGCCGTCGAGAGAGCCGCCGAGCGCGTGCTCGATCGGCAGCGTCAGCCCGGCCGCACTGGCCGCACCGGCGCAGAGCGCCATGGTGTAGAAGCCGGTCATCAGTGCCGCGCGTCCGGAGAAATCCCGTTTCACCAGTCCCGGCAGCAGCACGTTGCCGACCGCGATGCAGGCGCCGGCGAGCGCGGTGCCGATGAAGAGTAGCGGCAAGGAGGAAAGCCCGCGCAGACCGGTGCCGAGCGCAAGCAGCAGGAGAACGCCGAGCAGCGTGCGTTCCGTGCCCAGGCGCTGGGCAAGACGCGGCGCCAGCGGCGAGAAGGCGCCGAGGCAGACCACCGGCAGCGTCGTCAGCAGGCTGGCGCCAAGCGCGCTGAGGCCTAGTTCCGCCCGGATTTCCGGCAGCAGCGCCGAGGCGCTCGAAAAAACCGGGCGCAGGTTGAAGGCGATCAGCACCAGGCTGGCGCCAAGCAGGAAGCGATCCGCGCGTCCTCGCACCGGTGTTGCCTGCGGCGGCGGCAGGCTGCCGGCCTCGGCGTCCACAAGCAATTCGTCTGATGCGTTGAGTGCCGTGACGGCATCGGCGGAAGATGTGGTCATGACAGGATCATCCGCTCGAGGGCGGCAAGAACCGGCGCCATGAAGCGGCGCACCGCCGCATCCGCCTTCACGGGATCGCCGGTTTCGATGGCGTCGACAATATCGGCATGCGCCTGCATATCCGGTTCGGGAATATCCCCGCCGAGGGTGGCGGCGATGGTATCGGCGATCGAGGCCGAGAAGAAATCATAGATCTCGATCATCGCCCGATTGCCGGAGGCGGCAATGACGGCCTTGTGGAAGGCGAGGTCGCGTTCGATGAAAGCCGCCTGATCGCCGTCCTCGTAACTGCCGCGCTCGGCAAGCAGCCGGCGAAGCCCGGCAACCGTCGCCGGCGTCTTGCGGACCGCCGTCAGCCGGGCGGCCTCGACGTCGAGCGCCAGGCGTGCCTCGAACTGGTCGCGCAGGCTGGCGCGCCGTGCCATGGTCAGCGGCCGGCCGGCATCGCTGGTCGCGCGGACATAGGTACCCGACCCCTGCCGCGTTTCGAGATAACCCTGGGAGACCAGAACCCGCACCGCCTCGCGCACCGTGCCGCGGCTCACCGAAAGCATGGCCGACAGCGCGGCTTCATTCGGCAATTTCTCGCCGACGGCCCAGCGTTTGCCGAGAATATCGCTGCGGATCGCCTCGATTGCCGCATCGGCAAGATTGGTCCTGCTGATCGCCCGCATCCCACTACTCATAAAGTCATCAGATGACTTTATGAGTAGTGGGATCGCGATGGTTCGTCAATGCTGACGACATCACGGCAATAAAAAAGGGCCGCCTCGGCGACCCTTTCCATGAGTTTGGCCTCAAACTGGCCTGGACTGTCTATGCAGCCCCAGGAAGGCGGGGATTACAGCGAGGGCTGCCTCGCTTTCTTCACCTCTCCCATGCCCGTTACGAGGTCCGAAATCTCATTAGACATTGGATCACCTTCCTTTCGTTCTGTTGCTGATAGGTGGAAGGTAGGCCGATTCTTCGCAGATGCAAGAGAGAAAAGCGATCAATGCGCCGCCTTGATGAAGGTGCCGTTCTGCAGTTCGCGCATCGCCTGCATGATTTCCTCGCGCGAATTCATCACGATCGGGCCGTGCCATGCGACCGGCTCCTCGATTGGCTTGCCTGACACAAGCAGGAAACGGATGCCTTGGTCGCCCGCCTGCACCGTCACTTCGTCGCCGCTGTCGAAGACCACGAGCGTGCGGTTGCCGGACATGTCGCGAATGTTCAGCTCCTCACCGTCGACCTCCTTCTCGACGCGCACGCCGAAGGGTTTCGACGCATCGCGAAAGGTGCCGGAGCCTGCGAAGATATAGGCGAAGGCGTTGCGATAGGTGTCGACCGGCAGACGCTTCTTCCTGCCGGGCGGCACCGAGACGTCGAGATAGATCGGCTCGGCGGCAACGCCGTCGACGGGACCGGCCTTGCCCCAGAAATCGCCGCAGATCACCCGCACGGCCGTGCCGTCATCATCGACGACGACAGGGATATCGGCGGATTTGACGTCCTGATAGCGCGGCGCCGTCATCTTCAGCGAGGAGGGCAGGTTTGCCCAGAGCTGGAAACCGTGCATGCGGCCGGCGAAATCGCCCTTCGGCATTTCCTGGTGCATGATGCCGCTGCCGGCCGTCATCCACTGGATATCGCCGGCGCCGAGCAGGCCACTGTTGCCAAGGCTGTCGCCATGCTCGACGGTGCCGGCAAGCACATAGGTGATCGTCTCGATGCCGCGATGCGGGTGCCATGGGAAACCGCGAACATATTCCGCCGGATTGTCATTGCGGAAATCGTCCATCATCAGGAAGGGATCGGTCATCGCAGGATCGCCGAAGCCGAAGACGCGGTGCAGCTTCACGCCCGCGCCTTCCATGGTCGGTGTGGCGGTACTTTCATGTTTGACGGGGCGGATCGACATGATGTCCTCTTGAAGGTTCAACTTGGCGGCAACTATAGCGGCCCGGCCGCTAAGCGCGAAGCCCGCCCTGCGCACAACGCAGTGTTCACAAAAGAACACAGGCTTTCGCCGAATTTGAACATCCCGAGCGCCACGAAACCGTCACCTTGCGCTTGCAAACCGGTCGCGCGTTAAGCTGTTATTAGCCGCGACGGCAGACAATTTCAGCATGCCCGCCGATGCGGCGGCGGGTCCCGGAGCAAGAAAGCCATGTGTCGCTGGGCAGCGTATCGCGGAGACCCTCTCTATCTCGAGGAGCTGGTATCCTCGCCCGCCCATTCGCTGATCGAGCAGTCTCATTGCGCCACCCGCGCCAAGACGGCGACCAATGGCGATGGCTTCGGCATCGCCTGGTATGGCGACAGGCCCGAGCCCGGCCGCTACCGCGATATCCTGCCGGCCTGGTCGGATTGCAATCTGAAGAGCCTGGCGCGGCAGATCCGCTCGCCGCTCTTCCTCGCCCATGTCCGCGCCGCCACCGGCGGCGGCACGCGCCGCGACAATTGCCACCCCTTCACCCACGACACCTGGTCCTTCATGCACAATGGCCAGATCTCCGGCTTCGAGCGTCTGCGCCGGCCGATGGAGGCGATGCTCGACGACGAGTTGTTCAATGCCCGCGGCGGCACGACCGATTCCGAGCTGATGTTCCTGCTGGCGCTGCAATTCGGCCTGCGCGAAGCGCCGATCGCCGCCATGGCGGATATGGTCGGCTTCGTGGAGGACCTGGCCGAAAGCATCCTCGGCTCGATCCTGCTGCGTTTCACCGCCGCCTTTTCCGACGGCAAGACCCTCTATGCGATCCGCTATGCCACCGATCGCAAGGCGCCGACGCTCTATGCCTCACCCGCCAGCGCCGGCTATTGCCTCGTCTCCGAGCCATTGAACGACGATGTCGACGCCTGGGCTGAAATTCCCGATGGCAGCGCCGTCACCGTCGGCGAAAACGGCATCGATGTCACAGAGTTCCGGCTGGGAAAGCGAAGTGCCGTCCAGCCCCAGCGCATGGCTATCCCTGCCTGAAACTCTCGGCGATCAGGGCCGCCAGCCTATCGGCAACCTCTTCCTTCGTGAGGTCAGGCCATCGCTCGACGCCGTCGTGACGGATGAGTCGGACGCTGTTGCGGCTGCCGCCCATGATGCCGGTCGCCGGCGAGACGTCGTTGGCGACGATCATGTCGGCGCCCTTGCGCTCGAGTTTCGCCCTCGCATTGCTTTCCACGTCCTGCGTCTCGGCGGCAAAGCCGATCACCAGCTTCGGCCGCATCGTATGATGGCCGACGGTTTTGAGGATGTCGGGGTTTTCGGTCAGCGCCAATGTCGGGATGGATTCGCCCGGATGTTTCTTCAGCTTCTGGTCGGCGGCCGAGGCAACGCGCCAGTCCGCCACCGCCGCCACCATCACCGCGATGTCGGCCGGCAGCGCCGCGAGCACCGCATCGCGCATTTCCTCCGCCCGCTCGACATGCACGGTGCTGACGCCGACGGGGTCGGCGATCGTCACCGGCCCCGAGACCAGCGTCACTTCGGCTCCCAGTTTGGCAAGGGCTGCGGCAATCGCATGTCCCTGCCGACCGGATGAGCGGTTGGCGATGTAGCGCACCGGGTCGATCGGCTCGTGCGTCGGTCCTGAGGTGACGATCGCCTTGCGCCCCTTCAGCGGCTTTTCTCCGTCGTCGAGCATGGTTTCGGCCGCCGCAACGATGTCAAGCGGCTCCGCCATCCGGCCGAGCCCGGCCTCCCGGCTCTCCGCCATCTCGCCGGCCATCGGTCCGACGAAGCGGATGCCGTCTGCCCGGAGCAGCGCTGCATTGCGCCGCGTCGCCGGATGCGCCCACATGCTGGGGTTCATCGCCGGTGCCGCCAGCACCGGCCTTTGGGTCGCCAGCAGCACGGTCGAGGCGAGATCGTCGGCAAGCCCATTCGCCATCTTCGCCATCAGGTCGGCCGTGGCAGGGGCGATGAGCACGAGGTCGCAGTCGCGCGCCAGCCTGATATGGCCGACATCCTGTTCGTCTTCACGCGAAAACAGATCGAGGAAGACGTGGTCCGCGGCCAGCGCGCCGACGGCAAGCGGCGTGACGAATTCCTGCGCCCCCTTGGTCATGATCGGGCGCACACTTGCACCGCGCTCGCGCAGCCGGCGGATCAGATCCAGGCTCTTATAGGCGGCGATGCCGCCTGAGATGATGAGGAGGATGCGTTTGCCGCTGAGAGCCATGGCTTTCTACCCGTCGCCTTATTGACCGGGCCCGACCCTAAGCCTTTGGCGCAGAACATGCAATCGCGGGGGAAAGGCATCGGATCTGCTCAAGAGCGGTGAATAGTTGCGTAGTGAAGACCCCTCCCCAACCCCTCCCCACAAGGGGGAGGGGCTTAGATGACGCGCCGCCTATATCCCTTTCATCGTCTCATCCGCAGAAAGGCCGATGTCTGTCGCAGTTGGTGCAACGTGTTAGCCCCTCCCCCTTGTGGGGAGGGGTTGGGGAGGGGTCTTTTCCGGTCGATGGCGGTAGCCCTCGCCGTCTCAGCTGCGGGTGATCGAAATGCCGCCGTCAACCAGCGACGCCGTGCCGGTGACGAAGCTCGCATCGTCGGAGGCGAGGTAGAGAACCGAGCGGGCGAGTTCGTCCGGTGTGGCGACCCTTTTCAGGGCATGCATAGCGGTGACGGCAGCCTGCTTGTCGGCCGTATCGTTCATGTCCCGGTACATGTCGGTATCGACCGCACCCGGCAGAATGGCATTGACGCGCACGCCCTGCGGCCCGAATTCGGCGGCGAGCGCCTGCGTCAGCCCGATCAGGCCGGATTTGCTGGCGGCATAGGCGGCGACACCGGGAAAGGCGAAGCTATAGCCGACGAAGGTCGAGGTGAAGATCACCGAGCCGCCGCCATTTTGCGCCATCGCGCCGATCTGATGTTTGGCGGCGAGGAAGGATGCGGTGAGATTGACCGCCAGCGCCTCGCTGAAACCTGCTTCCGAGACACCGGTGCTCGGACCGGCTTCGCCGATGATGCCGGCATTGTTGAAGGCGATGTCGAGCTTGCCGTAATGGGTCAAGGCGGCCGCGACTAGTGCGTTGTGATAGTCTTCCGACCGGACGTCGCCAGCAACGGCCACGGCATCGCCGCCCTCTGCCTTGATCTCCGCGACAAGACTGTCGAGTTCGGCTTGACGGCGGGCGCCGACGATGAGCTTGGCGCCTTCTGCGGCAAAGAGCTTTGCCGTGACGCGGCCGATGCCGGAGCTTGCGCCGGTGACGATTGCAACCTTGTTGTTCAAGCGGTTCATGGTTCCATCTCCTGTGTTCACGCGAGGCGGCCCCTGCCGTCCCTTCCGTTGAATGGAAGATGGCATTTTCTTTTCGTTCGGATTAGTCTCCAGATCGGGGAATTCGAATTCGGAAAGACCGAACAATGATCAGGATCGAAGGCATTGCCGCTTTTGTTGCCGTCGTCGAGGCCGGCTCGGTCAGCGAGGCGGCCCGGCGGCTCAGGCTCTCCAAATCCGTCGTCAGCGAAAGGCTGGCAGAACTGGAGAAGGCGCTTGGCGGCATGTTGCTGCACCGTACGACGCGCAAACTCACTCTGACCGAGGACGGTGCGGTCTTCCTGGAACGGGCCGCGCGCATCGTGCGTGAGATCGAGGAGGCCGCCGCCGACATGGCCGAGCGGCGCGGCACGCTATCCGGGCCGATCCGCATCGCCGCCCCCGTCACCTTCGGCCGCATGCATCTCGGCCCGGCGCTCTACCCCTTTCTTGCCGACCATCCCGATATCGAGCTGACGCTCGATATCGACGACCGGCGTGTCGATGCGGGCTCGGACGGCTATGACGCCATCATCCGCAACGGCCCGATCGCCGACAGCCGACTGGTCGCCTGGAAGCTGACGCGCAGCCGCCGCCTGCTCTGCGCCTCGCCGGATTATCTCGCCCGTCAGGGCACGCCCGCGTCGCTGGCCGAGCTGAATGGCCATCGTGGCATCTTCTACACCAATCGCGGCGTCGCCGACTGGCGCTTCCAGACGCCGGAGGGTGCGGTCGTTGTCCGCGCGAAACTGGCGCTCGCCATCAACAATGGCGACATGCTCCGCGACGCCGCAATTGCCGGTCTAGGCATCGCGCTGCTGCCCGCCTTTATCGCCGGCCCGGCTATCCGCGAAGGCAGGCTTGCCGAAATCGATGTCGGTCACAGGCCGGAGGCCGAATTCATCTATATGGCCCATCCGGAGGGACGAAATCCCTCGGCCAAGCTGCGCGCGATTGCCGATCACTTGAAGAAGAGTTTCGGCGATCCGCCCTATTGGGATCTTACGGATAGTCCATGAACTCGAAGGTTCGTCAGGATGAAGATATGCCGCTGTTAGTGCATGGCGTGAAGACTACGATCGCAGGAGAAAAGCACTATCTGACACGCGGCACCGGCGCCTATCGCCGCGCCAGCCTGGCGCTTTTCCTTTCCGGCTTTTCCACCTTCTCGCTGCTTTATTGTGTGCAGCCGCTGCTGCCGGTCTTCTCGCAGGAATTTGCCGTCAGCCCGGCCGAAAGCTCGCTGTCCCTTTCACTCTCCACCGGCTTCCTGGCGGTCGCCATCGTCTGTGCCGCCGCCCTCTCGGAAGGGCTTGGCCGCCGCAGCCTGATGGCGCTGTCGCTGGTCGGCGCGGCCTTACTGACGGTGGCCACGGCTTTTGCCCCGAACTGGCATCTGCTGCTCGTCGTCCGCGCCCTGCAGGGTCTCGTTCTCGGTGGCGTGCCGGCCGTCGCCATGGCCTATCTCGCGGAGGAAATCGATCCGCGCGGCCTTGGCGCCACCATGGGCCTCTATGTCGGCGGCACGGCCTTCGGCGGCATGTCCGGCCGCGTCCTCACCGGCATCTTCGCCGAAGATCTCGGCTGGCGGCCGGCGCTTTTCCTTATCGGCGCCATCGGCCTTGCCGCCGCGATCGGCTTCATCGCCCTGCTGCCGCCGTCGAAGAATTTCGTCCGCCGGCCGGGCTTCGATCCGCGCTTTCACGCGAAAGCCTGGCTCGGCCATCTCAAAAATCCGGCGCTGCCCTTCGTCTTCGCCATCGCCTTCCTGGCGATGGGCTCCTTCGTGACCATCTACAATTATGCCGGTTTCCGTCTCGTGGCGCCGCCCTATAACCTCAATCAGACCGAACTCGGCCTGATCTTCGCCGTCTATCTCTTCGGCATCGGCGCCGCCTCGATCGGCGGCCTTATCGGAGACTGGATCGGGCATTTTCGCGTGCTGCTCTTCGGTCTGACGCTGACGGCCGCCGGCAGCGCGCTGACGCTGTTTGCCGCGTTGCCATCCATCATTCTCGGCATCGTGGTGCTGACCGCCGGCTTCTTCATGAGCCATTCCATCGCCAGCGGCCTCGTCGGCAAGCTGGCGCGCGGCACCAAGGGCCACGCCTCGTCGCTCTATATGCTCGCCTATTATGTCGGCTCCAGCCTGATGGGCTCGGCCGGCGGCTGGTTCTTCGCGGTCGAGGGCTGGGCCGCCGTCGTCCTTTTCACGCTTGCCATGCTGGCGCTCGCCTTTATCTCCGCCTGTGTCGCCCGGCATCTCGTGAGGAGAAAAGCATGATCCGCATAGACCGTCTCGATCATCTCGTGCTGACCGTCGCCGAAATCGCAGCCAGCTGCGATTTCTATTCCCGCATCCTCGGCATGTCGGTGGAAACCTTTGCTGACGGCCGAAAGGCACTGAAATTCGGCAGACAGAAGATCAACCTGCATCAGGCCGGACACGAATTCGAACCCAAGGCGAGACATGCCACACCCGGCTCCGGCGACCTCTGCTTCATCGCCGAGACACCGCTTGCCGATGTCATTGCCCATCTGCAGACCGGAGGCATTGTGATCGAAGGGGGTCCGGTCGAACGCACCGGTGCGACCGGGCGCCTGCGCTCGGTTTATTTCCGAGACCCCGACGGCAATCTTATCGAAGTCTCGAATCCGATCGGCTGACGCTCCTAAGCCGGGGGCCGTTCTTCCGCCGCTGCCGCGAAGTCGGGATCGACAGGACCAGTCACGTCGGCAAGCCATTCGCAATCGTCGGAAATCGGCTCGAGAATGATCGCACGCCCCTGGCGTCTGATCGCGACGGCATCGCCGTCGAAACGGAATTCCTTGGGCAACCGGACGGCCTGGAAGCCTCCTGACCAGAAAATCTTGGCTGTTTCCATTTCAGGGCTCCTGATGGGATGACGGCAATCTATAGCAAGTCCGGGGCTGTTCAACCAAGCCGGATATAGGGCACGTCCTTCTTCGTCACCTCATCAAGCGCCTCCTCGTAGCCCGCATCGGCATATCGCATGACACCGAGGGCGGTGTCGTTGGTCAGCGCGTGGTCCAGCCGCTCATCGGCGGCCTCAGTGCCGTCGGCGACGACGGTGACGCCGCAGCTCGTCATGTAGCCGGCATAGCCGCCGCCGCCGGAATGGACGACGACGAGATCGGCCATCGACGAGCAGAGCATCATCGCATCGATCAGCGGCCAGTCGGCGATCGCATCCGAGCCGTCCTTCATCCGCTCGGTCATGATATTTGGATGCGCCATGGCGCCGGCATCGAGATGGTCGCGGGAAAAGGCGATGGGGCCTTTGAGCTCGCCGCCTAGGGCCAGCGCGTTGACGCGCCGCGCCAGCATCGTGCGCTCGCCGTGGCCGAGCCAGGCGATACGGGCTGGCAGCCCCTCGAAGGGAACATGCTCGCGCGCCAGCCGGATCCAGTTGGTGATGATCCTGTTGTCGGGGAAGAGTTCGAGCAGCAGGTCGTCGATGCGGGCGATATCGCTCTCCTCGCCTGAGAGCGCCATCCAGCGGAACGGGCCGATAGCCCGGGCAAAGAGCGGCCTCAGATAGGCTTCGGTGAAGATCGGAATGTCGAAGGCATTGGCGACGCCGCCCTCTTTCGCCTGGGTGCGGATGAGATTGCCATTGTCGAAGACTTCCGCGCCGCGCTTCTGGAATTCCAGCATCGCCGTCACATGCTCGACGATCGAGGCGCGGCTTGCCGCCATCAACTGCCCCTGGCCGTCGTCGCGCAGCCCTCTCACCTGATCGAGGCTCATGCCCTTCGGCACATAGCCATAGACCAGGTCGTGCGCCGAGGTCTGGTCGGTGACGATATCGGGCACGATGCCGCGCCGGGCAATCTCGGGATAGACCTCGGCCGCATTGCCGACGAGCCCGACGGACAGCGCCCGCTTTTCCTTCACCGCGGCGTCGATCATCTGAAGGGCGGTATCGAGATCGGGGGCGATCTCCTGGAGGTAGCCGATCTGCTGGCGCTTGCGGGCACGCTCCGGGTCGATATCGACACAGAGGATCGCAGCCCCCGCCATGCGGCCGGCAAGCGGCTGCGCCCCGCCCATGCCGCCGAGGCCGGCCGTCAGCACGAAGCGGCCGGCGAGATCGCCGCCGAAGCGCCGATCGGCAATGCGCATGAAGATTTCGTAGGTTCCCTGGATGACGCCCTGGCTGCCGATATATTGCCAGGCGCCGGCCGTCAGTCCGCCCCAGCAGATCAGTCCCTTGCGCTGCAGCTCGTAGAACACCTCGGCCTTCGCCCATTGCCCGACGATATTGCAGTTCGCCATGATAACGAGCGGCGCCTTGGCGTGCGTCCGCACCAGCCCGATCGGCTTGCCGGACTGGATGAGCAGCGTCTGGTCCTCTTCCATCTCGGTCAGCGCCTCGACGATGCCCTTGTGTGCCGCCCAGCTGCGCGCCGCCTTGCCGAGTGCGGCATAGACGATCAGATTGTCCGGGTCTTCGCCGACCGATAGCACGTTTTCGAGCAGACGCAGCAGCGCTTCCTGCCGCCAGCCCTTGGCGCGCAAGTCCGGCCCGCCGGGAATCGGGAATTTCGGATGACGCGGATTGGCCTTCGGCATGGTTGTTCCTCGCTTGGTTCTCAACCTTTTCCCTTCTCCCCGCTGGGGAGAAGGGAGGTTACTTCTCCGGCAGAGATTCCACATAGGCGAGCGCCGCATCAAGCAAACGCCGTCTCAGCGCATCGTCGCCGTAGACCTCGGCGGTCACCCGCACCCAGCCCTGCATGACCCGCTCGCCCGACAGCATCTGGACCACACCGGGCAGGGTCAGCGCCCAGCCGTCATTGCCTCTGCCGAGGCGGAT
This sequence comes from Rhizobium sp. N122, assembly GCF_002211295.1. NCBI lineage: Bacteria > Pseudomonadati > Pseudomonadota > Alphaproteobacteria > Hyphomicrobiales > Rhizobiaceae > Rhizobium > Rhizobium sp. N122. Next base: position 143,131 of record NZ_LOKU01000056.1, on the reverse strand, counting down.
CAGCATGCCGTCGCTGCGCGCGCCGCAGAGAAGATTGCCGTTCAGCAGGAAGGCCCGGCCGCCGAACATGGATTTTTCGGCAAGCCCCGGCCGATCGCCGAGTTCCTCGCGCAACAGCTCTTCAAGGCCGGGATCGCGCGTCATGGTTCAGGCCTTCGTTTCCAAAGCGTAGCGGGCGATCTCGATCCCCATCGCCTTTTCGACGACGGGATAGACGGTGGGATCGAGCACGCTCGCCGACAGCGGGATGATATCCTTCGGCACGTGCAGGATGAAGACGGACATGCCCTCCTGCAACTGGCCGACGCTGAGCGGCTCGCCCTCCGGAGATAGCGTGGTGATGACCGCGGGGAAGGTTGCAAGCCGGCCGCCACCCGCATCGTCCACGGCCATATATTCGTTCATCACATGCAGCGTCACCGATTTTGAGCCCGTGCCGACGGTGACCGTGCCGATGTCGAAAGCTTCCCTGGTGTAGACGACGTCCTTTCGAGAGATGACGCCCTCGGCGAGGATATGCCCGCCCGTTGTCTTGCAGATGGCGTCGATCACAGCAGATCCGCCGCGTTTCTCCGCCGCGATGATCGCCTCGCCGAGCGCAAGCGCCATCGAGATGCCCCCGAGTGCGGCATGGCTGCGGACATAGGACGCGCGCAGCGGATTGCGGCAGCTGGCGATAAAACCGCCGGATTGATCGGCGGCGGCGCGCAGGACCGGCGAGATTTTCGCCGTCGCCCCCTTCACCACCAGCTCGATATAGCGGTTTTCGGCGCGATTGCCGCCGACGGCAGTCTGGATCATCGGCTCGGGTGAGCCGGCCATGCCGATCGAGCCCATGTCGCCGGTGGGATGGGCGCGGATATCGCCGACCGCGTCGACTACCTTGGTGCCGAGGATCGCCGAGGGCAGCCAGCCGTTCAGCGTCGAGGATTTGCCGTTCTGGCCGATGATCAGCCCGGAAAGCCTTTCACCCAGCGCCTCCTGCAAGAGCTGCACCGCCTTCACATAATCGATGCCCTGCATTTCCCAGGGCGTGGTGGAGGCGGGGGCGCCGATGGCGGCGGCGGTAGCAACCCAGTCCTCGTCCTTCAGTTCGTCGATCGAGATCAGCTCCGGTTTGCCGACATTGACGGCCGCAAGCCCGAGCATGCGTCCATGGTCGGCCCAGCCGCCGCCGCCGGCGGCATAGACGGAGCCGCCCTTGACGGCGGCTTCGACGTCCTTTTCAACCAGTATGCGTCCCATCGGCCTTCTCCCGCTTCAAATCCTTATCCATCTCGCGCACCGCTTCGAACAGCACGGCGGCGCCAAGCGCGATATCGTCATTGTCGGCCCATTCGTCGGGGCAATGGCTGCGGCCTCCCCGGCAGGGCACGAAGATCATCGCCGCCGGCGCCACCTTGGCGATCCAGGCGGTATCGTGCCCGGCGCCGGAGGCCATGCGCCGATGTTTGGCGCCGACGCGTTCGCAGGCAGTCTCCAATGTCGAAAGCAGTCCGGCATCGCCCGGCGTCGGCATATTGTCGGACACTCGGTTCGGTGTCTCGATCGTGACGCCATAGGCGGTGGCCAGCTTTTCGACATGGCCATCGAGCCAGCGGCAGAAGGCCTCCATGTCGGCACGAATCTCGGCTCGGCCATCGATCAGCAGCACCACTTTCGACGGGACGACATTGGCGGCATTCGGCTCGATCCGAAATTCGCCGACCGTCGCGGCAAAGTGGCCCGGCGTTTTGGAGAGCTCAGCGGCGGCGTTGCGAATGTCGAGCACCAGCTGGGCAGCAGCCACCAGCGCATCCGCCCGCCGGTCCATCGGCGTCGTGCCGGCATGATCGGCCCGCCCTTCGACGGCAATTTCGATGCGGGTGATGCCCGCGATCGCGGTGACGATGCCGATATCCTCCCGTTCGGCTTCGAGCACCGGCCCCTGCTCGATATGCAGCTCGAGGAAGCCTGCCAGATCGGGCCGCTTCTGCTGATCCAGCACGCCAGGCCTGCCACCCACCTCGGCGATACCTTCGGCCAGGTCGCGCCCATCGCTGACGCGCGATAGCCAGGCTTCCGGCAATTGCCCGGTCATCCCCCGGCTGCCGATGCAGGAGACGCCGAAGATACTGACTTCTTCGGCGAGGAAATCGATGATCTCCAGATCGTGGTCGAGTTCGATCGCCTGGTCGCTGAGCGCGCGCGCCACTTCGAGCGCCGATATCAACCCGGCAATGCCGTCGAAACGGCCGCCATCCGGCACCGTGTCGGAATGCGAACCGAGCATGATCGTGCCGAGCCAGGGTTTGCGGCCCGTGCGCCGGCCGATCAGATTGCCGGCGGCATCGATCCGCGTTTCCAGTCCAGCCGCCTTCATCTTCGCTTCGATATAGGCCCGGCCTTCGAGAAAGAGCGATGAGAAAGCCCGCCGCGTCCAGGGATGCCCCGGCTCGGTGATTGCGGCCAGCGCCTCGATATCCCCGGCAATCCGGCCGGCATTGACGGGCAGATTGCGGCTCATGCGGGCGCTCCCGCAACGACCTGGCGCGGCAGCGGCCGGACGAACCGCCCGCTACCGGGCTCAGCCAGCACCTTGCCGCCTTCGGCGATCTTTTCGCCGCGCAAGTAGGTAGCGGAAACGGTCCAGGGCAGGCGAATGCCGTTATAGGGGCTCCAGCCGACGACATTGTTGCCGCTTGCCGACGCATCATAGACGCTGTCTCGCGGTTCCAGCACGGCGATATCGGCGTCCTTGCCCGGCGTCAGCGCCCCCTTGATATGGTCGAGCCGGAAATGCTTCGCCGGGTTTTCCGCCATCAGCCGGGCCGCCCATGTCAGGGGAATGCCGCGTTCGATGGCGCCTTTGACGAAAAGCGGCACCATCACCTCGAGGCCGGGCACGCCCGAAGCATTGACGAGCATGTCGGGATTGGTCTTGCGGCTCTCCGACCAGCTGACGTGATCGGTCGAGACCAGCCAGACATCGCCGTCGGCCACCTTCCGCCAGAGCGTCTCCACCTCGGCGCGCGGCCGCAGCGGCGGATTGATCTTCGCCTTGCCGCCGAGGCGCTTCACGTCGTTCTCTTCGTCGAGCGTCAGATAATGGATGCAGCATTCGACGGTCGCGGCAAAACCGTCACGCCGATAAGCGCGGGCGATGTCATAGCCGCGCCCGAGCGAGCAGTGCACCACATGCGCCGGGCAGCCGGTCACGACACCCGTCTCGAAGATCGTGTGCATCGCCAGGAGTTCGGTAATCGGCGGCCGTGACAGGCCATGCGCCCGCCAGTCGGTGATGCCGCTCGCCTTAACCTCAGCCATATAGCTGCGCACCGCCTCGTCGTCCTCATTGTGCACGCCCGCCGTCAGCCCCGTCGGCGCGATCGCCGCAAAGCAGGCGTCGAGCAGGGCCGGCGGAATGCGTGGAAAACGCTTGGGGTCGGTGCCGAAGGTCGAAAATTTGAAGGCGGCGACGCCCGCCTCGACCATCTCGCCGATCCGCGCCGGGCCTTCTTCCGGGTCGACCGTGCCGTAAAGCGCGAAGTCGACACGCGCCTGCGCGCCTGCGTGGTCGATCTTGCGTTTAACCGCTGCGGCCGAGCAGACGAGATCGCCCTCGTCATAGGGCATGTCGACGATAGCAGTCACGCCGCCGGCTGCCGCTGAACGCGTCGACCAGATGAAATCCTCCTGGTCCTTCTGGGACAGCGAATGCACCTGCGCATCGATCGCACCGGGCAGGATCAGCGCTTTGCCGAGCAGATGCCGTTCGCGCGCCGCAGGCGGCACGCCGAGGCCGACTTCAGCGATCTTGCCGTTGCGGGCGGCGACATAACCCGCTTCGAGAATGCGCTCCGGCAGCACCACCGTGCCCTGCAGAACGAGATCGAAGTCCATGACGCTTCCTCCCCAGGCTGAGTTCAGAGTGCCTGCGCCTCGTGGTGGGGCAGCCGCTCCTCGATATGCTCCAGCGATCCGAGCGCGAAGAAATCGTCGAAGGAGGCGATCGGAACCTGCTCGGTCAACCTCGAGAGGAAGTCGTCCGAGCCGAGCTCCTCCTCGATTGCCTCGACCTCGGCCGAAAGCGGCCGGTCCACGATATAGAAATCCGCATGTTTGCGCACGACCTCGTAGAGCATGGCGGCGACGCCCTTCGGTTCGTCGCCGAGAATGTCGATCGCCTGGGCCGAGAGCAGCGCCTCCAGCGCCGCCAGGCGCTTCAGCGCCTGCATCTGCCGCTCGAAGCGCTCGATGACCAGCGGCAGGAAGGCTGCCTCGTCCTCCAGCCCCGCCGCCACCACCAGCGACTGCGCCGACACCGGATTGGACATCGACAGCACGCGCGAAAAAATCTCGCCGGCAAGCTTGATGATCGGCCCGAAACCGGTGGCGATGCGTCCCGGCGGCACCAGATTGACCGGCAGGTCGCGCCGCTGGCCGTTGCCGAGAATGACGCAGCGGTTGAAGGCGTTGCGCGCCGCATGCGCCATGCAGAGTGCGGCCGATTCGAGCAGGATCGTCACGTCGAGCGGCAGCGAACCGCCCGAGGTCATCACCCGGCCTTCGACCACGACGGGATTGTCGTCCGAACGCCCGGTGGCGGCAAGGATCTTATGGCCCGTCGACAGCAGGTTTTCGATCACCGCGCCGAACACCTGAGCGATCATGCGCAGGCTGAGCGGATCCTGCACATGCGTCGCGACGGGCCAGTTCCAGTCGTCCGAGGCGTTGCAGAGCCAGGCGCCGATCAGCGCTTCGCGCGCCGTGCCGACATGGCGCACCGCCTTCCAGGGATCGCGGGAGGCGCCGAGCGCACCGGCCGCCATCATCGCCGTCGCCAGCAGGATGCGGATCGAGGCGGCGGCATTGCGCGTCGTTTCCGCCGCTGCGGCAAAGCTCACCGCATTGATACTGAGCGAGGCGAGGCTATCGCGCGGCGCCATCCGCACCGGCTGCAGACCCGCCGCCTTGAAGGCCTCGGCCGCCTGCATGCGGTTGCCGCGGTAGACCGCTTCGCCGACGCCGGTCAGCACCGCGCCGATCTGCCCCATCAGGCCGATATCGGCGCAGCCGATCGAGCCGGTGCGGCGCACGACCGGAATGAGATCGGCTGCCAGCATGGTGATATAGGCCTCGATCAGCTCCGGCGTGCAGCCGACCTGGCCGGTCAGCGCCGTATTGACGCGGATCGCCATGGCGTTGCGCACGACATTGCAGGAAAACGGCGTGCCGGTGCCGAAATGATGAGCGCGCACCAGGCCGAGATTGAACGTGTCGAGTTCGTCGGCCGACCACTCCACATCTTTCATAGCGCCGACGCCGGTTGTCGAGCCGTAGACCGGCATGCCTGAGGCAATCGCATCCTCGACGATCTCGCGGGCAATGGCGATGCGGGCCATGCCGGTCGCCGAAGCCGAAATCCGCGCCTTGCCCGCACCGATCGCCGCCATCTCGGCAAACCCGAGCGGCCGTCCGGAAAGTTCGATGCCAGGGCGTTCGTGCTGCATGTGCCATATCTCCTAACGCATGTCGCGCAAAAGTGTGCAGCGGTTTTGCGATAACGACATGCGTAAAACCAAAGACCTAAAGCGCAAGGAGCGAATCTGAAGATCGCGGCGCGCTTTAGATTGTCAGACTAAGCGGCTCCTCCGTCACATGGGATATCCTAAATGCCGAACACAGCATGTTTACGGACGGATCAGCTCAGCATCCAGGCAATATAGAGAAGCGTCAATGCGATGATCCACAGCGCAATCCTGGCCGAACGGTTATGCCGCGCCTCGGCCTTGCCGATCGCCTCTGCCGTCTGTTCGTCGAACCGTAAGCCGTGTTCGCTCATCTGCAGAAGCTGGTGATGGAATTTTTCGGTCTTCGCGGCAATTTCCGGCACGGCTTCGGCAAGCTTCACCGCCGCCTTCAGCCCGTCCTTGAGGTCGGCGGCGATCCGCTTCGGCCCGAGATTGGTGCGGATCCAGTCGCCGACGACGGGCTCGGAGGCCTTCCACATGTTGAAGCGCGGGTTGAGCATGCGCGACACGCCTTCGACCACGACCATGGTCTTCTGCAGCATCACCAGTTCCGGCCGTGTCGCCATGTCGAAGAGTTCGGTCACTTCGAAAAGCAGCGTCAGCAGCTTGCCCATCGAGATCGTCTCGGCCGGCTGCCCATGGATCGGCTCGCCGATCGCCCGGATTGCCTGGGCGAAACTCTCGACATTGTGGTGGCCGGGCACATAGCCCGCCTCGAAATGCACCTCGGCCACACGGATATAATCGCGGGTGATGAAGCCGTAGAGGATTTCGGCGAGGAACCGCCGCTCCTTTTTGCCGAGCCGCCCGACAATGCCCATGTCGACGGCGACGATCATGCCGCTCGCATCGACGAAGAGATTGCCCGGATGCATGTCGGCATGGAAGAAGCCGTCGCGCAGCGTATGGCGCAGGAAGGACTGGATCAGCGTATCGGCAAGCAGGTTGAGATCGTGGCCGGCCGCGCGCAGCCCCTCGACGTCGGACATGCGCGTGCCGTCGATCCACTCCATGGTGATGACGTCGCGCCCCGTTCGCTCCCAGTCGACCTTCGGCACGCGGAAGCCGGGATCTCTCTCGGTATTCTCGGCGGTCTCGGAAAGGGCGGCCGCCTCCAGGCGAAGATCCATCTCCATCTTCGTCGTCTGTTCCAGCGTCTTCGTCACCTCGACCGGCCGCAGCCGCCGGCTGGAGGGCAGGAAACGCTCCTGCATGTGGGCGACGAGATACATCGCCTCGATGTCATGGGCAAAACGCTGGCGCACGCCGGGCCGCACGATCTTGACGGCGACCTTCTTGCGCCCCGCCGATGTCTCGACTTCGGCCGGATGCACCTGGGCGATCGAGGCGGCGGCGATCGGCTCCTCGAAGCTCGCATAGAGTTCGCCGATCGGCCGCCCGAGCGAGCCTTCGATATTGGCCTTGGCGGCAGCCGAGGGAAAAAAGGCCATTCGGTCCTGCAACTGCGACAGGTCGTTGGCGAATTCGACGCCGACGACATCCGGCCGTGTCGCCAGGAATTGCCCGATCTTCACATAGGAAGGGCCGAGCCGCTCGACGGCCTGCGCCAACCGGTCGCTGCGTTTCTGATGCCGCGCCTTGCTGCGCTCGAAAATCGTGACGAAGGATTTGGCGAGCGCCACCGGAGGCGGCAGCCCCTCGGAAGGCAGCGCCGAGACGACGCCCTCACGCACGAGCACCCAGCCGACGCGCCAAAGGCGGAAATAGGCTCCGAAAGTGCTCATGCCACAGTGCCCCGCCGAGGGAGGGTTGTCTTTTCTTGTCCCATTCCCTCAGAGCTTCCAGCCGGAATGCAGCGCGGCGATGCCGCCGGTATAATTGGTGTAGCTGACGCGCGAAAAACCGGCCTGGCGGATCATTGCCGCAAAATTCTCCTGGTTGGGGAATTTGCGGATCGATTCCACCAGATATTGGTAGGGTTCGGCATCGCCGGTGATCGCCTTGCCGAATTGCGGAATGGCGTTGAACGACCAGGCGTCGTAGATCTTGTCGAGCAGCGGCATGTCGACTTCGGAAAATTCGAGCACCAGCAGCCGGCCGCCGCGCTTCAAGACGCGATAGGCCTCCGACAGCGCCGCGTCGATCCGCGGCACGTTGCGGATGCCGAAGGCGATCGTATAGGCGTGGAAGCTGGCGGCTTCGAACGGCAGTTCTTCTGCATTTGCCTCGACGAAGGTGAGATTGCCGGAAAGCTTCTTCTTTTCCGCCCGCTCGGCGCCGACGCCGAGCATCGAACCGTTGATGTCGAGCACGGTCGCATGCGCCTGCCGGCCCGAAGCCTCGACGATGCGGAAGGCGATGTCCCCGGTGCCGCCGGCAACGTCGAGCACCTTGTAGCCCGGCTCCTTGCGCGGGTTCAGCGCCGAAATCATCGCATCCTTCCAGGCGCGGTGCATGCCCATCGACATGACGTCGTTCATGATGTCGTAGCGCTTGGCGACCTTGTGGAACACCTGGTTGACGAGGCCCTGCTTCTCGCCGTCAGACACCTCGCGGAAGCCGTAGGAGGTCTCCATGCCGCCATCGGCGGAAGTGCGGCTTTCTGACATCAGACTGCTCCGTTCCTTGATATTCAGCCGCGCAGGCCATAGCGAAAGGCCGCGCGCGACGTTATCACTGGGCCGCGCTCTCCGCGGACCACTGGCGCTATAGCGCACATCGTCCTCGGTTGAAACACGTTAGATACAGATGGGTTAAGATGCCGGAATTGCCAGAAGTCGAAACGGTAAAACGCGGCCTGGCGCCGACGATGGAGGGGGCTCGCGTCGCCAGGCTGGAGCTGCGCCGCGGCGATCTGCGCTTTCCCTTTCCCGACGCATTCGCCGACAGGGTTTCCGGCCGCACCATCGTCGGGCTTGGCCGCCGCGCCAAATATCTGCTGGTCGATCTCGACGACGGCAACACGCTGATCTCCCATCTCGGCATGTCCGGCTCTTTTCGCATCGAGGAGGGCCGCATCGAGGAAGGCGCCGCAGCCGCCACGCCCGGCGAATTCCACCATGCCCGCTCGAAGGACGAGAAGCACGATCACGTCGTCTTTCATCTGGAAGGCGCAAGCGGCCCGCGCCGCGTCGTCTATAACGACCCGCGCCGTTTCGGCTTCATGGATATGGTCGAGCGCGCCGATCTCGCCACCCATCCCTTCTTCCGCGATCTCGGGCCGGAGCCGACCGGAAACGAGCTTGGCGCCGCCTATCTCGCCGAGCGCTTCCGCAACAAGGCGCAGCCATTGAAGAGTGCGCTGCTCGACCAGAAGAACATTGCCGGTCTCGGCAATATATATGTCTGCGAGGCGCTGTGGCGCGCGCATCTTTCGCCGGTCCGCGCCGCCGGCACGCTGGTAACCGCAGGCGGTAAGCCGAAGCAGCAGCTCGACCTGCTCGTCGCCTCGATCCGCGACGTCATCGCCGATGCCATCGCCGCCGGTGGATCGTCGCTGCGCGATCATATCCAGACCGACGGATCGCTCGGCTATTTCCAGCATTCCTTCTCCGTCTATGATCGCGAAGGTGAGGCTTGCCGCACGCCCGGCTGCGGCGGTACGGTCGCCCGCGTCGTCCAGGCGGGCCGCTCCACCTTCTATTGCGCCACCTGCCAGAAGTAAGCGAAAACCGGGAGAACAGCATGGCCTATGAGACCCTGATCGTCGAAACCCGAGGCAGTGTCGGCCTCGTCACGCTGAACCGACCGCAGGCGCTGAACGCGCTGAATTCCACCGTCCTGAAGGAGTTGAAGGAGGCCTATGCCGCCTTCCACGCCGACGAGGCGGTCGGCGCGATCGTCATCACCGGTTCGGAACGCGCCTTTGCCGCCGGCGCCGATATCAAGGAGATGCAGGCGCTTCAGTTCGCCGATATCTATAAGAGTGATTTCATCAGCGGCTGGGACGAGGTTGCCAAGGCCCGCAAGCCGGTGATTGCCGCCGTCAGCGGTTTTGCGCTCGGTGGCGGCTGCGAACTGGCCATGATGTGCGATTTCATCATCGCCTCGGAGACGGCGAAGTTCGGCCAGCCGGAAATCACCCTCGGGGTCATTCCCGGCATGGGCGGCTCGCAGCGGCTGACGCGCGCCGTCGGCAAGGCGAAAGCGATGGATCTCGTCCTCACCGGCCGGATGATGGATGCCGCCGAGGCGGAGCGGTCGGGACTCGTTTCGCGTGTGGTGGCGCCCGGGCGTCTGATCGAGGAAGCTCTCGCCGCGGCCGAAAAGATCGCCTCGCTGTCGCAGCCCTCGGTGATGATGGCCAAGGAGACGGTCAACCGCGCCTTCGAGACGACGCTGGAGGAGGGGCTCCGCTTCGAGCGCCGGCTGTTTCACAGTCTCTTTGCCACCGACGACCAGAAGGAAGGCATGGCGGCCTTCGTCGAAAAGCGCAAACCGGCTTTTAAGCACCGTTGAATGCTTTTCGGCGTTTGCCGGTGGCAAAGCGTGAAAATCCGCGTTGACGTGGGCCGGCTTTAGAGTTATATGCCCGCCCACGGTTCGGAAAGCCGGTTTGGTTTTCCGCGATTGCTCCCGCATTGCTGGATTTTGTGGCCGCAGGGCCCGCGGTAATGGCGGAGTTTGTTCGAATTCTTGAGAGAGGCATCCATGGCCAATACAACTTCGGCGAAAAAAGCGACCCGCAAGATCGCCCGCCGTACCGACGTCAATAAGGCTCGTCGCTCGCGCGTTCGTACTTTCGTTCGCCAGGTCGAAGAGGCCATCGCATCCGGTGACGCCGACAAGGCGAAGGCCGCTTTCTTGGCCGCTCAGCCCGAGCTTGCCCGCGCCGCCAGCAAGGGCGTGCTGCACTCCAACACGGCATCCCGCAAGGTCTCTCGCCTGGCCGCTCGTGTGAAGGCTCTTTCGGTTAGCGCGACCGCGTAATCTTCCGTTAACGACTTCATCTTTATGATTAGCCCGGTAATTTTACCGGGCTTTTTCGATTCCGCCGATCGGCCCCTGTATGGTTAATCGTGCGACTGTTTCGTGTCAGTGCCATGACAGGAAAAAGCGTTCACAAACAAAGACTTGCGCAAGGATGCTTTCACGCCGCGCGACTCTGCCCCGACCTTCCGGGACCAGGGGGGAGTCAAGAAGATTTTTATTTTTTTTCTTTCCATGCGTGTCAAAATAGCCCGAACGGGGAATCTCCTTGATTCAAAAGCGATTCTTTTTTGACGCTGGTGTGACGCCCGAAAACGGCCCCCGGAGTCAATGCCCGCTTCTTAATTTTGCGTAAAATTCATCGTTGATATTGCCTTTTGATCCTGCCTAAATGGCTTTCAACAAAGGGCGCGGACATCACCTGCAGAGGCTCGGTCTTAACTGCCACGTCGGCAGGGCGATAAGTTTGTGCCATTTGTTACGGAGCCTTGCGCTTCCGTTTTTTCAAGCACTCGACGGATTTGGGCCGTAACGTGGCTGTTACGGGCAGGGATGTTTTGTGCCTTCAGTGGCCACACGTTTAAGGCGAGGCCGCCGGAGAAGGTTAAAGTGATATTGCGTTCGGGCTGATCGGTCGAAAACGAGGATCGACCGCTGGCCTGGCACGGAAAGCCGATGAAGGTTGCCGCATGAATGCGGTTCCTGCAACGGCGTTTTGTGCCGGTCCCTTCGGGGGCAGTGTTTGAGTGAACCGGCAGGTAAGCGGCTTCATGAGGATGCCGTCGGCCCGCCAAAGCGGGGAATAATCGGGCGGCTATTTTAGCGGAAGCCGCCCGGTGGAATTGAAAGGCGGCATTATGCAGATGAATACGATGACGACGGGCGGGCTCGACAATGGGGATGTGGCACCGCAGGCGTTTGGCTCCATTCGCCTCGAAGTGGGAGAAGCACAGGCGGAAATGAAGCACGGCATCTTGTTTGAGCGCGTCAGCGCGCGCTTGAAGGCCCAGGTCGGTCCTGACGTCTATGCCAGCTGGTTCGCCCGGCTGAAGCTGCATTCGGTATCGAAGAGCGTGGTTCGCCTGTCGGTTCCCACCACCTTCCTGAAGTCGTGGATCAACAATCGTTATCTCGATCTCATCACCGGCCTGTTCCAGGCCGAGGATCCGGAAATTCTGAAGATCGAAGTCCTGGTGCGCACGGCGACGCGCAGCGGCACGAAGGCGCTCGATGAGGCGGTCCAGCCCGAGCCGGTCGTTGCCCCCCAGGCGCGCCGCCCTGCAAGCGCCCAGCCGGCCGGCCAAGCCGTCCAGCAGGCGGTTTCCTCAGTTGCTGCGGCAAGGCCCGCAAGCTTTGGTTCGCCGCTCTTCGGTTCGCCGCTCGACAGCCGCTTCACCTTTGACACCTTCGTTGAAGGCAGCTCGAACCGCGTCGCGCTTGCGGCTGCGAAGACGATCGCCGAAGCCGGTTCCGGCGCTGTGCGCTTCAATCCGCTGTTCATCCATTCGGCGGTCGGCCTCGGCAAGACCCACCTGCTGCAGGCAATCGCCAATGCAGCGGTGCAGAACCCGCGGGCGCTGCGCGTCGTCTATCTCACCGCCGAATATTTCATGTGGCGCTTCGCCACCGCGATCCGTGACAATGACGCGCTGACGCTGAAGGATTCGCTGCGCAATATCGATCTCCTGATCATCGACGACATGCAGTTCCTGCAGGGCAAGATGATTCAGCATGAATTCTGCCATCTCCTCAACATGCTGCTCGACAGCGCCAAGCAGGTTGTCGTCGCCGCCGATCGCGCCCCCTGGGAGCTGGAATCGCTCGATCCCCGCGTCCGCTCGCGCCTGCAGGGCGGCGTGGCGATCGAATTCGACGCGCCGGATTACGAGATGCGTCTCGAAATCCTCAAGCGTCGCCTGGCGGCAGCCCGGCTCGAAGATCCGTCGCTCGAAATACCGGCCGACCTGCTCCAGCACGTCGCCCGCAACATCACGGCCAGCGGCCGCGAACTCGAAGGCGCCTTCAACCAGCTGGTCTTCCGGCGCTCCTTCGAGCCGAACCTGTCGATCGAGCGCGTCGACGAGCTGCTGGCCCATCTGGTCGGCTCCGGCGAGCCCCGCCGCGTGCGCATCGAGGATATCCAGCGCATCGTCGCCAGGCACTACAATGTCTCGCGCCAGGAACTGGTCTCGAACCGCCGCACCCGCGTCATCGTCAAGCCGCGCCAGATCGCCATGTATCTGTCGAAGACGCTGACGCCGCGCTCCTTCCCCGAGATCGGCCGCCGTTTCGGCGGAAGGGATCATACGACCGTGCTGCACGCCGTGCGCAAGATCGAAGAGCTGATTTCCGGGGACACCAAGCTGTCGCACGAGGTCGAGCTTCTGAAGCGGCTGATCAACGAATAGCCATCCGATTTTCGCAAAGTTTTGACGGCTGGAAGCGATTCCGGCCGTTTTGCTTTATGAGCTTTTTATTCTATACCTCCGGCCGTCCCCTGCATGTCCGATTTGGAGCGGCGTGCATCGGACAAGACTGAAGCGCCGGGAGGGCGCATGGGAGGATAATGAATGAGTTTTAGAAAGATCGCCGTTCTCGGCCTCGGCAAGGTCGGACGGCTGGCGGCCACGCTTTTGCATGAGGGCGGTTTCGAGGTCATCGGCGTCGATGCGCAACTGCCGCTGAGCGACGTTCCCTTCAAGTGCCGGGCCGGCGATATTGCCGACGTCCAAGTGGTCGGCGAGCTGCTGTCGAATGTCGAGGCGGTGCTTTCCTGCCTGCCTTACCATCTGAACATCGAATTGGCGCGCGCCGCCCATCTCGCCGGGATTCATTATTTCGACCTGACCGAAGACGTTCCCACCACCAATTTCATCATCGAACTGTCAAAGACCGCCCGCGGCCTGATGGCGCCGCAATGCGGCCTGGCACCGGGTTTCGTCGGCATCGTCGGCGCCAGCCTTGCCGACGGCTTCGATCGCTGCCGTTCGATCCGCATGCGCGTCGGCGCCCTGCCGCAGCATCCGACTGGGCTGCTGGGTTATGCTTTCAACTGGTCGCCGGAAGGTGTCGTCAACGAATATCTGAACGATTGCGAGGTCATCGAGGGTGGGGTGCGCAAGCTCGTCTCGCCGATGGAATGGCACGAGACCGTCTATGTCGGCGGCGTCAAGCTCGAAGCCTTCACCACCTCGGGCGGCCTCGGCACCATGTGCGACACCATGCTCGGCAAGATCGACAATCTCGATTACAAGACCATGCGTTATCCCGGCCATATGGAGCTGATGAACTTCTTCTTCCACGAGCTTTTGATGCGCGACAAGCGCAAGCTTGCGGGCGAGATCCTGACCAATGCCAAGCCGCCTGTTGAAGACGATGTCGTCTATGTCCATGTCGCCGCCGAGGGCACGGAGAACGGCAGCCTGCGCCGCAAGGAGTTCGTGCGTGCCTATTACCCGATCGAGATTGCCGGCGCCCGCCGCACGGCGATCGCCTGGACGACCTCGGCCTCCGTCGTTGCCGTCATCGAGATGGTCCGCGACGGCCTGCTGCCGGCCACCGGCTTCCTGCACCAGGAGCATATTCCGCTGGAGATGTTCCTGAAGACGCCGACCGGCAGCCTGTTCAAGGCGGGCGCCACTACAGCGCCGCGCGTCTCTTCAGACGCGCAAAGGACGCTGTAGCACTTTGAATTGCTGCATAATTTTATCCTTAAAGTCGATTTCGATTTAAGGAATTATGCAGGGCCACGGCTGAGAATATTTTCCGGTGCGGCGGTAAGGTTATCGCCGCACCGGAAACAATCCGTTATCCGATGTCAGCAGGCGAGATCGGCGACGACGGAATCGAGGATCAGCATGCCCGTCGGCGTGCAGCGCAGCCGCGAATTGCCGATTCGCTCGATGAATTTGTGTTCGAGCAGGAATTCCTCGCGTTTCGGGTCGAGGTCGCGGCCGGAAAGCTGCTGCCAGCGGGCAAGGTCGACACCTTCCCTGAGCCGCAGCCCCATCAGCAGCAATTCGTCGGACTGTTCCTCGTAGCCGAGCCGTTCCTCGTCGAGAATGCCGTGGCCGTCGCGCTCGACCATCTCGAGCCAGGCTTCCGGCTTGCGCTCGGTCGCCGTTGCGATCTTTTCGGGGCCGCGCGTCAGCCGTCCGTGCGCGCCGGGGCCGATCCCGGCATAGTCGCCGTAACGCCAATAGGTCAGGTTATGCCGGCTTTCCGCACCCGGCCGGGCATGGTTGGAAACCTCATAGGCGGGCATGCCCTCGCGCGCGGTGATTTCCTGCGTCGCCTCGTAGAGCACCGCCGATTGCTCGCCATCCGGCACGATCAGTTTGCCTGATTTGTGCAGGCCGTAGAAGGGCGTGCCTTCCTCGATGGTCAGCTGGTAGAGCGACAGATGGTCGACCGCATAGGAGATCGCCTGCTTGAGCTCCTTTTCCCATTCCTCGACCGTCTGGCCCGGCCGGGCGTAGATCAGGTCGAAGGACATGCGCGGAAAAATCTCGCGCGCCAGCCGGATCGCCTTCAGCGCATCGGCGACATCATGCAGCCGGCCGAGAAATTTCAGATCCCGGTCGTTCAACGCCTGCACGCCGAGCGAGACGCGGTTGACGCCGGCCGCCCGATAGCCGCGGAAGCGGTCGGCCTCGACGCTTGAAGGGTTGGCCTCCATGGTGATCTCGATGCCGGCGGGCACATGCCAGTGCCGGGCAATGCCGTCGAGAATTGAAGAGACCGTTGCCGGGTTCATCAGCGACGGCGTGCCGCCGCCGAGGAAGATGCTGGTGACTGTCTTCGGCCCGCTCATTGCCCGCACCGTCGCCATCTCCCTCAGGAAGGCGGCTGTAAAGCGCTCCTGATCCACCGGCTGGTGGCGCACATGGCTGTTGAAATCGCAATAGGGACACTTTGCCGCGCAGAAGGGCCAATGGACATAGACGCCGAAGCCGGGCTCGCCGGTATCGGGCAGCAGCGCCGCATCGCGCGAGGAGCCTGGCGTATCGAAATTGTCCACTTCGCGACCTTATGCCTCCAGGCAGGTTTCGACAAAGAGTTTGAAGGCGCGGGCCCGGTGCGACAGCGCCTGTGGCTTGCCGATGTTCCAGCCGTGTTTTTCCTCGCCGCTCATCTCGCCGAAGGTGACGCCGTGGCCTTCCGGCTGGAAGACCGGATCATAGCCGAAGCCCTGGGTGCCGCGCGGCGGCCAGACGACATTGCCTTCAACTTCGCCGCGGAAGAGCTCGGTATGGCCGTCCGGCCAGGCGAGGCAAAGCACGCTGACAAAGCGCGCGGTGCGCTGTTCGGGCGCCGTGGCGCCTGCATCCTGCAGCGCCTTTTCCACCTTCGCCATCGCCATGTCGAAATCGCGCGTGCCGTCCGATGTCTCCGCCCAATTGGCGGTGTAGACGCCGGGATCGCCACCGAGCGCATCGACCACCAGCCCGGAATCGTCCGAAAGCGCCGGCATGCCGGCGGCATTGGCGGAGGCGACCGCCTTGATCGTCGCATTCTCCTCGAAGCTGGTGCCGGTTTCGTCAGGTTCGACGAAATTCAGCTCGGCGGCCGATTTGGCGGTGAAGCCGAGCGGCCCGATCAGTTCCTGGATCTCGCGGATCTTGCCGGCATTGTGGCTGGCGACGACAATGGTCTTTGTTTCGAGCTTTCGCATTCAGCTATCCTGTTCGATGCCCCAGATTTTCGCCTCCGCGCATTCGAGGCTGTTTCCCTCAGGATCGCGGAAATAGATGGAGCGGCCGCCGTTCGGCCAGTGCACCTCGGATTCGATCGCCACACCGGCCGCTTTCAGCCGTTCGGCCATCGCATCGATGTTGCGGCCGGACACCCGAAAGCAGGCATGGCCCTCGCCGCTCGTGCCATGCGGCGGCACCTGCAGCGCGTCAGGTGCCGGCGGCTTCACGGTTTCCTCCGGATTGAAGATCAACAGAACGCCGGGGCCGCAGCGGAAGAAGACATGCCGGTTGGCGGCGCGGGTGATCTTTTCGAGCCCGAGAACGCTCTCGTAGAACGCCTCGGCCTTATCGAGATCGCGCGCATAGAGCGCCGTTTCCAACATGCCTTCCAGCATGGAGTTCATCCCGCAATCGCCTGTTTCTGCAGGGCGACGAGTTCGCCGATGCCGTTCTTGGCAAGACCCATCAGCGAGGTGAATTCCTCTTCGCTAAACGGCGTGCCTTCGGCCGTGCCCTGGATCTCGACGATGCCGCCGGCGCCGGTCATGACGAAATTGGCGTCGGTCTCGGCCGAGGAATCCTCGAGGTAATCGAGATCGATCACCGGCTGGCTGGCGAAGACGCCGCAGGAAATGGCGGCGACATGATCCTTCAGGACCCGGTCGACTTTGATCATGTTGCGGCTTTCCATCCATTTCAGGCAATCGTAAAGCGCGATCCAGCCGCCGGTGATCGAGGCTGTACGCGTGCCGCCATCGGCCTGGATGACATCGCAATCAAGGGTGATCTGCCGTTCGCCGAGCGCCTGCAGATCGACGACCGCGCGCAGCGATCGGCCGATCAGCCGCTGGATCTCCTGGGTGCGGCCGCCCTGCTTGCCGGCCGCCGCCTCACGCTTCATGCGCTCGCCGGTCGCCCGCGGCAGCATGCCGTATTCGGCCGTGACCCAGCCCTTGCCGGTATTGCGCAGCCATGGCGGCGTCTTTTCTTCGAGGCTGGCCGTGCAGAGCACATGCGTATCGCCGAACTTCACCAGGCACGAGCCTTCCGCATGCTTGGAAAAATTGCGCTCGAACGAGACCTTGCGCATCTGGTCGATTTTTCTGCCTGAAGGCCGCATTCTTATCTCCTGGGGTTTGTTGACCGCTTCTACGATTGGCGGCGCCCATTTGCAAATTCCCTTTTGCCACGGCTGCGAGTTTGACTTACTTTTCGGGAAGTATCATCAGCGCGGATTCTAAAGCTTCATGGGCATCAGGTCGACATCGGTTTCGGATGCCGTTGCTGCGCTGGACGAGCGCTCCAGGGAAATTTTTCGTCGCATCGTCGAAGGCTATCTGGAGAGCGGTGAGCCGCTCGGGTCGCGCAACCTGTCCCGCCTGCTGCCGATGTCGCTGTCGCCGGCCTCGGTGCGCAACGTCATGAGCGATCTGGAAGATCTTGGCCTGATCTATTCGCCGCATATCAGCGCCGGCCGGCTGCCGACCCAGATCGGCCTGCGTTTCTTCGTCGATGCTTTCATGCAGGTCGGCGATCTCTCCGCCGAGGACCGCGCCAGCATCGACCGTCAGGTGCGGGCCGAAAGCGGCGGCAATCCGGTGGAATCGATGATGAACGAGGCCAGCCGCATGCTGTCCGGCATTTCGCGCGGTGCCGGCCTTGTCATCACCTCGAAAAGCGATCCGGTGCTCAAACATGTCGAGTTCATCCGGCTGGAGCCGACCAAGGCGCTGGCCGTACTCGTCGGTGATCACGATCAGGTGGAAAACCGCATCATCGAGCTGCCGGCGGGCGTCACCTCCTCGCAGCTGGCCGAGGCTGCGAATTTTCTCAACGCCCATATGTCCGGCCAGACCCTGCCGGAGCTGCGCAAACAATTAAGCCAGCTGAAGGACAACGTCCGCCACGAGCTCGATGCCCTGTCGCGCGATCTCGTCGAGCGCGGTATTGCCGTCTGGGCCGGCAGCCCGGACGAGGGCAAGCCGGCGCAACTGATCATCCGCGGCCGCGCCAACCTGCTCGAAGGCCTCGCCGGCGCCGAAGATCTCGACCGGCTGCGCCTGCTGTTCGACGATCTCGAAAAGAAGGACAGCCTGATCGAGATCCTCAATCTCGCCGAAACCGGCTCGGGCGTGCGCATCTTCATCGGTTCGGAAAACAAGCTCTTCTCGCTGTCCGGTTCGTCGCTCATCGTCGCGCCCTATCGTGACGACGACGATCGCATTGTCGGCGCCGTCGGCGTCATCGGCCCGACGCGGCTCAATTATTCCCGCATCGTGCCGATGGTCGATTACACCGCCCAGCTCGTCTCCCGGCTTTCGCGCAATCCGCTTTGACGTGGCTTTGACCAAGACCGCGGAATTTTCGCTTCTTTGTCATGCAGACTTGATTTTTTTCGGTCAAACCTCGATATCGGGCGCATCTGAAGACACCAACCGGAGACCGTCATGACCGATGACACGACGAAAAACGGACCTGACGCAACTGCGGCCGATGCCGCAGCCGACGCTGCCGCCTACGTCGAGAACGATATCGCGCAGGAAGAGGCCCCTCAGCCTGATGCACTCGAGCTTCTGAAAGCCGAAAACGGCGAGCTACGCGACCG
This sequence comes from Rhizobium sp. N122, assembly GCF_002211295.1. Classification (NCBI taxonomy): domain Bacteria; kingdom Pseudomonadati; phylum Pseudomonadota; class Alphaproteobacteria; order Hyphomicrobiales; family Rhizobiaceae; genus Rhizobium; species Rhizobium sp. N122. Next base: position 124,427 of record NZ_LOKU01000056.1, on the reverse strand, counting down.
CTATCTGCGCCTTGCCGCCGAAATGGACAATCTGCGCCGCCGCACCGAGCGTGAGGTCAAAGACGCCAAGTCCTATTCCGTCGCCGGTTTCGCGCGTGACATGCTGGCCGTCTCGGATAATCTGCGCCGGGCGCTGGATGCCATCCCGCCAGAGGTCAAGGACGCGGCCGATGCCGGCCTGACCACCCTGATCGAGGGCGTGGAGATGACCGAGCGCGCCATGCTGTCGGCGCTCGAGCGCCACGGCGTTCGCAAGCTGGAGCCGGTCGGCCAGAAGTTCGACCCGAATTTCCATCAGGCGATGTTCGAGGTGCCGAACCCCGAGGTGCCGAACAACACCGTCGTCCAGGTCGTGCAGGCAGGCTTTTCCATTGGCGAGCGTGTGCTGCGCCCGGCCATGGTCGGCGTCGCCAAGGGCGGCCCGAAGGCGGCCGAAGCCGAAACCAATTCCGTCTTCGACGAGAAGGACGCCTGAAGTTGTTTTCCTTCTCTTGTGTGAGAGAAGGAAAACCAAAAGATCAGATGCGGGCGAAGCGTTCGATCAGAAGATCGAAGAAACCGTCCGCATCGACATGGCGCATCACCTTCGCATTGCGCTTGCGATCCGTCACATGCCACCAGTCGACCACAGTCATGCCGATGGTGAGTTCGGATTGGACCTCGATCTCGACATTGCAGTCCCGACCCTGGAAAAGCTCCGGCTTCAAGAGGTAAGCGATCACCGTCGGGTCATGCAGCGGCCCGCCGTCGGAGCCGTATTTCTCGATATCGAAGCGCTCGAAGAATTCCAGCATCTCGACCATCGCCTTTGCCGGCGCCGTGCCGATCTCGGCCATGCGCTTCACCCGGTCCTTGCGGGTCAGCAATTGGTGCGTCACGTCGAGCGGCATCATCACGATCGGCACGCCTGAGCGGAAGACGATATCGGCGGCCTCGGGGTCGACATAGATATTGAATTCGGCCGCCGGCGTGATGTTGCCGCCTTCGAAAAAGCCGCCGCCCATCATCACCAGTTCGCGAATGCGCGGGGCGATATCGGGCGCCTTCTGCAAGGCCAAGCCAATATTGGTGAGCGGCCCGAGCGTGCAGAGTGTCACGGTGCCTGCCGGCTCGCGGCGCAGCGTCTCGATGATGAAATCGACGGAATGAACCGGCTGCAGCGCCATCGTCGGCTCGCTGAGTTCAGGACCGTCGAGGCCCGTCTTGCCGTGCACATGTTCGGCGGTCACCAGCTTGCGGGCGATCGGCGCGTCGGCGCCGGCAAAAACCTTGGTCTCCGTCCGGCCGCAGAGTTCGCAGACGATGCGCGCATTGCGGCTGGTCAGCGCCAACGGCACATTGCCGGCGACCGTGGTGATCCCCAGCACCTCGAGCTCGTCGGGGCTGCCGAAGGCCAGCATGATGGCGGCCGCGTCGTCCTGACCGGGATCCGTGTCGATGATGATCTTTCTTGCGCCTGCCATCCGATGCACCGTTTTCTTCATTTCTCGTCGCAAATCGGCACATTGCGCGCCGGCACGTGTTGATGCGAGGCAGCAGGCGCTTTGTCAAGCAGCCCCGGCCGTCACCTTGAAATTGCGGGTGGCGCCGAGACGTCGCCTGCGTCTTGCAGCGCCGGGGTGCTGTCCCCATATTAGCGGCATCCGGATGCTGCCCTTAAGGTCCGGGATGGTCGCTTGCATCAAGGACTTGAAAAGAGATGAGCCGCATTACCCCTTTCGCCAGCCCGCTGCTTCTGGGCTTCGATGCCATGGAAAAGACGCTGGAGCGCATTTCCAAGGCGAGCGACGGATATCCGCCTTACAATATCGAACGCATCGGTGCCGATAGCGGCGCGCCGGAACGTCTGCGCATCACGCTCGCTGTCGCCGGTTTCGGCGAGGACGAACTCGATGTTTCCATCGAGGAAAACCAGCTTCTGATTCGCGGCCGCCAGGTCGAGCAGGGAGAACGGGACTATCTCTATCGCGGCATCGCCGCCCGCCAGTTTCAGCGTACCTTCGTTCTTGCCGACGGCATGCAGGTGCTCGGTGCCGGCCTGAAGAACGGTCTGCTCTCCGTCGATCTAATTCGGCCCGAGCCCGCGCGCATGGTCAAGAAAATTAACATTTCGGTCTCACAGTAGCACAACGGTTTGTCGAACCGTTGGTCCCTTCTTCCGGAGGAACAGGAATGTTGATGAAAGAAGCCACGTCTCACTTGACCAAATCCGAGCTTGCCCACATCGGCAGCGGCGAGGTCGCCTATATCAGAAAAATGCGCACCGAAGAGGTCGCTAAGTGCTTTCCAGAGGCCCCGGATATCGATCCGAACGTCGACCTCTGGGCACTCTTCGGCGCCGACGGCACGCCGATCCTCTTGACGGACAACCGCTCCAGCACCTTCTTCAAGGCTGCCGAAGACGAACTGAAGACGGTCAGCCTGCACTGAGAGTGCCTAATTGTCGGACGCTGCTTCAGGATAGGCTGATCGCCGTTGGTGCTGTGCCTGCGGCCCTCTCATCCGACCCTGCAGGCCACCTTCTCCCCGCTGGGGAGAAGAGGGAGCAAGGCGTTCTGGCACTGCCTAAAACGAACCTGTCTGCTTAAAGGGCAATGCGTCGCTCTGCCCGATGCGGTCAGTCAGACTATTTGCCAGAAGCTCCTGCACGGCGTGAAGGTCGGCCAATATGCACTCGCAGTGACCAAGAATGTCCGGAGTTGGCTGAACGAGATCAGGTACCATCACCATCATCGCCCCTGCGCTCGATCCCGAGAGAACGCCATTTCGCGAGTCTTCGAGGACAACACATTCGGTGATGGGCAAGCCGAGCCGCTCGGCGGCCAGCAGGTATGGATCAGGATGCGGTTTTCCCGAGAGGTAATCGCCGTAGGCGACAATGGTTTGAAAACGACCGTGCAGGCTGGTAGCTGCAAGGTGCTCCTCAACGGTGTTCCGGCTCGATGAGGTTACGATAGCCGAAGGTATTCGTTGCACCTCGAGGAAGGATAGAATTTCCCGCAAGCCGGGCTTCGTTCGCAAGTCTGTTCGAGCCATTTGCGTGAATAGGTCCGATGCCCGCCTCCAGAAATCCTCCAGAGGAGCATCGCTACCTAACTGGGCCAACAAAAGTTCGCGGACACGGGAGGCTGGCAAACCAACGGTTTCGAGATAGACCGACAACGGTAATTCGAACCCTGCATTCCGTGCGGCCGCCATCGTGGCATCTCGATACAAAGCTTCAGTATCGAACATCAAGCCGTCCATGTCGAATAGGATGGCTTTGGGGGTACGCGGCAAGCGCTGCATCGATAGCCTCAGGGAAAGACACTCACTTAACCGCATCTTGCACTGCAGTGGCGCTGCTATGAAAGCAAAAGTTGGATGACCGCAAGGACCGTCCCTGAAACTCAGATCTTCCGGAACGTCAGATAGGCCGAAGACCGGCCCTCGCGTCGGGCCTTGGCCTCGTAGCGTGTGCTCGGCCAGCCCTCATAAGGCGTCAGCCAATCCGAGGCATTGTCGGCCATCCAGTCGAAGCCGCCATGGTCGCGGCATTTGAGCAGCGTCCAGTTGACATAGGTATCGATGTCGGAGGCGAAGCAGAACAGGCCGCCGGGCTTCAGCACGCGATGAAAGCGGTCGAGATTGGTCTTCGAGACGAAGCGCCGTTTCCAGTGCTTCCGCTTCGGCCAGGGGTCGGGATAGAGCAGGTCGATCTGGTCGAGCGAGGCGTCCGGCAGCCAGTCGAGCAATTGCGTCGCGTCGTCATTATAGACGCGGATATTGCGCGCGCCCGTCTCGCCGACGCGCGACAGCAGCTTCTGCATGGAATTGACGAAGGGTTCGACGCCGATAAAGCCGGTGGACGGTCTTTCCAGGGCGCGGTGGATCAGGTGTTCGCCGCCGCCGAAACCGATTTCCAGCCGCAATCTTTCGACCGGAGCCGCAAAAAGGGATGTCAGCGGCTCCAGCGGAGCCGCTGAGAGATCGATAAGGAATGCCGGCAGCAGACTGTTCAGCGTCTCGGCCTGATGTTCACGCAGGGCCTTGCCCTTGCGGCGACCGAAAAAGGCTTCGGTCGCCCGGCCGCGGCGTTCCATATCCGTCATGCTTTATCTCAGGCCTTTAGGCTTTCCTTGAGCGCCTTCACCAGATCGGTGCGCTCCCAGGAGAACGAGCCGTCACGGCCGGCCTTGCGGCCAAAATGGCCGTAGGCGGAGGTCTTGGCGTAGATCGGCTTGTTGAGGTCGAGATGGCGGCGGATGCCCGACGGAGACAGGTCCATGTTCTTGCGGATCGCCGCTTCGACCTGATCTTCGCTGATCTTGCCGGTGCCATGCAGGTCGACATAGATCGACAGCGGCTGGGCGACGCCGATGGCGTAGGAGATCTGGATCGTGCAGCGGTCGGCAAGGCCGGCGGCAACAACGTTTTTCGCCAGATAACGGGCGGCATAGGCGGCCGAACGGTCGACCTTCGTCGTGTCCTTGCCGGAGAATGCACCGCCGCCATGCGGGGCAGCGCCGCCATATGTGTCGACGATGATCTTGCGGCCGGTGAGGCCGGCATCACCGTCCGGTCCGCCGATGACGAACTTGCCGGTCGGGTTGATGTACCACTTGCAATCGTCGGCGATCTTCAGTTCGCCGAGCGCTTCGCGGATATAGGGCTCGACGACGGCGCGGACTTTCTTCGAATCCCAGCTCTCGTCGAGATGCTGGGTCGAAAGCACGATCGAGGTCGCTTCCGACGGCTTGCCGTCGACGTAACGCACGGTGACCTGGCTCTTGGCATCGGGGCCGAGCTTGGCGACTTCGCCGTCGCCCTTTTTGCGGGCGACTGCCAGCAGCTGCAGGATCTTGTGGGAATAATAGATCGGGGCCGGCATCAGATCCGGCGTTTCGCGGCAGGCGTAACCGAACATGATGCCCTGGTCGCCGGCGCCCTCGTCGCCCTGCTGGTCGGCAGCGCTGTCGACGCCCTGCGCGATGTCGGCCGACTGCGAATGCAGGAGCACGTCGATCTTGGCCTTCTTCCAATGGAAGCCGTCCTGCTCGTAGCCGATATCCTTGATGGCGCGGCGGGCGGCGGCCTTGAACTTCGACGGATTGATGACGTCCTTACCGTCCTTGTCCTTTTTCATCAGGCTCGGGGGAAGGCGGACTTCACCGGCGATGACGACGCGGTTGGTGGTCGCCAGCGTTTCGCAGGCAATGCGCACGCCCCAGGGGTTGACGCCTGTCTTGGCCGCTTCGCGGTAGACCAGATCGACGATCTCGTCGGAGATGCGGTCACAGACCTTGTCAGGGTGACCTTCGGCAACAGATTCGCTGGTAAAGAGATAATTTGCGCGCATTCCGGGATTCCCCTCAAAGAACAAAAGCTAGCTAGTAGGTACTCAGTTCGAGGCCCGATGACAAGCGCAGAAGGACATAAATATATCTTTATATCCGCGACAAAGTGACAAATTTTGCCCTAAAAACGCAAAAAAGGCGGCCTTTCGACCGCCTTTCGGGTTTTGCGATGGGTGTGGCTCAGTCGGAATCGGCCTCGGCTGCCAGAGCCTTCACCAGCTCCACGACCTTGCGGCGAACCTTCGGATCGGAAATCTTGACGAAGGCGCGGTTGAGCTGCAGTCCTTCGGACGAGGAGAGGAAATCGACGACGTAATTCGAGCTGGAGGCTTCCGCCATGCCGCCGCCGGCGCCGGAATGTTCGCCGGGTGCGTCCTCGAAGAAAAAGGAAACCGGAACATTGAGGATGTTCGAGATATTCTGCAGGCGGCTTGCGCCGACGCGGTTGGTGCCCTTTTCGTATTTCTGGATCTGCTGGAAGGTGATGCCGAGGCTTTCGCCGAGCTTTTCCTGGCTCATGCCCAGCATTGTGCGGCGAAGGCGAATACGGCTGCCAACATGGATGTCGATCGGATTCGGCTTCTTTTTGTTTTCAATCATGGTCGTGCCCTAGCTAAGAATTTCAACCTGTTTAACCGGCATGCCCCTGATCCATCCCAAACGCCACGTTGCAGGTGGTGAGAACCCACCTTTGAACATAGGTTCGGAACGCCGATTGTCATCACTATGCAATTTTAGGGGTTTTTGGTCAATTCAACCCGGAAATAAAACCTCTACGAGAAATCAGCGCAATCAAAATGAGCAGGATCTCGGTCAACCAGAAGTATGTTTGCCGGGGGTATGTCGTTCGGGCTTCTACGCCTGGCCTATCAAGAGTTGCATCAATATAGCCGATTTGTTCGAGGTCGAGGCCGGCAACAATCTCGCCTCGTGCATTCACAATTGCTGAAATACCGCTGTTGGCGTCGCGAATCAGCGGCAATCCGGTTTCAACAGCCCGCACCCGCGCCTGTTGGAAGTGCTGATAAGGGCCGGGCGTCGCACCGAACCAGGCATCATTGGTGATATTGAGGATCGCATTGGCGTCTTTGATGTCGCCGGTCATTTCCTCCGGGAAAATGATTTCGTAGCAGATCAGCGGATAGAGATTGAGCCCGCCGGGCAGCGCCAGCAGGTGCCGGCTCACTGCTGCTGAAAACCCTCCCGGCATCTCGACGACGTTCTGGATTCCGAATTCGGTGAGCAGGTTCTCGAAGGGCAGGTATTCGCCGAAAGGCACCAGATGCACCTTGTCGGAGGCGGCGATGATCTGACCGCGGCCGTCGATGACATAGATGGAATTATAGTAGCGCGCCGGCGTGCCCGGCCCCATCTCCTCGGCGCGCACCGCGCCGGCGATCAGGATCTGGTTGTCGTCGAGCGTATCGGCGATCCGCGTCAGCGCATCCTGGTTGTCGGTCAGGATGAAGGGGATCGAGGTTTCCGGCCAGACGATGATATCGGGCTTGCGCCCGCCATTTTTCGGCGCTTCGGCCGAGAGCTTCAGATGGGTCTCGAAGATCGCATTGCGGTCGGCATCGTTATCCATCTTCGCCGCCTGGTCGATGACGGGCTGCACAAGCCGCACCACCGGCCGCTTATCTTCCGGCAAGGCCGCCGCCCGCGGCGCCAGATAGAGGGCATAGGCGCCGTAACCGAGATGGGCGGCAAACAGCAGGACGGCGAGCGCGATGCCCGCCCGTGCGCCTTGCCGGGTGCCGGCAAGGGCCGGCGCGGAGAAAATGAAGACGGCAAGGGCCGTCACCCCCATCGCACCGATCAAATGCGCCGACTGCATCATCAGCGGAACCGGCATCATGCCGTAGCCGATGGCGTTCCAGGGAAAGCCTGTGAGAACAACGCTTCGCAGCCATTCCATCAGCCCGAAGCTGGCCGCCAGTGCGGCGATCCGTCCCATGCCGTCGGACCAGAAGATGCGGGCAAGGGCGGCCGCCAGCCCGTAGAAAATCGCCAGGCAGGCCGGCAACCCGAGAATGGCGAGCGGCAGTGCCCAGGCGAATTCCTCCTGATCGACCAGCAGCGCATGGCCGAGCCACCAGAGACCGGCGACGAAATAGCCGAAGCCGAACAGCCAGCCGGTGGCAAAGGCCGGCCACAGCCTGCCGATGAGGCCGCTTTCAGGCGAAGCCGCCGCCCCGTCGATCAGCCAGACGAGCAGCGGGAAGGAGACGAACATTGCCGCGAAAAAGCCGAAGGGCGGCAGCGCCAGCACGGCTAAGGCCCCGGCGGCGATGGCCAGCAGCGACCGTTTGAAACCCCAGACGAGGATAACCCTGTCCGCAAGCCGCTCCATGCGCACTCCCATCAAACCGCGAATCAACCCGTTCGCAGTCTTTCAAAAAAGCGGCTCTTTGTCCTGTTAATGAAGATCGCCCGGAACCGTGCAGCCGTTCCGGGACGACGACATGCACAAAATACAGTTTTAGTTGGCGGTCGATTCCGCCGGCCGGTCGTCGCCGGCGTCGGAGCCGGGCGGGATGTCGCCATCCACCTTGGCGCGGCGGCGGATCGCATGGCGCTTGCGGGTGATGCGCAGCCGCTTGATGCGGCGCGGATCGGCGTCGAGGATGTGGAATTCGAAACCGGGCAGCGCCTGGACGACCTCGCCGCGCACCGGGATGCGGCCGAGCGCCGAGAAGATCAGGCCGCCCAGCGTATCGACCTCGTCGACCTGCTCGCTGATGTCGAAATCCGGCCCGATCGCCGCGGCGATCTCTTCCAGTTCGACGCGGGCGTCGGCGATGAAGACGTCTTCGGCGACCCGCTTGAACATCACCTCTTCGTCGTCATGTTCGTCGTCGATATCGCCGACCACCATTTCGACGATGTCCTCATGCGAGGCGAGCCCGTCGGTGCCGCCATATTCGTCGATGACGAGCGCCATCTGCGTGCGGTTCACCTGCATGCGGCGCAGCAGGTCGGAGGCCAGCATCGACGGCGGCACGAACAGGATTTTGCGGATGATGCCGGCTTCCGTCAGCGTCTTCTGCAGGTCGACGCGGGCGAGATCCAGATTCGGCTTGGCCGGACGCGTGGTCTTCTGGATGTTTTCGGGCGCGACTTCGATCGCCGGCAGCGCCGGCAGGGCAACGGCCGGTTTCGCCGGGCCGCGGCGCTTGTTGCGCGCCTGCTTGGCGACATAGGAGAGCAGGTCGCGGATATGCACCATGCCGCGCGGATCGTCGAGCGTATCGGCATAGACGGGCATGCGCGAGCGGCCGGATTCCTCGAACAGGATCATCAATTCGCCGATGGTGATGTTCTGATCGACCGCCTCGATATCGGCGCGCGGCACCATCACGTCGGCGACGCGCACCTCGCGAAAGCGCAGGATATTGTGCAGCATTGCCCGTTCGTCGGGCGAAAAGGCGTCGTCGCCGGCCGCATCGGTCATCAGCGCGTCGGCAAGATCCTCGCGCAGCCGCGAGCCCTGCTGTGGGCGAAGGATGCGCGCGGCGCGCGACCAGAAGGATTGGGATCGGCCGGATGGCCGACTACTACTGCCCGCCTCGTCGGAAGAGGAGGATGGCTCGGAGTCCTTGGCGTCTGCCGCCGGCTTCGTCGTAAAGTCGCTCATGGTTCCATTTTAAGGTCTTGACCCTCGTAGGGATCAGATAGGCCGAGCTGCGCCAAAATGCGAGTCTCCAGCCCCTCCATAATTTCGGCTTCGGCACTATTCATATGGTCGTAGCCGAGAAGATGCAAGAAACCGTGCACCAGAAGATGGGTCAAATGGTCGTCGAAACTCTTTTCGAGTTCGATGGTTTCCCGCTCCACCGTCTCCCGGGCAATGATGATGTCGCCGAGCATCGGGCCGGGCATCTTGCCGGGCTGCACCGGAAAGGCCGGAAAGGACAGCACGTTGGTCGCCTTGTCCTTCCCGCGCCATTCGGCGTTGATGTCCTGGATCGAGGCGTCGTCGGTGAAGACGAGCGAAACCTCGGGCGGCATCGTCGGGAAGGGCTGCTTCTCGCTGTCGCGCAGATAGACCACGGCGGCGCCGAGCACGCGCTCGCAGAAGGACAGCAGCGTCTCCTCGCCCGGCCAGCCGATGTCGTCGACGCTGATCTGAATGTCGAGGTCTGCCATCAGTCCTGCCGGCTGACCGCTTCGGCTTCGGCATAGGTGGAATCATAGGCCCTGACGATGCGCCCGACCAGTGGATGGCGGACGACGTCGGTATCCTTGAAGCGCACGATCGAGATGCCTTCGACGCCGTTGAGAAGCTGCAGCGCCTCGACGAGGCCGGATTTGACGCCGCGCGGCAGGTCGATCTGGCTCGGGTCGCCGGTGACGATCATCCGGGCGTTCTCGCCGAGACGCGTCAGAAACATCTTCATCTGCATCGAGGTCGTGTTCTGCGCTTCGTCGAGGATGATGGCGGCATTGGCGAGCGTGCGGCCGCGCATGAAGGCGAGCGGCGCGATTTCGATGACGCCGGCGGTGATCGCCCGGTCCACCTTGTCGGCGGGGATCATGTCGTAAAGCGCGTCATAGAGCGGGCGAAGATAGGGATCGACCTTTTCCTTCATGTCGCCGGGCAGGAAGCCGAGGCGCTCGCCGGCTTCGACGGCCGGACGCGACAGGATGATCTTTTCGACCGCGCCGCGCTCCAGGAGCTGGGCGGCGTGGGCGACGGCGAGATAGGTCTTGCCGGTGCCGGCCGGGCCGACACCGAAGACCAGCTCGGCACGCTCCAGCGCCCGGATATAGGCGTCCTGGGTCGGCGTGCGGGCGATGATCGTCTTCTTGCGGGTGGAAACCTGCGCCATCGTCAGCTTGGCCTTGCGCTCCATCGTGGGAAGGCTGAGCTGGTCGTCGGCGGCGACCGCCATGCGGATTGCGCCCTCGACGTCGGATCGTTCCACGCTGCCGCCTTTCTGAAGCTTTTCATAGAGATAATCGAGCGTGCGCCGCGCCTGGTTGGTGGTCACGACATCGCCTGTGATGACGACCGAATTGCCACGGGCCCGTGCATCGATGTTGAGCCGTTCCTCGAGGAGCTTGAGGTTCTGATCGAATTGACCGAAGAGCTCGCTGGCGAAGCGGTTGTTCTCGAACGTCAGGACGAAGTGATTGGTGTCGCTCGGCGTGCGGGGGTGGCGCGGTGAAGAAGAAACCAATTCTTGTCCGTTCAAGCGGTCGGGCTCCTTGAGTTAAACCGCAGCCTCTGCGCGTTCGGCAAACAGGCTGTTGTTTCCGGTTCCTGTGATTCGCACTTTAATAATGTCACCGATTTGCGATGCTTTTGCATCAACATTCACGGATTGAAGCCAGGGAGAACGTCCGATCAGCTGTTCCGGCATGCGACCGGGCTTTTCCAGCAACAGGTCGATCTCTTTGCCGACGCAGGATTCGGCAAATTCCTGCTGCTGCTTCACGAGAAGCGCTTGCAGGCGTTCCAGCCGTTCTGCCTTGATCTCTTCCGGCACCTGGTCCTTCAGTTCCGCGCCGGGGGTGCCCGGCCGTGTCGAGTATTTGAACGAGAAGGCCTGCGCATAGCGCACCTTCTTCACAAGTTCTAATGTATCCTCAAAATCCTCGTCTGTCTCCCCCGGAAAGCCGGTAATGAAATCGCCGGACAGGGCGATATCGGGCCGCACCGCGCGAATGCGTTCGATCAGCGAGAGATATTCGGCCGCCGTGTGGCGCCGGTTCATCGCTTTGAGGATCCGATCGGAGCCCGATTGCACCGGCAGGTGCAGATAGGGCATCAGCGCCCGGAGATCGCGGTGGGCGTCGATCAGCCGGTCGTCCATGTCGCGCGGATGGCTGGTGGTGTAGCGCAGCCGCGCGAGGCCGGGGATCTCGGCGAGCCGGTAGAGCAGGTCGCCGAGGCTCCATGCCTCGCCCCGCGGCCCGGCGCCGTGCCAGGCATTGACGTTCTGCCCGAGCAGGGTGATCTCGCGCACGCCGCCTTCGACCAGCTTTTCGGCTTCCTCGACGATCTGGGCAACCGGCCGCGACACTTCCGAGCCGCGCGTATAGGGCACGACACAGAAAGTGCAGAACTTGTCGCAGCCCTCCTGCACCGTCAGGAAGGCGGTGACGCCGCGGGCGCGGATCTTCCGGCTCTCGGCGATCGGCAGGTGCTCGAACTTGTCCTCGATCGCATATTCCGTATCGACGACCCGCTGGCCCTCCTTGGCCCGGCGCAGCGCTTCCGGCAGGCGATGATAGGTCTGCGGGCCGATGACGACGTCGACGGCGGGTGCGCGGCGCAGGATTTCTTCGCCTTCGGCCTGGGCGACGCAGCCGGCAACGCCGATCATCATCTCCCGGCCGTCCGCCGCCTTCCTCTTTTTCATGTCGCGCAGCCGCCCGAGCGCCGAATAGACCTTCTCGGCCGCCTTCTCTCTGATATGGCAGGTGTTGAGCAGAACGAGGTCGGCCTCTTCCATATCCTCGGTCGGTTCGTAACCGTCGCGAGCGAGCGCATCGCTCATCCGCGTGGAATCATAGACGTTCATCTGGCAGCCATAGGTCTTGATGAAGACCTTGCGGCTGTTGGAGCCGTCGCGGAGTAGCTGTTCCGGGGCCTGGAGGAGGGCGCTTTCCTGTGTCATGGCGCGCTATTTAGTGGTTTTTGCCGCCCGAGAAAATCGAAATCTTACGTTAGGAGATTTCCCGCCCGCGCAGGCGGCTGTTCAGCAGGTTGCGAATGCGTGAGGCGATGGTCGCGCTCACCTCCTTGCGATTGGTGTCGGCGCGGTATTCCACCGCCTCGCCGAAGGAAACCTCGGCGTCGATGGCGCCGCAGCGCACGATGTCGAGGAGGTGCGGCAAGAGCTCGATATCCCCCGGCCAGGCGGCAAGCGGCCGGTGATAGCGGCCCATGGCGATGCCGTGCACCCTTGTATAGGCAACCGCCACCGGCTGCACCACCACGGTTCCGGTCGGCGAGGCGGGCACGGCCATCGCGGCGGCGCCGAACAGCGAAGATTTGACCTCCAGCAGCCGGTTGCCGTCCGAGGTCGTGCCCTCAGGGAAGAGCACGACGATCTCGCCGTCGGCCATGCGCCCGGCGATCTCGTTGGCCTGATGGCCGGTTTTGCGCCTCTCCTCGCGCACGACGAAGACGCTCTTCTGCAGCTTGGCGAGCGTGCCGAAAATCGGCCAGTCGGCCACCTCGATCTTGGCGATGAAGGCGACGTCGGCGACCGCCGACATCACCATGATATCCATCCAGGAGGAATGGTTGGAGCAGAGCATCAGCGGCCGTCGCTCTTCCAGCCTGCCGGTGACGCGCACACGGATGCCGAGACAATAGCAGACGATGCGGTGCCAGACACGCGGCAGCCGGCGCCGCAGCCGCCAGTCGAAACGGAGCGCCAGTATCTGCAGCGGCATCAGCACGATGCTGACGGTCAGAATGACGACCGCAGCACAGGCAATGCGCAGCCAGGCGATCAAAGGCTGGTCCCTCGGGCAGCCATCGCTTCAGAGATCGTCCGTCTTCAGCGGGATGCCGTAGAGCTCCAGCCGGTGGTCGACCAGTTGGAAGCCGTGCTCGCGGGCGATGCGCTCCTGCAGCGCCTCGATCTCCGGCGAGCGGAATTCGATGACCGTGCCGGTCTTCAGATCGATCAGGTGGTCGTGATGCTCTTCCGGCACCGTTTCGTAGCGCGAGCGCCCGTCGCGGAAGTCGTGGCGGGCGATGATGCCGGCATCCTCGAACAGTTTCACGGTGCGGTAGACGGTCGAGATCGAGATCTTCGCATCGACCTTCACCGAGCGGCGGTAGAGTTCCTCGACGTCGGGATGGTCTTCGGAGTCTTCCAGGATGCGCGCGATCACGCGGCGCTGCTCGGTCATGCGCATGCCGCGTTCGGTGCAAAGCTCCTCAAGGGTCTTGGCTACATCAGACATGGCCGGCCTCTAGGGATATTCGTGTTTCGAAAACGCCGCACGGCGTTGCGCCGTGCCTGCGTCCATGTTTCTCGCTGGCAGGGAACTACCGAAGAACGCGCTTCATGACAAGCGCCGTGGAGAGGGCGCCGTTTTCCTGCTTGTAATAACCCTTGCGTTCCCCGACCTTTTCGAAGCCGAGCTTGCGATAGAGGCCAAGCGCTGCCGTATTGCCGGCGTCGACCTCGAGAAACATGCTCTCGCCGCCGCGGGCGCGCGCTTCCCGCATCGCCGCTTGCATCAGCCGCCAGCCGAGCCCGGCGCGGGCGACCTTGGCCTGGACGGCGATCGTCAGGATCTCCGCTTCGCCCGCGACATGGCGGGCCAGGATGAAGCCGGGAAGCGGCTTTTTCAGGATGGCGTTGGTCTGGCGCGCGACGAAGCCGAACACGGTCTCCTGCATCAGCAGCCCGTGAAATTCACCGTCGCCCCAGGGTCGGGCAAAACGCTCGCCGTGCAGGACGGCGACGTCGCGGCAATCCTCGCGCTCCATGGCAATGATCTCGAATTCCGGCTTCAGCGTCAGATAGGCTTCCAGCATCGTCATACTCGTCGGGCAATCGCATACCCGGCCTGCGGCTTGGCATCGGGTCCGCGCAGATAAAGGGGCTTCGGCTTTCCGGCATCGGGGGAGGCGGCAGCACCGAGGCGCGCCACGATAGAGATCGGGAAACTGTTGGTATGATCGCTGCCGGCGTCGGCCTTCAAGAGCGGCGTCGCCGAACCGGTGATCTCGCCGTCGAAGCTTTCAGCAAAAGCTTGCGCTTGCGCAACGCTTAGCGCCCGTGGCGCGTCAAGGGGAGAACCGTCTGATGAAAAGGACTGAAGGTAGATTTCGTCCCGCTTGGCGTCCATCGCTGCCAGCACGGCGCGATGAGGCGTCTTCTCGCGCTGGGCTGAGGCCATGACCTCGAGCGTGGTGACGCCGACGGCGGGCACATTGAGCGAAAGCGCAAAACCGCGAGCGGCGGCAACCCCGACGCGGATGCCGGTGAACGAGCCGGGACCGATGGTGACGGCAATCCGGTCGATATCGGATAGCGTCATATCGGCCTGTTCCAGTGCGCGATCGACGATACCGATCAGATGTTCAGCATGCCCCTTGCCGATCATGTCCGATGCCTCCCCCAGCATCGTATTCCTGCCGCTGTCGTAAACGGCGGCAGCGCAGTCTACACCTGCCGTGTCGAGCGCCAGAACAATCATGCCATCAATTTCCGAAAAATCTATTGTCGCCGGATGATAAATTCATCCGGCCGAACGGGAGATGAACGGCCGGACGAACGCACGTTTTTAAGCGGCGATCACTTCCTGCACTTCCGGGACGAAATGGCGCAGCAGGTTCTGGACGCCATGCTTCAACGTCGCCGTCGAAGAGGGGCAACCGGCGCAGGAACCCTTCATGTTCAGATAGACCTTGCCGTCCTTGAAGCCGCGGAAGGTGATGTCGCCGCCGTCCTGGGCAACGGCCGGCCGCACGCGGGTCTCCAGCAGCTCCTTGATGGTCAGCACGATCGATTCGTCGCCTTCGTCAAAGAACTCGTCGCCGGCATCGACGTCCTCGGAAAGGATCGAGGCATCACCCATGACCGGCTTGCCGGACATGAAGTGCTCCATGATCGAGCCTAAAATAGCCGGCTTAAGATGCTGCCATTCGGCATCGTCCTTGGAGACGGAAATGAAATCATAGCCGAAATAGACGCCGGTCACGCCCGGGATTTCGAACAGGCGGGCAGCAAGCGGCGAAGCTTCGGCTTCCGCAGCACTGCGGAATTCGGCCGTGCCGTTTTCCATCACCACCTTGCCCGGCAGGAACTTCTGCGTGGCGGGATTCGGCGTGGCTTCGGTCTGAATGAACATCTGGGTCTCCATGCGGCGGCCCATGGCTTCGCCGTCTTTAGAATTCTTCAAAAGAAGATAAGCCGATTGCCGGTTCCATTCAAGAGATTTTTACTCAAGAAATTCTCAGCAGAGGGCGTCGATTTCCTCATTGGTCAGCGTATCCGGCAGCACCGTGACCGGGATCGGAAACGCCGCCGCGCGGCCGGCAATCGACGAAACCAGCGGTCCCGGACCTTCCTTCGCCGAACCGGCGGCCAGAACGAGGATCGCGACATCGCGGTCGTCCTCGATCACCGCGTTGATCTGTTCGGCCGCACCGCCTTCGCGGATGACGATCTCCGGCTCGATGCCGATGGTCTCGCGCACGATCTGGGCGATCTTGGCCACCACCGCCTCGGCCTCCTCACGCGCCTCGGCCCGCATGATCGCCTCGACGCCCAGCCATTGCTGGAAATCCCCGTCGGGGATGACGTAGAGCAGCACCAGCCCGCCATTGGAATTCTTCGCGCGCCGGCCGGCATAATGAACGGCGCGCTGGCATTCGGGTGTCCCGTCGATAACCGCCATGAATTTGCGGCGATGACCTTCGAGCCGTGAGAGTCGCTTCGATACCATGGCGCGGACTCTGACACCCGAAGCAGAAAAATTGCAAGCTCAGTTTTTCCTCTTCTCCCCTCGGGAGAAGTTCCCTCTTCCCCCAGCCGGGAGAAGAGGAGACGCGCCTTAATAGAGGAAGCCGATGACGTCGCGGACCTGGCGCATCGTCACCTCGGCGCGGGCCCTGGCGCGTTCGCCGCCCTTACGCAGGATCGCGTCGATATGGCTGGTATCGTCCATCAGCCGGCGCATCTCGCCGGTGATCGGCGCCAGCACATGGATGGCGAGATCGACCAGCGCCGGCTTGAAGACGGAGAATTGCTGGCCGCCGAATTCGGCAAGCACGTCGGCCTTGGACTTGTCGGCCAAGGCGGCATAGATGGCCACCAGATTGTCCGCTTCCGGCCGGCCCTGCAGCCCGTCCACCTCGCTCGGCAAGCCGTCCGGATCGGTCTTTGCCTTGCGGATCTTCTTCGAGATCGCGTCCTCGTCGTCCATCAGATTGATGCGCGACAGGTCGGAAGGGTCGGATTTCGACATTTTCTTGGTGCCGTCGCGCAGCGACATGACGCGCGGCGCCGGCCCGCCGATCAGCGGCTCGACCATCGGGAAATAGGCATGCACCGGCTCGTTGCCGACGGTGATGTCGACGCCGTAACCGGTCTTGCCGATATGCTCGGCATAATCGAGATTGAACTTCATCGCGATGTCGCGGGCAAGTTCCAGGTGCTGCTTCTGATCCTCGCCGACCGGCACATGGGTGGCGCGATAGACGAGAATGTCGGCGGCCATCAGGCTCGGATAGGCGTAAAGGCCGAGCGAGGCCTGCTCGCGGTCCTTGCCGGCCTTGTCCTTGAACTGCGTCATGCGGTTCATCCAGCCGATGCGGGCGACGCAATTGAAGATCCAGGCAAGTTCGGCATGCTGCGGCACGGCCGACTGGTTGAAGACGATATGTTTTTCCGGATCGATGCCGGCGGCGATGAAGGCGGCGGCGATGGAGCGCGTCTGGCTCGGCATGTCCTCATGCACCAGCTGGGCGGTGAGCGCGTGCATGTCGACGACGCAATAGATGCAGTCATTGCCGT
Organism: Rhizobium sp. N122; assembly: GCF_002211295.1. NCBI lineage: Bacteria > Pseudomonadati > Pseudomonadota > Alphaproteobacteria > Hyphomicrobiales > Rhizobiaceae > Rhizobium > Rhizobium sp. N122. Next base: position 107,596 of record NZ_LOKU01000056.1, on the reverse strand, counting down.
CCTGCAGCGCCACGAAGCGGCGGATCGCGCCGAGATAATTGCCGAGATGCAGATTGCCGGTCGGCTGCACGCCGGAGAATACGAGTTTCTTGAATTCGCTCATGTCGTCCTCAATAGGCTGGTGGAGGGCCCACAGCTTTGGTTTGCTGCATGGCAGCAGGGTTGTTCGCCCCTGTTGCTAACGCCGCGGCTTATGCACGGGCAGCCGGCCGCAATCAAGGGGTTCAGGCAGCGGCATGCTGGATCAGATCGAAGCTGTTGCCGTAGGGATCGGCAAACACCGCGACCGTGCCATAAACCTCATGCCGCGGCTCCTCCAGAAAGCGCACGCCAGCGGCAAGCATTGCGGCATGGTCGCGGGCGAAATCGTCGGTCTTCAGGAAGAAGCCGACGCGGCCGCCCGTCTGGTTGCCGATCGCCGCCCGCTGCGCCTCGTTTGCCGCCTGCGCCAGCAGAAAGGCGGCGCCATCTCCGCCCTTGGGCTTCACTACCAGCCAGCGCTTGCCCTCCGGCTGCGTCTCGTCCTGAAGGCAATCGAAACCGAGGGCGTCGCAATAGAAAGCCTTGGCGCGGTCGTAGTCGTCGACGACGAGGGTGACGAGGAAAAGCGACTGGATCGTCATGTCATATCTCCGGTTGAGATGTTTATTCCCTTTTGGGTCGGCGATTTCCGTTGTTTTAAGCCAAAGTGATACTCACAATTGAGTATAAAATTTCACAGAAAAGCTTTTATTGAACTGAAAATCCTCGACCGTGGAGGTGCGTGCGATGGCCGCCCTGTCAACCGCCCGGAGGGACCATGCAGAACGCCAGTTTGCTCGCCATGGCAGGCCTTTTCGCCCTACAATCCGCAACCGGCGCCGTCGGTCAAGACAGCAAAAAACCGGCGATCCATCTTTCCAAGCAAGAGGCGCGCCTCGCCTACACCGTCCAGACCGTCAGCGTCCGCGCCGGCTGTTTTCCCGAGCGTCTTCGGGCGGTGCTGTCGCATATCGCCTTAAAAACCGGACGCCGGCCGATGATCACCTCCGGCCTCAGGCCGCATCCCCGACGCCATGGATCCCTGCACGGCAAATGCCTGGCGGCCGATATCAGGATGCCGGGCCTGTCGGAACGCACCATCATCGCTGCCGCCAGAAGCGCGCCGGGGATCGGCGGCATCGGCACCTATTGCAACGGCATCGTCCATGTCGATGTCGGGCCGCAGCGGCGGTGGGTGGATTGTTGACGCAGAGTGGTTGTTCCGGTTTGTGGCCGGCGAAGACCCCTCCCCAACCCCTCCCCACAAGGGGGAGGGGCTAACCTGCCGCACTGTATAGCGCCAAGCAGCAACCTTGCGGATGAAACAATGAAGTGGAACGCGTCGGGTGCGGCATCTAAGCCCCTCCCCCTTGTGGGGAGGGGTCTTGAATCGTGGCTCGACGATGCCGGCATGCAACGGGCCGGCAGCGGCAATCTCCCTAGCCTTGCGGGTCCTTTGCCGGCACCGGCTTGCGGTTCAGGTTGCGCCGGATCATGCCGAGATCGGCTCCGCCGATCAGGAAGGCGGCGGCGAAATAGACCAGCATGGAAATCCCGATCAACAGCCCGAGCGTGCCGATCTTGGTCAGAAGCGGCGCGCCGGAGGCAAGCGCAGGCGCGAAGTGCTGTTTGAGGAAGACGATGGCGCCGCCCATGACGGCTGCGGCGACGATCAGCAGCGCGGTGCGTTTTGCCAGCGCCCATTCCCAGGTCAGATGGCCGCGGCGCAGAAGCGTGGTGAACAGCAGGAGCGTGCTGATCCAGCCGGCGGTAGCTTCGGCAACGGCGATGCCGGGCGCGCCCATATAGGGAAAGAGGGTCAGCGCCGTGGCGCAGTTGGTGGCAACGGCGATTGCCGAGAAACGCATCGGCGTCTTGGTGTCCTCGCGGGCATAAAAGCCCGGCTGCAGCGCCTTGATCAGCACGAAGGCCGGCAGGCCGATGCCGTAGATCGCCAGGATCGAGCCGACGACGGCCGTGTTTTCCTGATGGAAGGCGCCGCGCTCATAGAGCACGCGGATGATTTCGTCTGACAGGATCCACAGCGCGAAGGCGGCGGGGATCGTCAGGAACAGCACGAATTCGATCGAGCGGTTCTGCAGGTTTCCAGCCTCGCGCAGATTGCCGCCCTTCAGCGCCCGGGCGAGTTCCGGCAGCAGCACCACGCCGACGGCGACGCCGACGACGCCGAGCGGCAGCTGGTAAATGCGGTCGGCATATTGTAGCGCTGCGATCGCGCCGTCGCGGGAGGAGGCGATCGCCTGGCCGATCAGCTGGTTGATCTGGGTGATGCCGCCGGTCACTGCCGCCGGCACCGCCAGGATCAGCAGCCGCTTGACGTTCGGGGTCATCTTCGGGAAGCGGAAACCGATGCTCATGCCGGCGGCAAGCACGCCGACATAGACGACGGCGAGCTGCAGCACACCGGCGGCAAGCACGCCCCAGGAGAGATACCAGGCCGTCGTCAGCGGATCGGCGCCGGTATAGAGCGCATAAAACAGCGCCCCGATCATCACCACGTTGAGGAAAACCGGCGCGATGGCCGCGGCGAAGAAATGATGCAGCGAATTCAGCATGCCGCTCATCATCGCCGTCAGCGACATGCACATCAGATAGGGAAACATCACCGCCGCCATGCGGATGGTGATCGAGAATTTCTCGGGATCGTCGGCGAAGCCCGGCGCGATGACGAAGCGCACCAGAAGCGGCATGGAAAGCTCCATCACGATGGTGATGAGCAGCAGCACCGAAAACAGGACGCCGAAGACTTCCTCGGAAAAGCGCTTGGCGCCATCCGTGCCGTTCGCCTCGATCTCCTTGGCAAACAGCGGCACGAAGGCGGCGTTGAAGGCGCCTTCGGCAAACAGCCGGCGGAACAGGTTCGGAAAACGGAAGGCGGCGTAGAAGACGTCGGCCATCGGCCCGGTGCCGAGGGCGGCGGCCATCAGCGTTTCGCGGGCGAAGCCGAACATGCGGCTGCCGAGGGTAGCGCCGCCGACGGTCGCGAATTTTTTGACGAGGCTCATGCTTGATAGCTCATGCGGGGGAATCGGCTTTCTTTTCAGCGGAGGGCGTTGTCCGGGCGGTGGCGGCCGGCGCGATGATGCCGGAGGGCATGCGCTCGCGCAGTTCGTCTTCCTCCTCGGCCATGACAGCCTTCATCCGGGCGGTGATATTGGCGCGCTTGCTGTCGCCGGAGATTTTCTGTCCCACAAGATCGGTGACGTAGAAGGTGTCGATCACCTTCTCGCCGAAGGTGGTGATGCGGGCCGACTGGATGTCGAGCGACAGATCGGAGAGCACGGCGGTGATCTCCGACAAGAGGCCGGGCCGGTCGAGGCACTCGACCTCGATGACGGTGAATTTGTTCGAGAGGCTGTTGGTGATGTTGACCGACGGCGGAATGACGAAGGCCTTGCTCTTCTTGCGGTTGCGCGTGCGCGTGGCGATGACTTCGGGCAGGCGCTTGCGCCCCGACAGCACGTCCTCGATCATCCGTCCGATCGTGCCGGCACGGCGCAGTTCGTCGGCATCGTCGGAAAACTCGCGGCTGACATGGATCGTATCGAGCGCCCGCCCGTCCGACGTCGTGAAAATCTGCGCGTCGACGATGTTGGCACCGGCCGCCGCACAGGCGCCGGCAATGACGGCGAGCAGGCGCGGGTGGTCGGGCGACAGCACGGTGATTTCGGTGATCGCGTGGAAACTGTCGGTGCGCACCGTCGTGGCGAGCGCCTGTCCCGCCTTGTCGGCCTGGCGGATGAAATGGGCGTGACGGATCTGGTCTTCCAGCGGCACGGAGAGCAGATAGGGCTGGTAATGCAGCTTGGTATAGGTGTTGCGGTCCTTCTGGCTCCAGTCGGAGAGCGCGCCGCGCAACGCCTCGGCGGCGGCGTTCGCCCGCTCCTTGCGCGAGACTTCCGAAAAACCGCCTGCCAGAAGCAGCTCGGTTTCATAATAGAGGGTCCGCAGCAGCTGGCCCTTCCAGCCGTTCCAGACGCCGGGGCCGACGGCGCGGATATCGCAGATCGTCAGGATCAGCAGCATCTTCAGCCGGTCGAGCGACTGCACCCGGTCGGCGAAATCGGTGATGGTCTTGCGGTCGGTGAGGTCGCGGGTCTGCGCCACCATCGACATGGTCAGATGTTCCTCGATCAGCCAGACGACGATCTCCGTCTGTTTCTGCGACAGGCCGAAGCGGGCGCAGAGCTTGCGGGCGACGCGGGCGCCGGCGACCGAGTGATCCTCCAGCCGGCCCTTGGCGATATCGTGCAGAAGCACGGCGACGTAGAGCGCCTCGCGGTCCTCGATGTTCGCGATCAGCTTGTTCGCCAGCGGATGCAGATCCTCGGACCGCGACTTGTCGATCTCGGAGAGAACGTCGACGGTGCGGATCAGATGTTCGTCGACCGTATAGTGGTGATACATGTTGAACTGCATCATCGCGACGATCTTGCCGAAATCGGGAATGAAACGGCCGAGCACGCCGGCCTCGTTCATGCGGCGCAGGATCAGCGCCGGGTCGCGTTTCGAGGTCAGGATCGACATGAACAGGCGGTTGGCTTCGTCGTTTTCCCTGAGCCGGTTATCGATCAGCGCCAGCGAACGGGTGACGCGTTTCAGCGCATCGGGATGAAATTCCAGCCCGTTGATGTCGGCGACATGGAAGAGCCGCAGGATGCTGACCGGATCGCGCTTGAACACTTCAGCGTCGGCGAGCGCGATGCGGCCGCGGTCTTCGACGAATTCGACGCTGCCGGCGATCTTGCGGGTGCGATGGGTAAACCGGCTGATGACGCCGGTGAGGCCGGGGATCGACTTCGCCTGCTGGTCTTCGAGCGCGGCGCACAGGATGCGGGTCAGATCGCCGACATCCTTGGCGACGAGGAAATAATGCTTCATGAAGCGCTCGACGGCCGAAAGGCCCGGCCGAGTGTGATAGCCGAAGGCTTCGGCGATCTCGCGCTGGATGTCGAAGGACAGCCGTTCCTCGGCCTTGCCGGTGAGGAAATGCATATGGCAGCGCACCGCCCAGAGGAAATCGTCGGCTTTCTCAAGCAGGCGGTATTCGTGCTTTGACAGGACGCCGAGCTTGACCAGTTCGGCCTGGTCGCGCACGTGATAATAATATTTCGAGATCCAGAACAGCGTGTGCAGGTCGCGAAGCCCGCCCTTGCCTTCCTTGACGTTGGGCTCGACGAGATAGCGTGTATCACCGGCCTTGCGGTGGCGCTCGTCGCGCTCGGCAAGCTTGGCGGCGATGAATTCAGGACCGGTGCCGGTGACGATTTCCTTGTCGAAGCGGGTCTCGAGCTCGGTTTCCAGCCGCTGCAGGCCGCAGATATAGCGCATCTCCAGGATCGCGGTGCGGATCGTCATGTCGGATTTGGAAAGCGCGATGCATTCCTCCACCGTGCGGGTGGCGTGGCCGACCTTGAAGCCCATGTCCCAGAGCACGTAGAGCATGAATTCGACCGCCTTGTGGGTCTCCTCAGTCGGTCTCGGCGGGAAGAGGAAGAGCAGGTCGATATCGGAGCCGGGCGCCAGCGTGTCGCGGCCGTAGCCGCCGACGGCGGTGACCGCGAACTTGTCCTTCTGCTGCGGAAAGATATGGGCGGTGGCGAAATTGTAGAGGACGGTGATGATCTGGTCCTGCAGCCAGGAAATCCTGTAGGCGCAATTCAGCCCGCCGCCATCGGCCATCAGCGCGGCCCGCGCCTTCTGCCGGCCTTCCGTGCTGGCCTTTTTCAGGACGGCGAGAAGGTCGGAGCGCAGCACGTCAGGCCGATTGCGATTGGCCTCGGCAACGGCGTCGCACTGCTTCTGCAACAGCTCGACGTCGAGGATAGGGGAAAAATCAAGCGCGCGCATCGCTGTCGCCGGGGCAGTTTCCTGTTCATGCCGGGCGGCCGGATCCGGGCTCGCCTCGTGTTTCGTCTGCATGCGCTATAACCCCTTCGTCAGGCGATCGACACGCGCCCTCATACTGCAAGAACCTTTAAATTTGGCGAAATGGTGTTGGTAGACCGCGTGGCGGCTTTCCCGAAAAACTCAGAGGGCGGCCCGCGCATTCAGCAAATGCAGCACCTGCCGCGTCTCTCTCATGATCTCCTCGAGCGACTGCCGGTCGCATTCGCGATAGCCGGCCTTGGCGATCGACGTGCCGAGTTCCGAGATCATAGCGCAACAGCGGGTGATTTTCAGCATCCCGATCGGCGACGTCCAGCCGCGCGCATTGCGGTCGGCGTCGGCCCGCCGCATCGTGTCGAGCATCGAGCAGATGAGCGACAGGCGCTCCGTTTCGCGAACCAGCTTTTCCATGAACATCGCGTGCCGCTGCCCTATTTCAGTTTCTTCTTGAGGTCGTAAAGCGCGTCCATTGCCTCGCGCGGCGTCATGTCGTCAAGGCTCATCGTCTTCAGCGCCTCCTCGACCTTGGACGGGCCGCGGGCCGTGTCTTCACGCCGCACCGCCACCTGGAAGAGCGGCAGGTCGTCGATCAACTGGCTGGCCGGGTTCTTGCGGTCGGCATCTTCGAGGCGGGTGAGCACGTCGCGGGCCCGCGCCACCACCGAGGCCGGAAGCCCGGCCAGGCGGGCGACCTGGATGCCGTAGGAGCGGTCGGCCGCACCCGGCCCGACCTCGTGCAGGAAGATGACGTCGCCGTCCCATTCCTTGACGCGCATCGTGGCGTTCGATAGCCGGCCAAGCTTTTCCGAAAGTACGGTCAACTCGTGGAAATGCGTGGCGAACAGGCCGCGGCAGCGATTGGCTTCGTGCAGGTGCTCGACGGCGGCCCAGGCGATCGACAGGCCGTCGAAGGTGGCGGTGCCGCGGCCGATCTCGTCGAGGATGACCAGCGAACGGTCGCTCGCCTGATTGAGGATCGCAGCGGTTTCGACCATCTCGACCATGAAGGTGGAGCGCCCGCGCGCCAGGTCGTCGGAGGCGCCGACGCGCGAGAAAAGCCGGTCGACGATGCCGATATGGGCCGAGGTCGCCGGCACGAAGCAGCCCATCTGCGCCAGGATAGCGATCAGCGCGTTCTGCCTGAGGAAGGTCGACTTACCGCCCATGTTGGGGCCGGTCAGCAGCCAGATCGCGCCGTCCTTGTCGCCCGATTTCGGCGACAGATCGCAATGGTTGGCGACGAAGGGGCCGCCCGCCTGCCGCCGCAGCGCCTGCTCGACCACAGGATGACGGCCGCCCTCGATGGCAAACATCTTCGAGCCGTCGACCTGCGGGCGGCAATAGGCCTGCTCCTCGGCGAGCAGCGCCAGACCAGCGGCAACGTCGATGACGGCAAGCGCCTGGGCGCCGGATTTGATCGCCTCGGCTTCCGCAACCACCGCCGCCGTCATCTTTTCGAAGGCGGCGAGTTCGATCGTCAGCGCCCGATCGGCGGCATTGGCGATGCGGCTTTCGAGATCGGCAAGTTCGGTGGTGGTGAAGCGCATCGCGCTGGCCATCGTCTGACGGTGGATGAAGCGGGCCTTGGCCTCAGCCGTGTCCGTCATCGGCGAGGCATTGCCGGCGGTGACCTCGATGAAATAGCCGAGAATATTGTTGTGCTTGATCTTCAGCGAGCGGATGCCGGTCTCTTCGGCATATTGCAATTGCAGGCCGGCGATCACCCGGCGCGACTGGTCGCGCAGCGCCCGGACCTCGTCGAGCTCGGCGCTGGCGCCGTCGCGCAGGAAGCCGCCATCGCGTTTCAGCAACGGCAGTTCCTCGGCAAGCGTCTCGGCGAGCAGGCTTTCGAGTGCTTCGGGAAGGGCTTGCAGTCCGGACAGCGCCTGGCCGAGCTCCTCCGGCAGCATCGCGCTGGCGAGCGCAGCCGCAACGTCGCTCGCCGCCTGCAGGCCGTGGCGGATCGCCGAGAGATCGCGTGGGCCGCCGCGGTCGAGCGCCAGACGCGACAAAGCGCGCGGCATGTCGGGCACGTGTTTCAGCGTGTCGCGCAGCTTGCCGCAGAGCGAGGGTTCGTCGATCAAAAAGCCGATCGAATCGAGCCGGGCATTGATGCGGGCGGGGTCGGTCAGCGGCGACATCAGCCGCTCGGCCAGAAGCCGTGCGCCGCCGCCGGTGACCGTGCGGTCGATCGCCTTCAAGAGCGAGCCGTTGCGGTCGCCCGACAGTGTCCGGGCCAGTTCCAGATTGGCGCGGGTGGCGGGATCGATGAACAGCGTCGACGCCGCACTTTCCCGCTCCGGCTGCCCAAGCGGCGGACGCTCGGCGATCTGCGTCTTCTCGACATAGGCGACGGCGGCTGCCGCCGCCGCCAGTTCGGCGCGCGAGAAGCTGCCGAAGCCGTCGAGCGTCGCGACGCCGAAATAACGGGCGATCCGGCCTTCGGCGCTGGCGCTGTCGAAGAGCACGGAAGGCTGCGGCACCGCGGTGCGGCCGAGCACGTCGAAGACCGGTTTCAGTTCCGGATCGTGGAAGATCGTGTCGGGCAGGATGAGTTCGCGCGGATCGATGCGCAGGATATCGGCAAGCAGCCGCGAGGCTTCGGTCTCGGCCAGCCGGAAGACGCCGGTGGAAATATCGATCCAGGCAAGCGCCAGCAAGGGCTCGGCCCCGCCGCGAATGCGGGTCAGCGCCATCAGATAGTTGGATTCCGAGGGCGAAAGCAGCTTTTCCTCGGTGATCGTGCCGGGCGTGACCAGCCGGACGACATCGCGCTTGACGACGGATTTGCCGCCGCGTTTTTTCGCTTCGGCCGGATCCTCGACCTGCTCGCAGACGGCGACGCGGAATCCGAGCGAGATCAGCTTCTGCAGATAATCGTCGGCCGCATGCACCGGCACGCCGCACATCGGGATGTCCTGGCCCATGTGCTGGCCGCGCTTCGTCAGCGTGATGCCGAGCGCGCGTGAGGCTTCCAGCGCATCCTCGAAGAACAGCTCGTAGAAATCGCCCATGCGATAGAACAGCAGCGAACCCGGATTGTTCGCCTTGATCTCGATATATTGCTCCATCATCGGCGTCGCCGAGGCACGGCTTTCCGCCGTGGCAAGCTCGGCAGCCGAAAAGGCTTCATTCCCTGTGTCTATTCGTGCGTTCACGGAGGTGCAGTTTTTCCCAAAAAAACAGGTGCCAACCCTATCCGCGCGCCGCTATAGATGACAACAGCATTTGAGGAAGAGCGAAGCGTCGCCCACAGGACGTTGGAGGATTTATGCCCGATATCGATAAGAATGACCGGCCGGCGACATCAGTTACCGACCAGGAGGCGCTCGATTTTCACGCCACGGGCCGCCCCGGCAAACTGGAAGTCGTCCCGACCAAGCCGATGGCGACGCAGCGCGACCTGTCGCTTGCCTATTCCCCGGGTGTCGCCGTCCCCGTCAAGGCGATCGCCGCCGATCCGCAGACGGCCTATGATTATACGGCGCGCGGCAACATGGTCGCCGTCATTTCCAACGGCACGGCGATCCTGGGTCTCGGCAATCTCGGCGCACTCGCTTCCAAGCCGGTCATGGAGGGCAAGGCGGTGCTGTTCAAGCGCTTCGCCGACGTCGATTCCATCGACCTCGAAATCGATACGGAAAATGTCGACGAGTTCATCAACTGCGTGCGTTTCCTCGGCCCCTCCTTCGGCGGCATCAATCTCGAGGATATCAAGGCGCCGGATTGTTTCGTCATCGAAAGCCGGCTGCGCGAGCTGATGGATATTCCCGTCTTCCACGACGACCAGCACGGAACGGCGATCATCGCCGCCGCCGGCCTGATCAACGCGCTTGAGCTGACCGGTCGCGACCTGAAGACGACGAAGCTCGTCTGCAACGGCGCCGGTGCTGCGGCGATCGCCTGCATCGAGCTCATCAAGGCGATGGGTTTTGCGCCTGAGAACGTTATCCTCTGCGATACCAAGGGCGTCATCTACCAGGGCCGCACCGAGGGCATGAACCAGTGGAAATCGGCGCATGCGGCAAAGACCGATGCGCGCACGCTCGAGGAGGCGATGGAGGGCGCCGACGTCGTGTTCGGCCTGTCGCAAAAGGGCGCCTTTTCGGCCAAGATGATCCGCTCGATGGCGGATCGGCCGATCATCTTCGCCATGGCCAATCCCGATCCCGAAATCACCCCCGAAGAGGTGGCCCGCATCCGCGACGACGCCATCATGGCGACCGGCCGTTCGGACTATCCGAACCAGGTCAACAATGTCCTCGGCTTTCCCTATATCTTCCGCGGCGCTCTCGACGTCCGTGCCTCGACGATCAACGACGCGATGAAGATCGCCGCCGTCAAGGCGCTGGCAAACCTGGCCCGCGAGGATGTGCCGGATGACGTCGTTGCCGCCTATCAGGGCAACCGGCCGCGTTTCGGCTCGCAATACATCATCCCGGTTCCTTTCGATCCGCGGCTGATCTCGGCGATCCCGGTCGCCGTCGCGGAAGCGGCGATCGAAACCGGCGTCGCCCGCAGGGTCATCACCGATATGGCCGGTTATGCCCGCGAACTTTCGGCGCGCCGCGATCCGATCGCCTCGACGCTTGCCAGCCTCTATGAGCGGGTGCGCCGCCGCCCGAAGCGGATCGTCTTTGCCGAGGCCGAGGAAGAACAGGTCCTGCGCGCCGCACTCTCCTACGCCAACCAGCAGCTCGGCACCGCCGTCCTGCTTGGCCGCGAGGACCTGATCCGATCGACGGCCGAACGCGCCGGCATCGATCTCAACCGGCCGGGGCTGGAAATCGTCAATGCCCGTATTTCCACCCGGGTCGAGGCCTATATCGATTATCTCTATGCCAGGCTGCAGCGGCACGGTTATCTCCACCGCGACGTCCAGCGGCTGATCCACAACGACCGCAACCACTTCGCCGCCACCATGGTGGCGTTGGGTGACGCCGACGGCATGGTCACGGGCATCACCCGCAACTATTCCACAGCGCTCGAGGATGTGCGCCGCTGCATCGACGAGAAGCCCGGCCACCGCGTCATCGGCGTGTCGCTGGCACTCTGCCGCGGTCGCACGGTCTTCGTGGCCGATACCGCCGTGCACGACATGCCGACGGCCGAACAGCTTGCCGATATCGCCGAAGAGGCGGCGGGCCTGGCGCGGCGCATGGGCTATCAGCCGCGCGTCGCCATGCTCGCCTATTCCACCTTCGGTCATCCCTCGGGCGAACGCTCCGAGCGGGTGCGCGAGGCAGTGAAGATCCTCGACAAGCGTCGCGTCGATTTCGAATATGACGGCGAGATGGCGGCCGATGTCGCATTGAACCGCAAGGTGATGGAGCAATATCCCTTCTGCCGCCTTTCCGGCCCTGCCAACGTGCTTGTCATGCCGGCCTTCCACTCCGCCTCGATCTCGACCAAGATGCTGCAGGAGCTCGGCGGCTCGACGGTGATCGGCCCGATCCTGGTCGGTCTCGACAAGCCGGTACAGATCACCTCGATGGGCGCCAAGGACAGCGACATCGTCAACATGGCGGCGATCGCTGCCTATGGCGCGGGTTCGTAAACTCGCTCTGTCTCCCGTACGAGACGACATTCTGTGCCCGGCCGACAACATGTCGGCCGGGCACAGCTTTTCTGGCTTACCCACCGAAGCCATGGTTGAAAGGGTTTTCCTGATAAGTCATACTTTTGATACAAAGTGCGGGCCATAGATTTTATATTTTCATCAGCCCTTTAGGTTCCCATGCCGGAAAATGCATCCCCCCATTTCATTGCCCGATTTCAGGGGGCAACTTTCGACGATATGGTCGAGGCTCTGACCAAGGGGTTCGGTTCGTTCGACGCATGGCGCAACGGCCGAGAGAAACCACTCGACTGGAAGGTCGGGTTTTGGGGCGATGAGAGGTTGTCGCTGGTCAGCAACCAGGATTCCGGCGGCTGGGGTGCAAGAACGGCACAGGGAACGCCGGAAACTCTGGCCATCATCGTTCCGCGCATGGGGGCTCTCGATGTCGGCTTTGGCCGGACCGTGGCCGAAGCGATCCCGGGGCGGCTGTTGCTGACGAACAATCTTGAGCCGGAACGGGTTTCCGTGAGGGCAGCGCCGCACCGGTCCGACACACTCAGCCTCAGCTGGTCGATCATCGCTCAGACCGTCGCCGCCGTATTGGAGACCCCGCTGACCGGGGCAATGGACCTGGCGCCGGTCGTTGATCGTTCCACCGCGGCGGGACAGTTGATCGGCGGTCTCGCCCAGACCATGATCATCGGCATGCGCAACGACGGCCCGCTGCTCCACTCGCCAATTGCGATGTCGAACCTGATCCAGGCCTTTGCCGATCTGGTGGTGCGCTTGGTTCCTCACCGGCTCTCGCATCTCCTCGACAAGAAAATCCACCTGATCGCCCCGCGGCATGTCCGTCGCGCAATGGAATTCATGCATGCCAATATCGCGCAGCCGTTGACGATGCAGAGTGTCGCGGAGGCGGCGGGCATTTCCATTCGCGCTCTTGAAGTCGGTTTTCGTGCCTTTAAGGGAACGACACCGTCTGCCTACCTCAGGACGATCCGCTTGCAGGCGGTCCGGGAGGATCTGCGCGATCCTTCCAACCGGCAGCCGTTGCGGGACATCTGTTTGAAATGGGGATTCTTTCACCTCGGTCGTTTTGCGGCAACCTATCGGGCGGCGTATGGAGAGAACCCGTCGGATACGAGAAGGCGATACGATATGTGAGGGCACGCCCTCGAAGAGCCTGCAGCGCCGCGCGCCTTTTCAGACGCGCACAGGGCGCTGCAGCAGTTTGACAAGCAGACGGCTCAGCTCGCGAAGCGACCGGCGTCGGCGCCGTAATAATTCAGGTAGCGGTCGGAAATGCTGGAGATCGGCAGCACGATCAGCACGTCGGTCGTGTTGAAGGCATGATCGATGACCGCGCTGGAGCCGACCATCGCGCCGAGGCGCATATAACCCTTGATCAGCGGCGGCAGCGCCATCAGCGCCCGCTTCGGGTTGACGGCCTCGACCGGCATCAGATCCATGTTGCGGGCGAGATGCGGCAATGCGTTGACGGCCCATTCGTTCTTCGCCAGCACATTGTGGTAGAGGAAGGACAGCGCCAGCGCATGGCTTTCCAGATAGACGCCGGGGAAGGAGGCGCAGCCGAACATGGCGCTGACGCCGTGTTTCAGCGCATAGGCCCAGTTGCCCTGCCACAGAAGCTCGACGGTGCGTTTGGTGCGGTATTCCGGCAGCACGCAGGAACGGCCGAGCTCCATGAAGCGCTTGTCCGGATGTTTGGCAAGAAGACCCTCGATCTCGAATTCGGAAGCCGAGTAAAAACCGCCATTGGCCGCGGCGACATCCTGGCGCAGCAGCCGGTAGGTGCCGACGATCTGGTCTTCCGGGTCACCCTCGATCGTGCGGTCGAGAACGAGAAGATGGTCGCAGACAGCGTCATAGGCATCGACATCGCGCTGGCGGCGCATGGCATCCTGCGGCAGCTGCGCCTTCATTTCGTCGACGAAGACGCGGTAGCGCACGGCCTGGGCGGCATCGATCTCGCGCGCCGTGCGGGCAAGGCGGGTTTCCAGATTGCCGATGCGGCCGAGGATATCGCCGTCCGTCTGCGCAGCCGCCGTCGAGGGCCGTGCAGCCTCCGCGGTGGTGTCACGATTCAGGATGTCGATGGCGGACATGACGATTCTCCCGTTGCCGGCTTATCGACGCCATAAAACACTTCTCTGCGACAGGAAAGTGACATATCGAATTTGTGAACGCAAGAAGCGTGCCGGCCCCGCGGCACGTTACCGCGCCTCCGCCCGGCGGGCGGAAAGTGCGGCGACCGCCTGAACTTCGGTCAGCAGCCGCACCGGGTCGACCGGCTTGACCATGACGCGGTTGGCGCCGTTCAGCAAGACCTGGCGGCGCGATTCGTCGCTCTTGTCGGCGGTCAGCACGATCACCGGCACCGAGGCAAGGTCGAGCCGTCTTTCATGGCCGCGCAGGCGTGCGAGCATATCGATGCCGTTGCCGCCGGGCATCGACAGGTCGCTGATGATGATATCGGGCCGGGCGTTCGCCTCGCACAGGGCGCAATCGAGCAGCGTCTCGAAATCGTCGACATGGCGCACCTTATGCCCCCCCTTCTCCAGCACGACGCGCACCAGCATGGCATTGATCGGATCGTCCTCGCCAAGCAGGATGTTGAGCCCGCTGGCGGCAACCATCGTCTCCGCCGTCGAAAGGCCGAAGCCCGGCTGGTTGTCGTTCAGCGCGTCGCGCTTCTCCATGCCGCGCATGCGTCCGCGCAGCACGTCGATCAGCGACTGTTCGCGCAGCGGCCGGATGAGCCAGGCGTCGAAGAGGTCGAGCGGATGGGCGCTGCGCTCTTCCGGATTGACGAGCAGGACCTTGCGCAGGCCAAGGGCAGCGATTTCGGCGCGATCGGCAAGATGGGCGGAAAATTCCGCCGACATGCGGTGATCGATGATGATATCGGTCGGCCGCTGTCCGCTGTTTGCCAGGCCGAGCAGCGTTGCCCGCGCGCTCTCGCCGTCGCCGACCAGATGGCAGAGACCGCCGAGCGCGGTGATCGTCTCGGCGATGGCGGTGCGCGCAGCCCCCGCCGGCGCCAGCAGCACGACGCTGTTGCCGGCAAGCAGCGTATTGCGCCTGTCGGGGCGCTCGCTGCCGATATCGACCGGGAAGCGGATGGTGAATTCGCTGCCTTTGCCCTTTTCGCTGGCAACAGTCAGCGCGCCGTTGAATTCGCGCATGATGCGGGCGGAGATGGCAAGGCCGAGCCCGGTGCCGCTGCTCTTGTCGGCGACGGTCCCGCCCTGCTCGAACTCGCCGAAGACGCGCGCCTGCTCCTCCGCCGTCATGCCGGGACCGCTATCGGTGACGGTGATCGACAGGTCGTCTGCCTCGAGCGACACGCGAATGAAGACGCCGCCGGCCTGGGTGAACTTCACGGCATTGCCGATGACGTTGAACAGAACCTGGCGCAGCCGCGCCGGGTCGAAGCTCATATTCTCCGGCACGTCCGAAGACACCGTGGCGCCGATCTCGATGCCCTTTTCATGCGCCCGGTGGGCGAGCATCTCGACGACGCTTTCCAGAAGCTTGCGCAGCGATTCCGAGCGCGGGTGCAGCGCGAAGCGGCCGACCTCGATGGTGGAGAAATCGAGCAGGTCCTCGACGAGCTGTGTCAGCGCGTGGCCGGACTGGCGGATATTGGCGAGATAGTCCTGCTGCTCCTGCGTCAGCCGCGTCTCGGCGAGCAGATGCGTCATGCCGAGGAGGCCGGAAAGCGGCGTGCGCACCTCGTGGCTGACGGTGGCAAGCAGCCTTGATTTGGCGGCGCTGTTATATTCGGCCTTCTGCCGGGCCTCTTCGCGGCCCTGGGCGATCAGCCGCTCATCGGTCACATCACGCGCCACGCTCTGCAGCAGCAGGCGGCCGTTTGCCGGGTCGCGGGTGACGACGTCGCGCCAGAGAAAGATGCGCTGGCCGTCCGGCGTCGAGATCTCGACGTCGAAGCAGTGCGGTATCGGGCCGGGGCGGAAAGCAAGCCCGATTTCCTCGCAGCTCCGACCCTCCGGACGCAGCCGCCCGGTCAGGCGGCGAAACGTGTCGTTGGCCGAAATGATGCGCCGGTCCATGCTGCGGCTGACGGTGATGTCGCCGAGCACGTCGTGCACGTCGGCGAACAGCTTGGCGCCGTCGTTCCAATCCGGCAGCGATTTGCCGCCCCGCGGCGGCTTGCGCCGCCGAACCATCAGCACGGCATAGCTGGCGATGACGGCAAGGCCGAGAATGACAAGCCCACCCGAAAGCAGCAGAGGATCGCCGGCATGGGCAAGCAGCGTCAGGATCATCGCGGCAAGCAGACCGGCGCCGCCAAGCCAATAGACCAGCAGACGGCGTGTCGTTGCAGGCCCGATCTTGCCGTCATCGGCTGCCTCAGGCGCCGATGCGACCGGCCGCGGGAAAGAGACCGCCATCCGCTTTTCATGCGGTTTGGCGGCGGGTCCGCCGAAGGCGGCGGACAATCTTTCCTGCAACTGTCCCAGGTTCTGCATGCTATCTGGCTAACATGAGGCCTCTTCCGAATGCCTTCAGGAATTCGATAAGATTTTAGCGGCCGGCCGTTTTCGGCACCATCAGCTCGTCGAGAATGACGCAGGCCGCACCGATGGTGATGAAGCTGTCGGCGAGATTGAACACTGCGAAAGACCAGCTTTCGGTGTGGAAAAGAATGTAATCGATCACGTGGCCATAGGCGAAGCGGTCGACGAGATTGCCGATCGCGCCGGCGATGATCAGCGCATAACCGAGATGGGCGAGCCAGCGGTCCTTCGCCGTGCGGTACCATAGCCAGGCGACGAAGGCGACGATGATGAGCCGCATGCCGACGATGAACCAGCCGTCCATGCCCTCCAGCATCGAAAAGGCGACGCCGAGATTGTAGGTACGGTAGAGCGCCAGCATCGGAATAACCGGCACCGCCTCC
This sequence comes from Rhizobium sp. N122, assembly GCF_002211295.1. Taxonomy (NCBI): domain Bacteria; kingdom Pseudomonadati; phylum Pseudomonadota; class Alphaproteobacteria; order Hyphomicrobiales; family Rhizobiaceae; genus Rhizobium; species Rhizobium sp. N122. Next base: position 91,157 of record NZ_LOKU01000056.1, on the reverse strand, counting down.
TGCAGCGGCAGGTAATGATCGACCGCGATCTTGACGATCTGGTCGAGGAGGACGGCGACGATGATGAAGAAGAGGATCGGCGCCGGGCGCGAAAACAGCGCGGGGCGGGCAGGCGTCTGTTCGGTCATTTGCCCTCGGCAAGTGAGAGGAGATGGCGGCGCGCCTCGAAAAGCATGACGGCGGTGGCGACGGCGAGGTTCAGGGAATCGGCGCGGCCCTGCTGCGGAATGCGGGCAAGCGCGTCGGCTTGCCCGGCGAGCTGATCCGGCAGGCCGGATTGCTCGTTGCCCATCAAGAGCACGACGGGTTTCTTCCGGTAGTCGATGGTGCGGTAATCGACCGCGCCGGCAAGATGGGTCGCGACCACGCAAACGCCGGCCGATTTCCGCCAGGCGAGGAATTCCTCCGGCGTCGCGCGTGCGACCGGAACGGCGAAGACCGAGCCCATGGTGGCGCGCACGGTCTCGAGCGAGAAGGGATCGGTTGCCTCTCCGACCAGAATGACGCCGGAAGCCCCGGCCGCATCCGCTGTGCGGATGATAGTGCCGAGATTGCCGGGATCGCGCACGCGGTCGAGCGCCACCCAGGTCTCGCCCTCTCTCGGCCGGATGTCTTTGAGCGGCATCCAGCGCTGGTCGAAGATGCCGACGACCATCTGCGGATTGTCGCGGCGGGTGATCGAGCCGATCACCTTTTCGCTGACTTCGAGCACCAGCCCGCCGGAGGCGACGGTCTTGGCCGCCATCTGCTCGACCAGCGGCTTGCCCTTGGCGGCCTTGGCGTAGACCAGCGTGCGGATCGTCCAGCCGAGTTCGATCGCATCGATGACGAGCTTCAGCCCTTCGGCCAGGAAAGTCCCGCTCTCCTCCCGCGACTTCTTGTTCGTCAGGGCCTTGATGTCCTTGATGATGGGATTGGCAAGCGAGGTGACTTCCTTCACCTGGCCGACCCTGCGCGGTCCCTGATCGTGGAAGTCCTTGCTCATTTCGGCACCCAGCGGGAAAAGAGGGAGGTGGAAAGCGCGCGGCCCGGCGTCTTGCCGTCGAGGCCCGCTTCGCGGATGACCAGTTCGCCGGATTCGACCGCGCCGCCGGCGCCCCGCATCGTCTCGCGCATCAGCTCGTGGATCGAATAGAAGCTGGCGCGGATCGAATAGGCCGTCAGCACCAGACCCACCGCCTTCGGCGACAGGATCTCGCGGCAGACATCGAGCATCAAGGGCAGATGCTCGAAGAGATGCCAGACCTCGCCGTTCGGGCCGCGGCCGAATTTCGGCGGATCGGTGAGGATGATGTCGTATTGGCTGCCGCGACGTTCCTCGCGCAGGATGAATTTCATCGCATCCTCGCAGATCCAGCGGATCGGCAGCTTCTCCATGCGCCCGAGCGCCTGGTTTTCCCGCGCCCAGCCGATCGCCTTCTTCGAGGCGTCGACATGGGTGACTTCGGCGCCGGCCGCGGCGGCAACCAGCGAGGCGACGCCGGTATAGCCGAAAAGGTTCAGCACCTTCAGCGGCCGGCCTGCCTTTTCGACCTGCTCCTTCATCCAGCTCCAGTGCACGATCTGCTCCGGGAAGACGCCGACATGACGGAAGGCGGTGAAACGGCCGCAAAAATCGACGCCGAGCAGGTTGAGCGGCCAGGTCTCGCCGAGCGCCGCCTTCGGGAAGCGCCAGCGACCGCTGCCTTCCTCGTCGGTATCGCCGGTGAAGACGGCATCGACCTTTTCCCAGACATGGGCCGGCAGCGAAGGCCGCCACAGCGCCTGGGCCTCGGGACGGATGATGCGGTAAGGTCCGTATTGTTCCAGCTTTTCGCCGTTGCCGCTGTCGATCAGGTGAAAGTCGCCGGCCCCGAGCGATTCGAGGATGACGGGCACGCGCTCGATCGGGCGCTCGCCGCTGCGTGTCGTCAACGGCCGTTCGGCGGCGGCCGGCACGGCAGCCTCGCGCACCGCCTCACGGGCAGCCGGTGGCCGCGCGACCGGCTTGGCCGGCCGGCCGGCCCGATCGTCCCTGCGGCTTTCACCGGAAGGACCTGATGTCTTCTTCTGGCCCGGCCGGCGTTCTTTCTGTTTCAACGTGCTCTTCCGCGTCTCTGTCGGGCACAGCGCCCTTTGAATTATGCAGTAGCCCAGAAAAGCGTGCCGGATCAACTGCGCGCCGGCGGGGCATGTATTTCAAGCCTCGGATGACTGCCGGCGAAGCCAGCTTTCTGCCGCATACAGGGCTGCGACATGCATCGACTGCATGACGATCGCGCCGGACTGCAGATCGCCCAGGATGGCGGCAAGATCCGCAAACAGCAGTTCGACTTTTTCGCCGGGGTCGAACCGCGGTTGCCCGGCGCGGCTGAGGCCGAGCGCCAGCCAGCTCGTCACCGCGTTGCTGTGGCTCGCGGCATTCGGATAGGAGGTCAGCAGCTTGACGAAGGTCGAGGCTTCATAGCCGGTCTCCTCCCGGAGTTCGCGCCGGGCCGCCACCATCGCCGCATCGCCGCTCCCGCTGTCATCGCGCTCGACGCCGCCTGCGACGAGACCGTGGATGATCTCGCCGCGGCCGTGCCGGTATTCCCGCGTCAGCAGCACGCGCCCGTCGGGCATCACGGGCACGACGTTGATCCAGTCGGGATAGTCGAGCACATGGAAAGGCGCGACGACGATTCCGTCGGCGGTGAGGCAATCGTCGCTTCGCAGACGGATCCAGCGATCCTCGTAGGTGATGCGGCTTGCCGTCACGCTCCAGGGCTTCAATTCGTCACTCATCGCCAATTCCTTGCTCCGGAACGAGCGGGATAACATTCCTCTCCGCCTGGCAAAAGCCTTTCCCGCTGGGATAAGGTGAACGAATCGGAGATGGGGTTATCGAATGGATTTCACCGGCGAAGAACGCATCGCTGCGCCGCGGGATGTCGTCTGGGCAGCGCTTAACGACCCCGAGATCATGCGCGGCTGCATTCCAGGCTGCCAGAGCATCGAGCGGCTGTCGCCGGACACGTTCGAGGCGACGATCAAGGTCAAGTTCAGCCTGCTGTCGGCCACCTTCCATGGGCTGTTGACGCTTTCCAATGTCGATGCACCGAAGAGCTATACGTTATCGGCCGAAGGCAAGGGTGGTCTTGCCGGCTTTGCCAAAGGCAGCGCCGATATCGTGCTCGAAGAAAACGGCGCCGAGACCATCCTGCATTATCGGGCAAAGGCCGAACTCGGCGGCAGGCTTGCCCAGTTCGGCGCACGCCTGCTCGATTCGACCTCGCAGAGGCTCGCCGAAGGGTTCTTTTCGGATTTCAATGCCGCCGTCGTCGCGAAGATGGCGGCCGGCTGATCCCGCGCGCTTTGGGCTTGGCGGGGATAGGGGCTTGGGTTAAGTCGACGTCATGACTTGGACAATCAGGCCGCTGCGGGCGGAAGACCAGGAAATACTCGCGGAGATTTATCTTTCCGTGCGCCGCGAAACATTCGTCTGGGTCGACCCCGGCAAGTTCCACCGCGAGGATTTCGCCGCTCATACCAATGGCGAGACGGTCTTCGTCTGTGAGCATGAAAATGGCGGAGTTGCCGGCTTCCTGTCGCTTTGGCCCGCCGATGATTTCATCCACATGCTCTATATCCGCCGGGACTTCCAGGGCCTTGGCGCCGGTACGGCGCTGCTGCAGGCGCTGCCGGAATGGCCGCAACACCGCTACCGGCTGAAATGCCTGGTGAAAAACCGGCGGGCGAAAGCGTTCTATCTCGCCCATGGTTTCCGCGTGACCGGCAACGGCACGTCGCCGGAGGGCGATTATGAGGAGCTGAGCTTTCTTCCGGTCTGACCGGCGAGCGTCGTCGAAACCGAGCCGCTTTACCGTGCCGGAAGCTGTCCGGCGATTTCCTCGGCGCGGCTCTTGTGGCGGTCGGCCTCACCCTGCCAGCGGATGGCTTCCTTGGCTTCGGTGCGGGCGCGCTTGCGGTGTTTGCCCTGGCCGAACCAGGTGGCGGCCGCGCCGATCAGCATGCCTGCGATCAGGGCAACCACCAGGAAGACGAAGAAGGGCGCCGAAACCGCCAGCACCTGATCTTCCGGCCGGAACGGATTGAAGGCGAGCGTGACGCTTTGTCGGTTGGCGACGCAGAAGACGATGAGGACGACGCCGAGTGGCAGCAGAATCAACAGGTTGACGATCTTCTTGGCCATTTGAGCTCTCCATGCGTCGGCGCTTGGTACTTATGCATCGGCCCGAAAATCGATTCCGATTTTCGGGCCGATGCACTAGCAGAATAGGAAAACGGCCATCGAGTTCAAGTGCGGGTTTCGCCGCAGGCCGCTTAGGTCGCTCAATCCTCTTCGTCGGCCTGACCGGGATTGAGCCGCTCGCGCAGCTCCTTGCCGGTCTTGAAGAAGGGAACCCATTTCTCCTCGACGAAGACGGTATCGCCGGTGCGCGGGTTGCGGCCGGAGCGCGAAGGGCGGTTCTTCACCGAAAACGCGCCAAAGCCGCGCAATTCGACGCGGTTTCCCGCAGCCAGTGCATCCGTGATCTCGTCGAGAACCGCGTTGACGATATTCTCGACGTCGCGATGATAGAGATGCGGGTTGCGTGCCGCAACAATCTGCACCAATTCGGACTTGATCACCTTCGCCCCCTTAAATTATTGATTTCTTATCAATCGTGGCCAACCTGCCAAACTGAAAGCAGCCCGTCAAGAAGCAACTTTGGGGGCAGGATTCCATTGATATCCTGGCCTTTCAAGAGATCATCATAACCGAAGATCGTAATCAACCGCGAAACAGCCCCAGCGAGCAGAAACGGCGTATTGCTCTTCTTGTCCCAGTCCACCATCGGCAGGTCGGCGTCGACGCCGCGCGACTTGAGATAGGCCCGGATTTCCGCCTCGCCGCCGAGCGTATCGACGAGTTTCACCTTGAGCGCCTGGCGGCCGGTATAGATCGTGCCGTCGGCGAGTTTCAGCACCTCGTCGCGCGGCAGCTTGCGCCGGTCGGCGACCAGATCGACGAACCAGTTATAGCTGTCGACCACCATGTTGCGGATCATCGCCTTGGCGTCCTCGCTCGCCTCATGGAAGGGCGAGGGCTCGGCCTTCAGCGGCGAAGATTTGATCTCCTGCAGCGACACGCCGATCTTGTCGAGCAGCGGCTGGATCTGCGGATACTGGAAGATGACGCCGATCGAGCCGGTGATCGAACTGTCGCCGGCAACGATCGTATCGCCGGCGGTGGCGATCATGTAGCCGGCGGAGGCGGCCAGCGTGCGCACGTCGGAGACGACGGGCTTCTTGGCTGCGATCGCGCGGATCGCCTTGAAGATTTTTTCGCCGCCATAGGTCGTGCCGCCGGGCGAGGAGATCGAAATCACCGCCGCCTTCACCTGGTCGTTGGTCTCGACCTTCTTCAGCCGCTCCAGAAGCTCGTCGTCGTCGACGATCAGCCCGGTTATCGTCACATGGGCGATATGCGGGCGGCTCGTCTTGGTGTCGCCGAAGGCGAAGCTGTAGAAGGCGAAACCGAGCGCCACGAAGAGGGCCACCGCCGCGAGGCGCCAGAACCAGAGCTTGCGGCGCAGCCGCCGGCGATCCGCGATCATCGAACTGTCCATGAGATACCTCCAGCGCTTGCCCCGGCTTCGGCATGCCCGCCGATGGGTCCGGTGAAATAGGTGGCAGCGGCGCGCACGAATGCCACTTTTTGATGTTTTTCCGTTTTGTTGCTTGTTGCAGAAAAAATTCCATATTGGCAAGCCAATGTAATAATGCGAAACGAACTGTGATTGGCGGCCGGCCTTGTTACGAGGCGCTGCGGTCACCGCACATGGAACGAGACCTATGCTCGATACCCTGAAGAACAACGGACATGCCGCCTATGCGGGCTCCGGCCGGAGCGCCTATGGCGATGCGTTGTTTCATTCCGCCCGCGTGCGGCGGCTGAAGATTTTGCTGCCGGTGGCAGCCCTCGTCGTCGCGGCCGGCCTGACGGCGGTGGCCTTGGTCAAGATCTATCTGCCCGAGAACATCAAGATGGAAGGCGCCAAGATCGAGAACGGCAAGGTCGTGATGGAAAAGCCGGCGATCGCGGGCCGCAATTCCGACGGCGTCAACTATTCGATGCTTGCCGAACGGGCGCTGCAGGATATCCGCAATCCCGATCTGATCACGCTCGAGACCATCAAGGCGGCGGTGCCGATGAATGACGGGCTGATCGCCCGCGTCGTCGCCTCGACGGCCGATTACAATCGCGCCACCGACAACCTGCATATGACGGCCCCCTTCACACTGGTGCTGAGCAGCGGCCTCAACGCGAATTTCCAGTCCGCCCACCTCGACATCAAGGGCGGAAACATGCGCAGCGACGACCCCGTCACCATCACCAAGGACAATGCCTCCATTGTTGCGAAGACGCTCCAGATAACCGATAAGGGGCGGGTGATCACATTCGAGGGGAATGTTCGCATGAATGTCGATCCATCCGCCATCCATAAACAGGGCACTTAACCAGCCGGGTCATCCATGACAAAAGATTGTCGTTTTTCCACTTGCAAGACCGGTATGGCATTCATCGCCGGCGCATTTGCCCTTATTCTGATGGCCCCGGGCGCGGGCGCACAGCAGGCTGCCACCATGTCGGGCATGAAGCTGTCCAACGACCAGCCGATCCAGATCGAAAGCGACAAGCTGGAGATCCACGACCAGGAACACACCGCTTTGTTCACCGGCAAGGTCAAGGTCGTCCAGGGGACGACGACGATGCAGTCCGGCAAGATGACCGTCTATTACAAGGACAAGGCGGCAAAGCCGGCCGCTGACGGAACGCAACCCGCGGCCCAACCGGCCCAGCCGGCCTCGCTGGCATCGGGAAGTGCCGATATCGACAAGATCCTGGTGACCGACAAGGTGCTGCTGACATCGGGCACGCAGACGGCGACTGCCGATGACGGCGCTTTCGATATGGCCTCGCAGACCTTTATTCTCACGGCGGATCAAAGCAACAAGGTTATTCTGTCGGATGGACCGAACGTCTTTACCGGCTGCAAACTGACCGTTCACATGCAAACCGGTCAGGCGGAGCTTGAAAGCTGCGGCGGGCGTGTCCAGATTCAGCTCGATCCAAAATCGCAGCCGAATGCGCAGCAAAAGCAGAACTGAGAAGCCGGCCTCACACGTGAAATTATCATCGCTATCCACCATGTTTGGCCAGCCCGGGCCACAAGCTGCGGGCGCCGCCGACAAAAGCCGCTATCAGGGAACGCTGATCGCACGCGGTCTGACGAAGACCTATGCGACGCGTCGCGTCGTCAACGGCGTCTCGCTGGTGGTGCGCCGTGGTGAGGCCGTCGGCCTGCTCGGCCCGAACGGCGCCGGCAAGACCACCTGTTTTTACATGATCACCGGCCTCGTGCCGGTGGATGAGGGCACGATCGAGATCGACGGCAACGACGTCACGACCATGCCGATGTACCGCCGCTCGCGCCTCGGCGTCGGTTACCTGCCGCAGGAAGCCTCGATCTTCCGCGGGCTGACGGTGGAAGAAAATATCCGCGCCGTCCTCGAAGTGCATGTCAAGGACAAGGCCGAGCGCGAGCAGAAGCTCAACGAGCTGCTCGAGGAATTCCATATCCAGAAGCTGCGCAAGAGTGCCGCCGTCGCCCTGTCGGGCGGTGAGCGCCGCCGCCTCGAAATCGCGCGCGCGCTGGCGACCGACCCGACCTTCATGCTGCTCGACGAACCCTTTGCCGGCGTCGATCCGATCTCGGTCGCCGACATCCAGAATCTCGTGCACCACCTGACGGCCCGCGGCATCGGCGTTCTCATCACCGACCACAATGTGCGTGAGACGCTGGGCCTGATCGATCGCGCCTACATCATCCATGCCGGTGAAGTACTGACCCATGGCCGGGCGAACGACATCGTCAACAATCCGGAAGTGCGCCGACTTTATCTCGGCGACAATTTCAGCCTCTGAACGGCTGATGATGCCAAAGACGGGGACGCTGCCGCGGTCGTCCTGAAACGGCGCAGACGTTTTGCCGACACCTGTCCCATCGCAGAAATTAACCGCGCCGGCATAGTTCCGCTTGACCAAATGAGATAAAAAAGCAATTTTTGGGCCAGTTGGATTTCCGTCGCCTGAAGTGTGATCGGACGCGGTTTCCCGGAGGAATCGAGGGAGTTTCGCGTCCGTCATGGCACTGTCCGCCAGTCTTTTCCTGCGCCAGAACCAATCCCTGGTGATGACACCGCAACTGATGCAATCCATCCAGTTGCTGCAGATGACGCATGTCGAGCTCACCCAGTTCATCGCCCAGGAAGTCGAGAAGAACCCGCTCCTCGAATTTCCGTCGAATGACGGCGAGGCAGGGGCCGAACGCGGCGAAGCCGAAGACGAACCTTATGGACATTCGCCGGAGGATGCAGGCTCGGACGACGGTTACGACAACCGCACCGAAGCCCTCTCCAGCGATTGGTACGACAACGGCGGCAGCGCCAGCACCAGCCGGCTGAACGACGAGCTCGACGCCAATTACACCAATGTCTTTCCCGATGACAGCGCGCCGCAGCGCCTCGATGCGCCGGAACTCGTCGGCCAGTGGAAATCCATGCCGGGCAGTGGCGGCGAGGGCGCCGATTACGATCTCGACGATTTCGTCGCCGGCCAGGTGTCGCTGCGCGATCATCTCGCCCAGCAGATCCCCTTCGTGCTGCCCGACATGGCCGATCGGCTGATCGCGCAGAACTTCGTCGATCAGCTCGACGATGCCGGTTATCTGCAAGTCGATCTCGTCGAGACCGGCGAGCGGCTCGGCACCAGCCTGACTGCGGCCGAGCGTGTGCTTTCCGCCCTGCAGACGCTCGATCCGCCGGGGGTCTTCGCCCGCAGCCTGTCGGAATGCCTGGCGATCCAGCTCAGGCAGAAGGACCGATACGACCCGGCCATGCAGGCGCTCGTCGAAAACCTCGAACTGCTGGCGCGGCGCGATTTCGCCACGCTGAAGCGGCTCTGCGGCGTCGACGAGGAAGACCTTCTCGATATGCTCGGCGAGATCCGCCAGCTCAATCCCAAGCCCGGCAGCGGTTTCGAGACCGGCGTATCGGAAGCGATCATGCCCGATGTCGTCGTCAGGCCCTCTTCGGAGGGTGGCTGGCTGGTCGAGCTCAATCCGGATACGCTGCCGCGCGTGCTCGTCAACCAATCCTATTTTTCCCGCGTGACCAGGAATGGCGAGGATCACGCTTTCCTCTCCGAATGCCTGCAGAGCGCCAATTGGCTGACGCGCAGTCTCGACCAGCGGGCGAAGACCATCATGAAGGTGGCAAGCGAGATCGTCCGCCAGCAGGATGCCTTCCTGCTGAACGGCGTCGACCACCTGCGCCCGCTGAACCTGAAGACGGTCGCCGAAGCGATCAAAATGCATGAATCCACCGTCAGCCGCGTCACCTCGAACAAATATATGCTGACGCCGCGCGGCCTCTTCGAGCTCAAATATTTCTTCACCGTCTCGATCAGCGCCGTCGCCGGCGGCGACAGCCATTCCGCCGAGGCGGTGCGTCACAAGATCCGCGCGCTGATCATGCAGGAGAGCCCGGATGCCGTGCTCTCCGACGACGATATCGTCGACATGCTGAAGAAGGGCGGCGTCGATCTCGCCCGGCGCACGGTTGCCAAATACCGCGAAGCCATGAATATCGCCTCCTCGGTGCAGCGCCGCCGCGAAAAGCGGGCGCTCGCCAAGGTCTCGGGCTTCTGACGCCGCAATGCTTCGGGCTTAATCGAAGCATCCAGCTCCAAATCCCCGCTACTCCTCCGATGTCCTGATCATTGGAAAGCCGACAACCATGCCGCAAAATCGGAACCTTACCAGAGAGCTTCTTCTGCTGCTGGCGCTGGCGACCCTGTGGGGTTCCTCCTATACTTTCATCAAGATCGGTGTCGAGACGATCCCGCCGGTGACGTTGATCGCCGTCCGCACGCTGATTGCCGGCTGCATCCTGCTTGTCGTCCTCCGCTGCCGGCGAATCCGCCTGCCCACGGACCGCGCGACGTGGCGGCGGTTTTTCGTTCAGGCCTGTCTGAACAGCGTCATTCCCTTCACGCTGATTGCCTGGGCGGAACAATCCGTCGATGCCGGGCTACAGCGCCGCGCGTCTTTCAGACGCGCAAAGGACGCTGTAGCATTTTGAATGGCTGCATAATTTTATCCTTAAATCGATTCCGATTTAAGGAATTATGCAGCAGCGGTGATCCTCAATTCGGCGACGCCGATCTTCACCTTCCTGCTGACCGTGCTGATCGCCCGCCATGAGCCGGTGACGGCGCGAAAGCTTTTCGGCGTCATATCAGGGCTTGCGGGCATCTGCCTGCTGATCGGCGTCGAGGTGCTCGCCGGTCTCGGCGAAGGCCTGATGGCGCAGCTCGCCATCATCCTGGCGACCGCCTGTGATGCAGGTGCGGCGATTTTCAGCAAGAACTTCAAGGGCCTCGATCCCGCCGTGCCGGCGGCCGGCTCGCTGATTTCAGGTGCGGTCATTCTCTTGCCGCTCAGCCTCGTCGTCGACCGGCCGTGGGCGCTCGATCCCTCGGCCGCATCGATTCTGGCGCTGCTGGCTCTTTCCGCCTTTTCGACGGCGCTTGCCTTTGCGATCTATTTCCGTCTCGTCCAGACGCTGGGTTCGGTCGCAACGACGTCGCAAGCCTATCTCAGGGTGCCGATCGGCGTTGCGATCGGCATCGGTTTTCCTCGGCGAAAGGCTGAGCTCCACCGCCTGGATTGGACTCGTTTGCGTCATTCTCGGTGTCGCAGCCATGACGATCCCGGCAAGGATGAATGCAATCCAAGCGAGAAGCCTTTAGAAATCAATAGCTCTGGGTCGGCTGCAGGCCCTATTTTCGCTGGCACCAGATACACGCGATGCGCGCATTAGCAATCGCGGTTTTTCGCCCTATTGACTTTCTGTCAACGGCTGGCTAGAAGCCCGCCGCAATCGATGCCGCAAACGGCGTCTGGAGTTATCCCCAGCATCAGAAGGGCACCAAGGACCAGCAGGCCGACGCCGATCTTGCTTGAGATTGCGCGAAGTGCTTGGATGAACCTGAGGCTTGGCGTAAACTGATACCCGCAAACGACGACAAGAAGGGAAACTCCATGAGTGTGCGTGTGTCCGGTAAACATATGGAAATTGGTGAATCGTTCCGTCAAAAGATCGAGGACCAAATTGGTATGGCCATCACGAAATACTTCGACGGGGGGTATTCCGGCCAGGTGACCGTGGAAAAGGCGAGTTCGCGTTTCTCCGCCGACTGCAAGCTTCATCTCGACAGTGGGGTGGTGCTGCATGCGGCCGGTGAAGCGACCGATCCCCAGCTTGCTTTTGACGCCGCTTCGGAGCGCATCGAAAAGCGCCTGCGCCGCTACAAGCGCAAGCTGAAGGACCATCATGCCGGAAACCATCTGAACGGTTTTGCAGAAGTCTCCTACACGGTCATGGACTCTGTTCCTGATCACGAAGATGAAATTCCCGACGATTTCGCCCCGGCAATCGTCGCTGAAAGCACGAAGCAGCTGAAGACCATGTCGGTCGCCACCGCCGTAATGGCGCTCGACATGACCGACGAGCCGCTTCTCCTGTTCCGCAGCCCCGGCAAGGAACATTTGAATATCGTTTACCGTCGGCACGACGGAAATATTGGCTGGATCGATTCGGCCAATATCAAAGGCTGAGGTCAGGGCGGTGAGCGGCGGTATTGCCGCCGCTCCGTGCATTTGATCGAGGCGACAGAAGGAAAAAGAAATGGCATTGGCAGATTTGCTCCATCAGGATGCGATCATTCCCGCCCTCAGAGTAAATTCCAAGAAACAGCTGCTTCAGGAATTGGCCGCAAGAGCCGCCAGGATCACCGGGCTCTCCGAACGGGAGATCTTCGACGTCATCTTGCAGCGCGAACGCCTTGGCTCGACCGGCGTCGGCAACGGCATCGCCATTCCTCACGGCAAGCTGGTCAACATCCATTCGATCGTCGGCATTTTCGCCCGGCTGGAACAGCCGGTCGATTTCGAGGCCCTGGACGACCAGCCTGTCGATCTGGTTTTCCTGCTGCTGGCGCCGGAAGGCGCTGGCGCCGATCACCTCAAGGCCCTGTCGCGGATCGCCCGCGTGCTGCGCGATCACGATCTGGTCGCCAAGCTGCGCGCCACCGATTCCGCCTCGGCGATCTACGCCTTCCTCAACGAAGAGCAGACGTCGAACGCTGCCTGAACCATGTCTTGCAAAACTGGGCAGCAGTTTTGCGATCATGCGATGCGCGCCAGGCCGAAAAACCGCCGGATTTCCCTGGTTCAGCGGGAGTTCTGCCGGCGGCTTCGCAAGGAATCCCCGCTATATCCTGGCTGCGACGTCTTCACCCGAAGGGATCGAAGGCTGCGCTCCTGATTTGAGGCAGGCGAGCGAACCGGCGACCGCCGCCCGGCGCAACGCCGAGGCAAAATCCAGGCCCTCATCGAGGCTTGCAGCGAAATAGCCGCAGAAAGTATCGCCGGCGCCGACCGTATCGACGGGCTCGATCTCCAGTCCCTTAGCCCTCGCCATCGCCCCGTCGCGGATGGCGACGACGCCGTCGCCGCCGAGCGTCACGATCAGCGTCTGGCCGGTTTCGGCATGCAGGCGCGTCAGGGCCGCCTCGCGCGCTTGCGCGTCCATGCCGTCTTGTCCGGCGAGCCGCTCGAATTCGGTCTCGTTGGCGATGACGATATCGGCAAGCCGGCCGAGACGCGGCGCATCGGGAATCAATGGCGCAAGGTTGAGGATGCTGGTGACTCCCTTGGCGCGGGCGGTCGACAGGGCACGTTCGACAGCCGCCGTCGGCACTTCGAGCTGCAGCATCAGAATATCGCCTTCCTGCATGCCGCCGACCGCGGCGTCGGCATCGTCAGGCGTGACCAGGCCGTTGGCGCCGGGAACGACGGCGATCATGTTTTCGCCGTCGCCGCCGACCAGGATCAGCGCCGTGCCTGTGGGACCGTCGACATGCCTGACGAGGGAGAGATCGGTTCCCGCTTCATCGAGCAGGGAAAGGGCATCGGCGGCGAAGCTGTCCTTGCCGACGGCGCCGGCCATGTGCACATAGCGGCCGGCGCGGCGCGCAGCCAAGGCCTGGTTGGCACCCTTGCCGCCGGCGGCGGTGGCAAAGCCGTTGCCGGCCACCGTCTCGCCGGGCTTCGGCAGGCGCTCGGTGGTGGCGATGAGGTCCATGTTGATGGACCCGAAAACTGTAATCATCAGGGGTGTCCCGTCCTCTGGCGCATGCGGGCGACGTCATGCGCCTGCTGTTTCGTGCGGGCGAGACACTGCCCGAAGCGGTCACTCCTCGTCAACCACCCGGAGCTTGAGAAGACCGGTGCGGCTTTCCACCGATTTGGCCGCTGGTTCGCCGTCGTGGTCCGGCTTGACCTCGCTGCCGCCCGCCTCGAATTCCAGCGCTTCGATCTTGGCGCCGCGCTTGGTCAGTTTGTCGGCCGAGGTGACCACCATGTCGATGTCCTTCTGCGCCATGGCGAAATGACCCTGCAGCTTGCGCACCCGTTCGTCCAGGCGGCCGAGATCGTCCATCAGGATCGCCACCTCGCCCTGGATCAGATGCGCCTGCGCCCGCATGCGCTGATCCTTGAGCACGGCCTGGATGACCTGGATCGACAGCATCAACAGCGACGGCGAGACGATGACGACACGGGCCCGGTGCGCCTTCTGCACCACCGGCTCGAAATTCTCGTGGAGCTCGGCGAAGATCGATTCCGACGGCACGAAGAGAAAGGCCGTATCCTGGGTTTCCCCCTGGATCAGATATTTCTCGGAAATATCCCTGATATGGATCTCCATGTCGCGGCGGAACTGCTGTCCGGCGATCTTGCCGGCCTCCGGGCTGCCGGCGTCGCGGATCGCGTTCCAGCCTTCGAGCGGAAATTTCGCATCGATCACCAGCGGCGGCGCGCCGTTCGGCATGCGGATCGTGCAGTCCGGCCGCGAACCGTTGGAGAGCGTCTGCTGGAAGGCATAGGCGCCCATCGGCAGGCCGTCGGCGACGATGGTTTCCATCCGGGACTGGCCGAAGGCACCGCGCGTCTGCTTGTTGGAAAGAATGGCCTGCAGCCCGACGACATCCTTGGCGAGCGTCTGGATATTGTTCTGCGCCGCGTCGATCACCGCCAGCCGCTCCTGCAGCCGCTGCAGATTTTCATGCGTCGATTTGGTCTGTTCGGTGATCGTCGAGTTGACGCGCTGCGACATGCCGTCGAGGCGTTGGCTGATCGCCTGGTTCAGTTCGCTCTGCCGCGCGCCGAACACCTCGGTCATCACAGCGATCCGGCCCTGCATCTCCGCCTGGATCTTGAGAAGCTCGGCCATGCGCGCGTCGCTTTCAGCGGCACGAAAGCTTGCCTCTTCCGCCTGTTCGTGGCGAAGGCTTGCGCCGCGCAGCAGCAGCACGATCACCAGCAGGACAAGAGCCAGCAGAGCCCCGCCGGCAAGCGCCAGCATGGCCGGACTGATCGAGGCAAACGACAAAGTGAACGAATCGGGACTAGCGGTCATGCCGCAACCATAACAGAAGAAGCGGCAATATATAGATCAAAACGTGAACGGATATGGCGCCCCCAATGTCCTCGCAGGCCGAGGGCTTGCTGGCCTCAAGGGTCGATCCGGCACCGCTGCCGGCCGAGCAGCCCGGGGCGAATATGGCGAAATTCCGGGCGGGGATGCAAAAAAGCATCTTCCCCGCCTGCCGGATAATTCCATAGTCGGAAAAGATGGGTTATGGGAACGCCATGACCATCAAGCCACTCATCATTCTTCCCGATCCCATTCTCCGCCAGATCTCCAAGCCGATCGAGCGGGTCGACGCCGACCTGCAGCGTCTTGCCGACGAGATGCTGGAAACCATGTACGACGCGCCGGGCATCGGCCTTGCGGCGGTCCAGATCGGCGTGCCGCGCCGCATGCTGGTCATCGACGTGTCGCGCGAGGGCGAGGAGAAGCAGCCGCAGGTGTTCATCAACCCGGAGATCGTCAAATCCTCCGACGAGCGCTCGGTCTATGAGGAAGGCTGCCTGTCGATCCCGGATTATTATGCCGAGGTCGAGCGCCCCGCAGTCGTCTCGGTCAAATATCTCGACCGCAACGGCAAGGAACAGACGGCTGAGGCCGACGGCCTGCTCGCCACCTGCCTGCAGCACGAGATCGACCATCTGAACGGCGTGCTGTTCATCGATTATATCTCGCGGCTGAAGCGGGAGATGGTGATCAAGAAGTTCACCAAGGCGGCGAAGTCCAAGGCGCTCTGAGCATCGCGTTGAAATTGCGTTGGCAAGGCATTATGATATCACCGATATCATAATGGAGGTGCTGAATGGGTGATTTGCTTATTCGCGATGTTCCGGAGGCAATGAAACGGCAGCTTCAGGAAAGCGCGCAGCGCAATGGCCGCAGCCTGTCGGAAGAGGCGATCGAAATCCTCCGCCGGCAGATCGCCGCGGAGCGCTCGGGCGTTTCGGCCGGGCAGCGCCTGCGTGCCCTGATGGGTGACGAACGATTGAGCGATGATGAGGTGGACGCCATTGCCGCCTCGCGCCACGAACCCGACCGTGAACCGCCGCGTTTCGACAGATGATCGTCCTCGATACGAATGTGATTTCCGAAATGCAGGGGAGGACCCACAGCGAGCGGATATTGAACTGGCTTGACGGCTACGACGTTGAGGCGCTTTTCCTGACGACGATCGCCGTCGCCGAAATGCGCTATGGTCTCGAACTGCTCGACGATGGCAAGCGAAAGACAGCGTTGGTTTCCGACTTCAATCGGATCGGGTCGGAATTTGCAGGCCGTATCCTCGGGTTTTCCCTCAGTGCGGCCAACCGCTACGGCCTGCTGGCTGCGGAGCGCAGAAAGGCCGGGCGGCCGATGGAAACGAAGGATGCGATGATCGCCGCCATCTGCCTTGCCAACGGCGCCACGCTCGCCACCCGCAACACCAGAGATTTCGAGGGGCTTGATCTCAAGCTCGTAAACCCGTTTGAAGAGGGGTGACCCTCAATTGGCGAGCTAGAATGTCCCTTCGCATCATTTTCATGGGAACACCCGAGTTCTCGGTTCCGACCTTGCGCCTGCTCGTCGATGCCGGCCACCGGATTGCCGCCGTCTATACCCAGCCGCCGCGGCCAGGCGGCCGGCGCGGCCTCGATCTGCAGAAATCGCCGGTGCATCAGGCGGCCGAACTGCTCGGCCTGCCGGTTTTCACGCCGGTCAATTTTAGGGATGCCGAGGAGCGCGAGAGGTTTGCCGCCCTCAATGCCGATGTCGCCGTCGTCGTCGCTTACGGCTTGCTGCTGCCGGAGGCGGTTTTGAACGGCACGCGCGACGGCTGCTACAACGGCCATGCCTCGCTGCTGCCGCGCTGGCGGGGTGCAGCGCCCATCCAGCGAGCAATCATGGCGGGTGACGCAGAAACCGGCATGATGGTGATGAAGATGGATAAAGGCCTCGATACCGGCGCCGTCGCGCTCACCCGAAAAGTCGAGATCGGCTCGAACATGACGGCAGGCGAGCTGCACGACCGGCTGATGCAGGTCGGCGCCAGGGCGATGGCGGAAGCCATGGTGAAGCTTGAAATGAACGACCTGCCGCTGACGCCGCAGCAACAAGACGGCGTGCTCTATGCCGCCAAGATCGACAAGGCCGAGACCCGCATCGATTTCGCCGGGACTGCCAGGGATGTGCACAACCATATCCGCGGCCTGGCACCGTTTCCCGGCGCCTGGTTCGAACTCGAGGCCGGCGGCAAGCCTGAGCGGGTGAAGGTGCTGGGCTCCGAACTGGCGGAAGGCGAGGGGCCTGCCGGGCAATTGCTGAGCGACGATCTGGTGGTCGCCTGCGCCTCCGGCGCGGTGCGGCTGACGCGGCTGCAGAAGGCCGGCGGCAAGCCGCTGGCCGCAGCCGATTTCCTCAGGGGCACGCCGCTTGCCGCCGGCACGAGGCTTTCCTGATGCCGCGCTTCCGCATGACCGTCGAATATGACGGCGGCCCCTATGTCGGCTGGCAGCGGCAGGAGAACGGCCCCTCTGTGCAGGGCGCGATCGAAGCGGCGGTGCTGTCGCTGACCGGCGAGACCGTCTCGGTCCGCGGCGCCGGCCGCACTGACTCAGGCGTCCACGCCATGGGGCAGGTGGTTCATACCGATCTTTCCAAGGACTGGTCGCCCTACCAGCTGCAGAATGCCTTGAACGCGCATCTGAGGCTCGCCGGCGAGCGTGTCTCCATTCTCGATGTCGAAGCGGTTCCGGAATTCTTCGATGCCCGCTTTTCGGCGCTGCGCCGCCATTACCTCTATCGCATCGTCAGCCGCAAGGCGCCGCTGGCGCTGGAAGCCGGCAAGGCCTGGTGGGTGCCGAAGGCGCTCGACCACCAGGTCATGCATGCCGCCGCCCAGCGGCTGGTCGGCCGGCACGATTTTTCCACCTTCCGCGCCGCCCATTGCCAGGCAAACAGCCCGGTGCGCACGCTCGACCGGCTGGATGTGACGCGCAGCGGCGAGCTGATCGAGATCCGCGCCACGGCGCAGAGTTTTCTCCACAACCAGATCCGTTCCTTCGCCGGCACGCTGAAGCTCGCCGGTGAAGGCAAATGGACGCCTGACGATGTCGAGGCGGCTCTGGAAGCGCGCGACCGCAAGGCCTGCGGCCCGGTGGCGCCGCCCGACGGGCTCTATTTCCTGCAGGTGGATTATCCCGACGTGATCCCCGACCGGCGCAGGCCGGTCGGCGATCCCGATGACGATCAATCCTAGAGCCTTTCCTGGTTAGATTGAATCATTCTGTTGGCTCAAACGGAGTCGGATGGTCGACCGGCCGGCGCGCGTCGTAGCCCAGTTCTACGGCCAAGCCGGCCGGTCGATCAGCCGGCCCGTTTCAGCCAACCCTCCCGCAGATTTGCCAGGCAAATCTGCAAGACTTGGGAAGCGCCGGACGCACTGATCGCTTCGCCATGGCGAAGCGGTGCGGCCGGTGGGCCGGGCATCTCTAGCCAGGATCAGAGGCGATCGGCTCGGACGTACCAAGGGGTATGCCCTTCGCCAATCGCCTCTGCCCTGACGAAAACCTGCTCCGGCAGAATGCTTCAATCTAACCAGGAAAGGCTCTAGGCTCGATCAGACCGGATAGATGCCGAGGAAGTGCTGCAGATATTCCGAAAGGATCATCGACGGCACCAGCAGCACCAGCGTCATTGCGCCGACCATCAGCGCGTGGCCGTGGCAGATCATCCGCAGAATGCGCGCCAGAACAAAGACCTGCGCCAGCATGAAGGCCAGCAGCAGCAGCGAGACCAGGCCGACGGAGCCGGGAAGGAAGACCACCATCGCCAGCAGCAGCCCGTTGATATAGGAGAGCGGCACGCCGAGCCAGTTGACGCTGACGACGACGGGGGCGAAACGCTCACCCATGCGGAAGGCAAGCAGCAGCAGCCCGGCAAAGACCAGCGGCACGAACCAGTTGGCGAGTTCGACGAAGCCGAGCCGGATATAGAAGGCAAAGCCGACATCGGCTTCGGGCGGCATCGACCGCAGAAAGACCTGCCGCCACCAGAGCCAGGAAATGCCCATCGGCGGCAGGCACCAGGCGATCGCCCAGAACGAGCGGTTGACGCCGCGCTCGGACATGTCGAGGTAGCGGAAGCCGCGCGGATCCAGCCGGATCAGCAGCCAGAGGCCGGCCAGATAATACTGGACTTCCCTAAGTCCCGGCATGGGCGAACCAGTGGGCGATGAAGGTTTCGTAGATCGCCGTCAGCATCTCCAGATCGGTAACGGCCACGCGTTCGTCGACCATGTGCATCGTCTGGCCGACGAGGCCGAACTCGACGACCGGGCAATAATCCTTGATGAAACGTGCATCCGAGGTGCCGCCGGTGGTCGAAAGCTTAGGCGAACGGCCGGTCACGCTCGCGACGGCCGACGACAGCGAGGCGATCAGGGCATTGTTGCGAGTCAGGAAGACATGGCTCGGCCGGTCGGCCCAGACGATATCGTATTTCACCGGTTCGCGGCCTGGCCGCAGCCGGCCGTCGCCGGCGGCGGCTTGCAGACGGCGCAGGATTTCGGCGCGCAGCGTCTCGGCCGTCCAGCTGTCGTTGAAGCGGATGTTGAAACTTGCCGATGCCTTGGCCGGAATGACGTTGGTCGCCGGATTGCCGACATCGACCGTGGTCACTTCGAGGTTCGAGGGCTGGAAATCGTCGGTGCCGCCATCGAAGGGCGGGTCCATCAGCGCCTGCGTCAGCTGCAGCATGCCGCGCACCGGATTGTCGGCAAGATGCGGATAGGCGGCATGGCCCTGCACGCCGTGCACGGTGATCCTGCCCGACAGCGAGCCGCGCCGGCCGATCTTGATCATGTCGCCGAGCCTGTCCGGATTGGTGGGCTCGCCGACCAGGCAGGCATCCCAGCGCTCGCCGCGCTCGGCCGCCCATTGCAACAGTTTGATCGTGCCGTTGATCGCCGGGCCTTCCTCGTCGCCGGTGATCAGGAAGGAGATCGAGCCGCGAGGTGGTCCGTTTTTTTCGATATGGCGGGCGACGGCGGCGACGAAACAGGCGATGCCGCCCTTCATGTCGACGGCGCCGCGGCCGAACAGTTCGCCCTTCGATATCTCGGCGGCAAAGGGCGCATGCGTCCAGGCGGCTTCGTCGCCGACCGGCACGACATCGGTATGGCCGGCAAACATCAGATGCGGGCCGTCGCTGCCGAGGCGGGCATAGAGGTTTTCGATGTCGGGCGTTCCCGCCTCGCTTGCTTTCACCTTGTCGACGGTGAAGCCGAGCGGCGCAAGCATAGCGTCGAGCGCCGACAATGCGCCGCCTTCGGCTGGTGTCACGGAGGGGCAGCGAATCAGCGTCTGAAGATTGGCGACGGGATCGGTAGCGGTCATGGCGTCGAACTATCCGGCGGGAATGGCAAAGACATGGCAAGGCGGCGGCGCCTCGCTCAAAAAGACGCCGTCTGTTTACCGGATCAATGTCCTGGTGTCATCAGTCTCTGAGCAGCTCGTTGATGCCGGTTTTCGAGCGGGTCTGTTCATCGACGCGCTTGACGATGACGGCGCAGTAGAGATGCGGCGCCGGCTTGCCGTTGCCCATCGTCGCATTGCCCGACGGCATCGAGCCGGCGACGACGACGGAATAGGGCGGCACTTCGCCGTAGCTCACTTCGCCGGTGGCGCGGTCGACGATCTTGGTCGACTTGCCGATAAAGACGCCCATGCCGAGCACCGAGCCTTCGCGGATGATGCAGCCTTCGACCACTTCCGAACGGGCGCCGATGAAGCAATTGTCTTCGATGATCGTCGGGCCGGCCTGCATCGGCTCCAGCACGCCGCCGATGCCGACGCCGCCGGAAAGATGCACATGCTTGCCGATCTGCGCGCAGGAGCCGACCGTCGCCCAGGTATCGACCATCGTGCCTTCGCCGACATAGGCGCCGAGATTGACGAAGGAGGGCATCAGGATGGCGTTCGGGGCGATATAGGCCGAGCGGCGCACGACGCAGTTCGGCACGGCGCGGAAGCCGGCGGCGCGGAAATGGTTCTCGCCCCAATTTTCGAATTTCGACGGGACCTTGTCCCACCAGGTGGAATTGCCGGAGCCGCCCTTGACCACATCCATGTCGTTGAGGCGGAAAGACAGCAGCACGGCCTTCTTCAGCCACTGATTGACCGTCCAGGCACCGTCGGCGCCGCGCGTGGCGACACGGACCTTGCCGGCATCGAGCAGGTCGAGCGCTGTGTCGACGGCATCGCGAACCTCGCCCTTCGTCGACGTGTTCACATTGTCGCGATTGTCGAAGGCGGCTTCGATGGTCTTTTCGAGGGATGCGAGGTCGGTGGCGCTCATGAGAATTCCTTAAACTTCGATCTTTATCGTGGAGACGGCGGAGTCTCCGGAACGCGGTTGGCGGTGTTTATCCTGCTCTACAGCATGCAGCCGTAGAACGGAATGATTTTTCCGACAAGATCATACCTGGATTCAAGGCGTTATAGCGACATATCCGGCTTCGTAGCCGGCAATACTGAAAGGCATTTCGATATGGCGAAAGGACGAAACGGCGGTTCGCGGCGCAAGGATGGCGTATGGGACCCGCTGAAGAGCAGCTCGACCGACCGGCAGCGCGCCGAAGCTGTGCCGAAGACGCCGCAGACGATGTCGCCCGCCTATCGTCTCGCCTATGTCGACGAGGACTTCCTCTGCCGCGAGGAGCTGCGGCCGATCCGGCTGCAGCTGGAGCTATTGAAGACGGAGATGATGCTGACGGAGCGCGGCATCCGCTCGACCGTCGTCATGTTCGGCGGCGCCCGTATTCCCGCCCCTGGCCAGAGCGCCTGGGCGGCGCGCAACGATATCCAGCGCGCCAATCTGGAAGCGGCTTCCGTCTATTATGACGAGGCGCGCAAATTCGCCCGGCTCTGCTCGAAATATTCGGCGACCCTCGGGTTCCAGGAATATGTCATCGTCACCGGCGGCGGTCCCGGCGTCATGGAGGCCGGCAATCGCGGCGCGGCCGACGAGGGTGCGCCCTCGATCGGCCTCAACATCGTGCTGCCGCACGAGCAGGCGCCGAACGCCTATGTGACGCCGGAGCTCAGCTTCAACTTCCACTATTTCGCCATCCGCAAGATGCATTTCATGGTGCGCGCCAAGGCGATCGCCGTCTTTCCCGGCGGCTTCGGAACGCTCGACGAATTCTTCGAATGCCTGACGCTGATCCAGACCGGCCGCATGGAGCGCCTGCCGCTGATCCTTTTCGGCGAGGCCTTCTGGCGCAGCATCGTCAATTTCGATGCCCTGGCCGAATTCGGCACCATCGCGCCCGACGACGTCAAGCTGATCAGCTTCGTCGACACGGCCGAGGCCGCCTGGAAGATCATCCAGGATTTCTATGAGCATCGCGAATAGCGGCTCGGCGTCTCGACCGTGAGACCTGTCTCTTTCCCCGCCCGGCGGGGAGAGAGCGGAGGCAATGGTTCGCCCAACCTTACAGTAAGGGGGCTTACAGTAGCGGGCTTACCGCAGCGGCCTTACAGCAGCGGCCGGTCCGGCATGTCGTCGATTGAGATGACGCCGTCCTTGTTGCGGTCCATCCGCGCAAACAGCTTGTCGAAGGCGGCGACGGCTTCCTGTTTGGAAATCTGGCCGTTCTGGTCGGTATCGATCCGATGCATCATCAACGAGGCGCGCATGATGTTGCCGCCATGGCGCATCCAGCGATGCCCGTCACGACCATCGTGCCCGTCGCGTGGCGGCCGCCCCTGGTCGTCATTATCCGGCGTCGCGGCGGCGGTATCCGTATCCTTGTTTTCGCCGGCCTGCTGCTTGCGCTGATCTCGCATCGCCTGCATCTGCGTCTTCTGGTAGGCTTGGATTTCGCCCGGCGTCAGCGAGCCGTCATTGTTGGTGTCGATCGCAGCGAAAACCTTGTCGAGGCCGGCAGTCGCCTCCTCCTTGCTGACCTTTCCGTCCTTGTTCGCGTCGAACTGCTTGAGCATTCTGACATAGGTGACTTCGCGGAAGGCGGCAGCTCCTGGACCATGCGGACCGTGCATGCCGGGGTGCTGACGCGGCCCGTCGCCGGGTGCGGCATAACCTGCCCCGGCGGCTGCGCCGAAGATCAGGGTGGAGGAAAGCGCTGCCAGTATCAGCTTGTTGCGGTACATCGTATTTGCCTTTCGTGAGGTGTCCCCTCACGAAGAAAGCTACGGCAGCTGGGCGGAAAGACCCAGTTAAACATCGGTAAGCTGAATGAAACTTTGGTAATCCGTCCGTCGCCGTCAGCCGGGGCCTCAATCAGCCCGGACCGGCAATCTTGCCGAGAAAGGCAACGAGGTCGTCGGTGACGAAGTCGATATGATCCTCTTCGCCGCTGGTCTTTTCCCACCATTCGACGAGCGTGTCTTCCAGATTGCGCGGCACCAAGAGCACGGTCTGCATGCCGAGCGCCTTCGGCACCGTCAGGTTGCGCGGCAGATCCTCGAACATCGCCGCCTTGCTCGTTTCGACGCGTTTTAACGCCGTGAACTTGTCGTAGGTCGCCTGCGCCGGCTTCGGCACATAGTCGGCGGCGACAATATCGAAGATGTCGTCGAAATGCTCGAGAATGCCGAGCGCACCGGCCGTCATTTCCGCATGTTTGACGCTGCCATTGGTGAAGATGAACTTGCGCCCCGGCAGCGCCTTGATCGCCTGGCCGAGTTCCGGCTGCGGCGTCAGCGCCGAATAGTCGATCGCATGCGCCTTTTCGAGAAAGTCGTTCGGGTCGATGCCGTGATGGATCATCAGCCCCTGCAGCGTCGTGCCATGCTCGAGATAATATTGCTTCTGCAGCCTGCGCGCCTCTTCCCGCTCCATCTGTAAGAGCGCGGCGACATAGGCGGTCATGTTCTTGTCGATCTGCGCAAAGAGATTGACATGATGCGGATAGAGCGTGTTGTCGAGGTCGAAGACCCAGTCTGTGACGTGCGCGAAGTCGGTTTTGTCAGGCGTGCGGTCGATCTTTGTCATGGCGGACTTATGACATGGGTGCAGCCGCAAGGAAATCGGCAAGAATAAAATAGACGCCCGATTTTCGGCGGACGTCGCATGCGCGGAATGCTAGAAACGGATATGCTTTTCGAACGCCCCGACGATGATACGCTCTATGATGCCCTGATCGCGCGCAGCGCCGATTATGAGGGCCAGGCTTATGTCTGCGTCAAGACGACAGGCATCTTCTGCCGTCTGACCTGCCCGGCGCGCAAGCCGAAGCGGGAGAACACGCTATTCTTCGAGACGATCGCCGCCTGCATGCATTCCGGCTTCCGTCCTTGCCGGCGCTGCCGGCCGCTGGAGCAGCCGGGTCGGGAGCCGATCGTCGACGCGCTGCTGGCCGCGCTTGACGGCGAGCCGGAGGTTCGCTGGACGGAAGGCGAGCTGGTGCGCCGCGGCCATGATCCCTCGACGGTGCGCCGCGCCTTCAAACGGGCGCTCGGCATGACCTTCCACGATATCGTCCGCTACATCAGGCTCGGCGAAGCGGCCCGGCAACTGGCCGATGGCGCGCGGGTCATCGATGCGCAGATCGACGCCGGCTACGAGTCTTCGAGCGGCTTTCGCACGGCTTTTCAGCGGCTCGTCGGCAAGGCGCCGGCGCTTTCGCAGAACCGCGAACTGCTCTTTGCCGACTGGTTCGACACGCCGCTCGGACCGATGATAGCGGTTGCCGACAAAACCTGCCTGCATCTTCTCGAATTTCACGACCGCAAGGCGCTGCCGAGCGAGCTCAAGGCCCTGCAGAAACGGGTCCGCTCCTCGGTCGCGATCGGCCGCAGCCCTGTCATCGATCAGATCGAGGCGGAGATCCGGAATTATTTCGAGGGAAGGCTCACCGTTTTCGCGACGCCATTGGCGCTCGGCGGCACAGCCTTCGAAAAACATGTCTGGGCCAAGCTGATGGAGATCCCTGTCGGAAAGACGCGCGCCTATGGCGATCTTGCAAGGGAGATGCAAAGGCCGGAGGTGGTACGTGCCGTCGGCCGCGCCAATGGCGCCAACCAGCTGGCCATCATCGTGCCCTGCCATCGTATCCTCGGCGCGGATGGGTCGCTGACCGGTTACGGTGGCGGGCTCTGGCGCAAGCAATGGCTGCTGCGCCATGAAGAAAAGATCAGCACGCAGGCGAAGATGGAGGAGACAACATGAATCAGACTGAGAAGGCCAAGGCATTCGCCGCGCTTCACCAAAAGGGCAATCCGATCGTCCTCTACAATATCTGGGATGCCGGCACGGCAAAGGCGGTGACGGAAGCCGGCGCCAAGGCGCTGGCGACCGGAAGCTGGTCGGTCGCCGCGGCCCACGGGTTTGCCGATGGCGAGAAACTGCCGATATCGGTGCTTGTGGAGACGGCGAAATCCATCATCGATTTCGTCGATCTGCCGCTTTCGGTGGATTTTGAAGGCGCTTATTCGGCGGAGCCCGTGGGGGCGGCCGCCAATGTCGCCAGGCTGGTCGAGGTCGGCGCCGTCGGCATCAATTTCGAAGATCGGGTGGTTGCCGGCGAGGGGCTCTATCCCGTCGAGAGCCAGGCGGCCCGCATCCGCGCCATTCGCGCCATGGCCGACGGCAAGGATATTCCCTTCTTCATCAATGCCCGCACCGATCTTTTTCTGGCCGAGAGCGATCTTGCCAAGCATGCCGGTCTGGTGGACGAGGCGATCGAGCGGGGCAGGGCCTATGCGGCGGCCGGCGGCAACGGCTTCTTCGTGCCCGGCCTCATCGATCCCCGTTTGATCGAAAAGATCTGCGCCGCATCGGCGCTGCCGGTCAATGTCATGATGCGGGCCGGCGCTCCCGATGTGAAAACCCTGGCAAGGCTCGGCGTCGGCCGCATCAGCTATGGCCCGGGGCCCTACCGGTTGATGATGGAAAAGCTGAAGCAGGAGGCGGCGGCGATTTACAGCCTGCTCTGAGATATTTTCGGGCCGCATCCGCATGAAAGGCTGCGGCCCGAAAATGACATCCCGCTCCGCTCAGGAACGGAAGCGCAGATTGCGCCGTGTCAGCTGGTCGACCGAGGTGCAGCCCATCAGCTTCATGCCGCGCTCGATCTCGGTGCGCATCGTCTCCAGCGCCCGTTCGACGCCGGGCCGTCCGGCGGCGGCAAGCGGGAAGAGATAGTAGCGGCCGAGGCCGACGGCTTTGGCCCCCAGCGACAAGGCTTTCAGAACATGCGTGCCCCGCTGCACGCCGCCATCCATCATCACGTCGATCCGGTCGCCGACCGCATCGACGATTTCGGCCAGCTGGTCGAAAGCGCTGCGCGAGCCGTCGAGCTGGCGCCCGCCGTGGTTGGACAGAACGATGCCGGTGCAGCCGATTTCGACGGCGCGTTTGGCGTCTTCGACCGACATGATGCCTTTGAGGCAGAACTGCCCGCCCCAGGCACGCACCATCTCCGCCACGTCGTCCCACGCCATCGAGGGATCGAGCATTTCGGTGAAATATCGGCTGATCGACAGCGCGCCACCGTCCATCTTGACGTGGTTTTCGAGTTGCGGCAGTCGGAAGCGCTCATGCGTCAGCCAGTCGATCGCCCAGGACGGCTTGATTGCAAACTGCGTCATGCCGGCAAGATTGAGCTTGAAGGGAATGGCAAAACCGGTGCGCTTGTCGCGCTCGCGGTTGCCGCCGGTGATGCTGTCGACCGTCAGCATCATCGCCTGCACGCCGGCAGTTTTCGCCCGCGCCATCATCTCGTTGTTGAGGCCGCGGTCCTTGTGGAAATAGAACTGATAGACCTGCGGCCCGGCGCTGAGCTGTCTGGCTTCCTCAAGGCTGATCGTGCCGAGCGAGGAGACGCCGAACATCGTGCCGTGTTTGGCCGCCGCCGCTGCGACCGCCCGCTCCCCCTGATGGTGAAACAGCCGCTGCAGCGCCGTCGGCGAGCAATAGACCGGCATCGCCAGCTTCTGCCCCATGACCGTCACCGACATGTCGACCTCAGCCACGCCCCTCAGAACGTCGGGCACCAGATCGCAGGCCTCGAAGGCCGCGGTATTGCGCCGATACGTCACCTCGTCATCGGCAGCGCCGTCGATATAATCGAAGATCGGGCCGGGAAGCCGCTTTTTGGCCATGCGCCGGAAGTCGTGGAAATTATAGCAGTCTGTAAGGCGCATCTGTTTGCTCGACCCGTTAAGTTTTCGGGGCGCAACCTAAAGCACGATTCGAAACCTTGCCAAGGCTAGATCGGGCGATTTGCGACCTGTCGGATGGATATCGCGGCTTGGGTGGGTTTGCAGGCGGACAATGATCTGCGGCGAGCGCACCTCATGCAGAGGCTGAGCGGTCTCTCGC
This sequence comes from Rhizobium sp. N122, assembly GCF_002211295.1. Lineage (NCBI taxonomy): Bacteria > Pseudomonadati > Pseudomonadota > Alphaproteobacteria > Hyphomicrobiales > Rhizobiaceae > Rhizobium > Rhizobium sp. N122. The sequence goes on along the minus strand of NZ_LOKU01000056.1, from coordinate 64,253 downwards.
CGGCCTGTGCCTCGGCGCGGCACCCTCCAACCTGCCTCATCCTGAGGCGCGCAGCCCGCAGGGCGGAGCCTCGAAGGACACGCCGCGGCATCGCTCCTTGCATGATCGACCGCCAGTGCACCCGCCCCGCCCTTCGAGGTCCCTCCGGGGCACCGCAGGGTGAGGCTCTCTTGAATGCCGGGGATATATTCGATCAGGGAACGATCAGCGTGCCGATGCCGTGTTCGGTGAAGATTTCCAGCAGGACGGAATGGGCGGTCTTGCCGTTCAGGATGACGACGCCCTGGACGCCGGCCTTGATCGCGTCGATGCAGGTCTCGACCTTCGGGATCATGCCGCCCGAGATCGTGCCGTCGGCGATCAGCGCATGGGCCTCGGCGACGGAAAGCTCCTTGATCAGCTGGCCGTTCTTGTCGAGCACGCCGGCCACATCGGTCAGGAACAGCAGCCGGGTGGCGTTCAGCGCCCCGGCTATGGCGCCGGCGAAGGTATCGGCGTTGATATTGTAGGTGGCGCCGTCACGGCCGGGGGCGACGGGGGCGATCACCGGGATCATCTCGGAGCGGGCGAGCAGATCGAGCAGCGTGCGGTCGACCTCGACCACCTCGCCGACGAAGCCGAGATCGAGCACCCGCTCGATGTTGGAATCCGGATCCTTGACGGTCTTGCGCGCCTTTTCGGCGAAGACCATGTTGCCGTCCTTGCCGCACAGGCCGATCGCCCATTCGCCGGTCTGGTTGATCAGCGCGACGATTTCCTTGTTGATCGAGCCGGCGAGCACCATCTCGACGATCTCGACCGTCTTCTGGTCGGTGACGCGCAGCCCGCCCTCGAATTTCGATTCGATGCCCATCTTGTTCAGCATGGCGCCGATCTGCGGGCCGCCGCCGTGAACGACGATCGGGTTGACGCCGGATTGCTTCAACAGTGCGATGTCGCTGGCAAAGGCCTTGCCGAGCTCGGGATTGCCCATGGCGTGGCCGCCATATTTCACGACGATCGTCTTGTTCTCGTAACGCTGCATGAAGGGCAGCGCCTTGGCCAGAAGCCGTGCCTGCAGTTCGCTTTCGGACTCGTTCATGGGGACCCCGCGGAATTGTTCGCGGCCTTTTATCGCAAGTTTCCGACAGAGGGAATAATCCAGAGGGCAATAGTTTTTCGTATCTGGCGCGGAGCCGGTGGCCTTTGCCGTCCGGCGCATGCAAGCGTGATATGAGGAACGGCATGCAAGGCGATGAGATTGCAGACCTGATCGGCCGCGTCGCGCTCGGCGACCGCAGGGCCTTTGTTGCCCTTTACAATCAGACCGGAGCGAAACTTTTTGCCATCTGCCTGCGTATCTTGAAGGATCGCACGGAAGCCGAAGAAGCTCTGCAGGAAGTCTATATCAGCATCTGGCAAAGGGCCGGAAGTTTCCAGGCAGCCACGGGTTCGCCTTCGGCATGGCTTTCGGCGATTGCCCGCAACCGGTCGATCGATGCGTTGCGGTCGCGCAAGCCCGTCGCCGACGAATTGGACAGCGCCTACGATCTTGCCGACGCCGCACCCGACCCGGAAATGCAGACCGTGACGAAGGATGAAGGAAGGCGGATTGACACCTGCATGGAAGAGTTGGAAGCTGATCGTGCGGTCGCGGTGAAACGGGCTTATGTCGAAGGGCTGAGCTATCAGGAACTGGCCGATCAGTTTGGTGTGCCGCTGAACACGATGCGGACCTGGCTCAGGCGCAGCCTGTTGAAACTGAGAGAGTGCATGGAACGATGACATCGCCCGACAAAAGCAAGGGAGACCGCTCCCGCGACGAGGTTCTCGCCGGCGAATATGTGCTCGGCGTCCTGTCGCTGCAGGACCGGAGGGTGGTGGAAGAGCGCATGCGCCACGATCGGCCCTTTGCGGCGATCGTCAGCCGCTGGGAAACCAATCTTTCCGCCTTCAATGACGAGTATGAAACCGCCGCTCCAAACCGGGAGACCTTCAAGCGGATTGAGGCACGGCTTTTCGGCGATGCTGAAAAACCGGCATCCTTTTCGCAAGGGCTCTGGAATTCGGCGGTTTTCTGGCGCTCGCTGAGTTTTGCCTGCATCGTCGTCGCCGTCAGCGCCGTCATCTTCGCCTCCGGCGTGGTGCCTGAGCCGCAGGGGCCGACACCGCTGGTGGCCTCGCTTTCCGGCCAGAACAGCGCCATCAATCTTCTTGCCTCCTACGAGCTGCAGAGCGGCCGGCTGAAGATCGTGCCGGTCGCTGCCGGCAAGCCGGAGGAGAAGTCGCTGGAACTCTGGCTGGTGCCGGGCAGCGGCCTGCCGAAATCGCTTGGCGTCTTCCAGCCGGGCGAAAGCGGCGAGCTCGTCATTCCCGCCGATCTGCGCGGCCATCTCGCCGATGGCGCAACGCTGGCCGTCAGCCTCGAACCCTTCGGCGGCTCGCCGACCGGCCAGGCGACCGGTCCGGTGATCGCCAGCGGCGCTTTACGCCGGCCATGATCGGGCGCCGGCCGCAAATCGTGTCGGCCGTAAAATCATTTTCTCCTCCCTGAAACTCTTTGGCGCGACCCCCCGTAGTTCGAAATGTCCGGACGACGCCCAGGCATAAAGCCCGCGGATGGTTTCCGGTGAGGAGAAAATCATGATCAAGTCCGTATTGCGCGGCTTCGCGCTCGCCACCGCCCTGTCGGCCGTCGCCTTTGCTGCCGCCAAGAACCCCGAAGTCGGCGGCGCGGCGATGTTCGCCACCAAGAACATCATCGAAAACGCCGTGAATTCCAAGGATCACACGACGCTGGTTGCAGCCGTCAAGGCGGCCGGCCTGGTCGGCACGCTTGAGGGTAAAGGCCCCTTCACCGTCTTTGCGCCGACCAACGAAGCTTTCGCCGCCCTGCCGAAGGGCACCGTCGAGACGCTGCTGAAGCCGGAAAACAAGGCGACGCTGACCAAGGTTCTGACCTGCCATGTGGTTGCCGCCGATGCGATGGCCAAAACCGTTGCCAAGATGATCAAGGATGACGGCGGCGAGCACGACATCAAGACCGTCGGCGGCTGCGTGCTGAAAGCCAGGGAAAGCATGGGCAAGATCACGCTGACCGACGAAAACGGCGGCGTCTCCCATGTCACGATCGCCGACGTCAAACAATCGAACGGCGTCATCCACGTCGTCGACAAGGTGCTGCTGCCGAAGATGTAAGATCGTCGGTATCGGCAGAGGCAGGGGCGACCCTTCGGGGCGTCCCTTTTATTTCCAGTTTGCGATGCCGACGGTTTCGCCGATCGCCTGGCGCAGGTCGTCCAGTCCGTCGCCCTTTTCCGACGAGGTGGACAGCACGCCGGGATAGGCGGCCGGGCGCTTGCGGATCTTGTCCGCGGTCTCGGCAAGCAGCTTCGGCACGGCGGGCGCCTTGATCTTGTCGGTCTTGGTCAGCACGATCTGATAGGAGACGGCCGCCTTGTCGAGCAGATCGAGCACGTCATCGTCGTTCTTCTTGATGCCGTGGCGGCTGTCGATCAGAACATAGACGCGCTTAAGCGTCGCGCGGCCGCGCAGATAGTCGAAAACCAGCTTGGTCCACTTGTCGACCATGTCCTTCGGCGCCTGCGCATAGCCATAGCCCGGCATGTCGACGATTGCCATCGGCGGCATGTCGCCGCTTTCGCCGGAATAGCCATCCGGAACGAAATAATTGAGCTCCTGGGTGCGCCCCGGCGTGTTCGAGGTACGCGCCAGCCCCTTCTGGCCGACCAGCGCATTGATCAGCGACGACTTGCCGACATTGGAACGGCCGGCGAATGCCACCTCAAGCGGCCCTTCCGGCGGCAGGAAGTTGAGCGACGGGACGCCGCGGATGAAGATCCATGGGTGGCCGAAGAGCGGCTTTTCGGTTTCGGGCATACGGGCTCGGCAATCCTAGGGTTCGGTCTTCAGTCGGCTTCGTGGTTTTGCGGACAGATGTCAAGCTTTGAGGTGGTCTGCGCTTCGCGCCTCGGTCCGCCCGGAAATGAAAAGCCCCGCCGGAGCGGGGCTTGAGAGCGTCATTTCGACGGCGCCGGTTTTCGCCGGAACAGGCCCTTCAGATTGTCGAAGAGTTCGACCTTGACGCCCTGGCGCTTCATGATCACCGATTGCTGCGCGACCGAGAGCGTGTTGTTCCAGGCCCAGTAGATGACGAGGCCCGCCGGGAAGCTTGCCAGCATGAACATGAACACCAGCGGCATCCAGTTGAAGATCATCGCCTGGGTCGGATCGGGCGGCGTCGGGTTCATGCGCATCTGCAGGAACATGGTAACACCCATGATCAGCGGCCAAACGCCGAGATGGAGAATGGTCGGCGCCTCGAAGGGCAGCAGGCCGAACAGATTGACGATCGTCGTCGGATCGGGGGCTGAAAGGTCCTTGATCCAGCCGAAGAACGGCGCGTGCCGCATTTCGATGGTGATGTAGATCACTTTGTAGAGCGAGAAGAAGATCGGGATCTGCAGCGCCACCGGCCAGCAGCCGGCGATCGGGTTGATCTTCTCTTCCTTGTAGAGCTGCATCGTCGCCTGCTGCAGCCCCATGCGGTCGTCGGCGAATTTCGCCTTCAGCTCCTCCATCTTCGGCTGCATGCGCTTCATGTTCGCCATCGACGCATATTGCTTGCTGGCAAGCGGGAAGAACAGCGCCTTGACGACGATGGTGGTGCACAGGATCGCCACGCCGAAATTGCCGAAGAAGCGATAGAAGAAGTCCATCAGCTTGAACATCGGCTTGGTGATGAAATAGAACCAGCCCCAGTCGATCAGCCGGTCGAACTTCGGGATCGAATAGCTGGCCTCGTAGCCGTCGATGACGGGCACTTCCTTGGCGCCGGCGAAGACCAGGTTCTTCAGCTCGATCGATTGGCCCGGCGCAACGGTGAAGGCATCGTCCTTGTAGTCGGCCTGATAGCGTGGCTGGCCGTCGGCAAAATGCGAAAAGCGCGCTTCATAGGCTGACGTCTGCGGCGGAACGATCGTCGCGGCCCAGTATTTGTCGGTGATGCCAAGCCAGCCGCCGGTGGATTTCGGCGGCATGACGGCTTCCTTCTCGGCGGCGGTATATTTGGTTTCGACGAGGCCGTCGTCGCCGATGACGCCGATGAAGCCTTCATGCAGCACGTAGACGGAGGGCGTCGTCGGCTTGTTGTAACGCGTCACGCGGCCGTAGGAAGACAGCGATACAGGAGCCTGGCCGGTATTTTCGATCTTGTCGGCGACGGTGAACATGTAGCGTTCGTCGACCGAGATGGTGCGGGTAAAGGTCAGGCCCTTGTCATTGGTATAGGAGAGCGTCACCGGGGTCTTTTCGGTGAGCTTGGCGCCTTCGGGCGCGGTCCAGAGCGTCGCGGCGCCGGGAACGCTGCCCGTCGCGTCGCTGCCGATATAGCCGAGTTCGGTGAAATAGCCGTCCTTGGTTTCCGCCGGGCTGAACAGGGTGATGGTCGGGCTCGAGTCGTCGACGGTCTCGTGGTAGCCCTTGAGCTTCAGGTCGTCGAGCCGGGCGCCGGCAAGGTTGATCGAGCCGGAAAGCGCAGGGGTATCGATGACGACGCGCGGGTTCTTGGCGAGCGCCTGTTCGAGTGTCGCCGTGGCGACGGCCTGACCGGAGGGCGCCGTGCCGCTGGTCGGAGCCGGCGTCGCGCCGTCGGCTGCGGGCTGCTGCACCTGTTCAGTCTTCTGCTGCGCCTTCTGGGCTTCCTGCGCCTTGCGCTGGGCCTCGATGCGCGGATTCATATAGAGAAACTGCCAGCCGAGGACGATCAGCACCGAGAGAGCGATCGCAATGAAGTAATTGCGGTTTTTTTCCATCATACGTTCCTGGGGCGTCCGTCTCCGGAGCGCCGGGGTTTCGGCCTGGTTTCCACGCGAAATTTCAGTTCCGCGGCCAATTCTTTGAAGGACGCCTCTAGCACGTCCCTGCGCGCGACAACCACATAGTCGTGTCCGGGCTGCATTGCAAACCCCGCATGAAGCCGCACCGCCTCTTTCAGGCGGCGGCGCATCCGGTTGCGTTCGACTGCGTTGCCATGTTTTTTGGTGACTGTGAAACCGACGCGGGCTTGGCTGTCGGGTTCCTTCCGGTCGAGGACTTCGAGAAGGAAGAGGCCGCCGCGGCGTTTTTCGCCCTCGCGAACGGCAAGAAACTGCGGGCGGCTTTTCAGCCGCCCGACTGTGTGTTTTTCTTCTTTGGTCGTCAATTCGCCCGCCATCTCTTCTCGGGCAACCCGGCCTTAAGCCGAAAGACGCTTGCGGCCCTGCGCGCGGCGGCCGGCGATGACCTTGCGGCCACCCTTGGTAGACATGCGCGCACGGAAGCCGTGGCGACGCTTGCGAACAAGCTTGGATGGTTGGTAGGTACGCTTCATTTATTTAAACACCGCGGAGTGCGGCCCTTCTTGAATTTGCATGATGCAAGGAGCGTTGTTTTTCGAACGGGCGGGCCATGAAAGGCCTGAGTGACCGGACGTGCGGCGGCTTATACGGACGAAGCCGGTGAAAGTCAATTATACCGGATGATTTCACTTCGTGCCGGTCGATCGACAAGTATTTTCGCATTCCGGTGTTAAGAAATTGGACATGCTCCGACTGGTTGTGCTTCCTCGCCGGTGCAGATCGATCGCCCGGTTTTCCAAGGCTTTTGCGCCCTTGGCAGGGCCGATATGGAAAATTTCCCCTGGCCATAATCGTAAATATTGGAAATCGAACTTTAATAAATTTCTCCGATATTCAGATCATCGGCTGGCAATTTGCTTTCCAGGCAGTGGCGTAGGTAGGAGACAGTGCATTGAAGATCCGCGGCAAAATTAATCTGCTGGTATGCGTGATGGGCTCCGTCGCGCTTCTGATCGGCGCAACGGCATTGTCGGCCATGCATGAATACAGCCGCAACCTGACGGCTTACGAGCAGGCGGCCGCCCGTGCCTATGCCGGCGAACGCCTCAACCGTTTCGTCACGGCCGTGGTGATGGAATCGCGCGGCATCTATGCGGCCAAGACGATCAAGGATACCCCGAGCTTCGCCAAGGGCCTGCTGGCCGGCCTCGACGAGATCGACAAGGTTATCGCTGGTTGGGCGCCGCTGGTTCCCGAAGACGAGAAGGGCGATTTTGCCAAGCTTACCGCCCGTGCCGCGGAATTCCGCACCTTCCGCATGGAAACGGCCCGCCTCGGCACCGAAGTCGGCCCCGAGGCCGCCAGCGCCCAGGGCAACAATGAAGCCAACCGCGCCAACCGCAAGGCGTTCCAGGCGGAGATCGACGCGGTCGTCGCCATCGATAAAGCCGCGCTGGAGACCGTCAACGCCGAGATCGAGAGCTTCCGCTCCTGGGTGCTGATGCTCGTCCTCAGCATCACCGGCGTCGGCATCGCCGCCGGCATCGGCATGGGCTTTTATATCGGCACCAGCCATCTGAGCCGCCCGATCAAGCGCGTCACGCATGCGATCAAGGCAGTCGCCGACGGCAATTTCGAGGCCGAGGTTCCCTTTGCCGGACGCCGGGACGAAATCGGCGAGATGGCCGCGGCGGTCGCGGTCTTCAAGCAGAACGGCCTTGCCGTCAAGCGCCTGAACGCCCAGGAGGCGGCGATGCGCGCCAAGAGCGACGACCTGCAGTCGAGCATGTCGGTCGTCGTCGCCGCGGCTGCGGCCGGCGATTTCAGCCACCGCATCGACAAGGACTATGAGGACGAGAACCTCAACCAGTTCGCCGGCAACATCAACACGCTGCTGTCGAGCGTCGATGCCGGCATCGGCGAGACCCGCCGCGTCATCGCAAGCCTTGCCGAGGGCGACCTCACCCAGACGATGCGCGGCAGCTTCCAGGGCGCCTTCGCCGAGCTGCAGCAGAACGTCAACAATACCTTCGTCACCCTGCAGGCGACGATGCGCGAGGTGCGCGAGACGACGGAGGCGATGAACGGCAACACCGCCGAGCTGCGCAATGCCAGCGACGACCTGTCGAAGCGCACCGAGCAGCAGGCGGCCGCCCTCGAACAGACCTCGGCAGCGCTCGATCAGATCACCGCCGTCGTCCAGAACTCCACCGAGCGGGCGCATGAAGCAACCGTCATGGTCTCCGAAGCCAAGGACAAGTCGGGCGCTTCCGGCGTCGTCGTGCGCAACGCCGTCGAGGCCATGGGCCGCATCGAGCAGGCCTCGCGCGAAATCAGCCAGATCATCAACGTCATCGATGAGATCGCCTTCCAGACCAATTTGCTGGCGCTGAACGCCGGCGTCGAGGCGGCACGCGCCGGTGAGGCCGGGAAGGGCTTTGCGGTCGTCGCGCAGGAAGTGCGCGAACTCGCCCAGCGCTCGGCAACGGCCGCCAAGGACATCAAGGCGTTGATCACCAAGTCGGGCGACGAGGTGCAGGTCGGCGTCAAGCTGGTGCAGGCGACCGGCGAGGCACTGGCGGAAATCGGCACCCGTGTCATCGCCATCAACGACCATATCCACTCGATCGCCACGGCTGCGACCGAGCAGTCGACCGGCCTCAAGGAAGTCAATACCGCCGTCAACCAGATGGACCAGGTGACCCAGCAGAATGCCGCCATGGTGGAGGAGACCTCCGCCGCCACCCACAGGCTTTCGGCCGAAGCCGGTGGGCTGGTCAGCCTCATTGCCCGCTTCAAACTGGCCGATGACACCAGGGCACCGGTGGCGCTCGTTCGCAACGAGCCGCAAAGACCGGTCGCCTCTCCCGCCCGCCGCGCCATCGCCAAGGTCGCCCGCGCCTTCGGCGGCAATGCGGCGGCGGCAGAGCAGAGCTGGGAAGAGTTCTGATCCTTATTGATCACTCGCCATTTTAACGCCGCCTCCGGGCGGCGTTAGTTTTTCTGCCCGGTGCGCGCTGGGCAAAGACCCCGCCCCAAACCCCTCCCCATAAGGGGGAGGGGCTTAACCTGTCGCACCGGCGCTTTCCACTTCATCGTCTCATCCGCGGAAAGGCTGATATTTGCTGCGCGGGGCGCCGCAAATTAGTCCCTCCCCCTTGTGGGGAGGGGTTGGGGAGGGGCATTCACTCCTCTCGGGCGGCGTTTTCTTTGTGACGACATGACGCTGCCCGCAAAGATTTGAAAGCGGAGCCTTTTGGTCTAATATAGAGACCCAGGGCATGATGCCGAAAAGTGTGAGCGGTTTTCGGACGACATCATGCGCTAGCTAAAGAATCGAGAACAGGATTGGTTGCGGGTCGACCGGCCTGAAACCAATCCTGTTCTAGATGGGGGCGGCTGCAGTGCTGCCGATCGGGCGAGACGAGAATGCCGGTACAAGATCAGGGCGACAATCCTTCGGCGGAAATCCCCGCGGCCGGCGAGGCGGTCAGGGCGCCGTGCCCGTCTGCTGGCATGTTCGGTGGATTGTCGGGCAAGCTGCTCTGGCTCACCGTCGTCTTTATCATGCTCGCCGAAATCCTGATTTTCTTCCCCTCGGTCGCCAGCATGCGCATACGCTGGCTGCAGGACAGGCTGAACACGGCCGCTGCCGCCGCGATCGTCATCGATGGACTGCAGCCGGTCGAGCTGCCGCGGGCGCTGCAGAAGGAGACGCTGGAGGCGACCGGCACCAAGGCGATCGTGCTGCGCAAGGACGGTACCTCGCGGCTCTTGGCGACGACCGACATGCCGACCTCGGTCGATGAAGCCTATGATCTCACCGATGTGCCGCCGGCAACGGCGATACGCGATGCGCTCGACACCTTGATCTTCGGCGGCGGCAGGATGATCCGCGTCTACGGCCCCGTCGGCGACACCAATACCGGCGTCGAGGTGGTGATGAAGGACAGGCAGCTGCGCACGGCGATGTTTGCCTATTCCCGCAACGTTCTGCTGCTGTCGGTGCTGATCTCGCTCTTTACCGCGACGCTGATCTTTTTTGCAATCAACCGCATCCTGATCGGCCCTATCCGCCGGCTGACCGGCAGCATGCAGCAATTCTCCTCCGATCCCGAGAACCCCGCCCATATTTACATCGGCGATGGCGGCCGCGACGAACTGGCGGTCGCCGGCCGCAACCTCACCTCGATGCAGATGGAGCTGCAGAAGACGCTGAAGCAGCAGAAGAACCTCGCCGCGCTCGGCCTCGCCGTCTCCAAGATCAATCACGACATGCGCAATATCCTGGCCTCGGCGCAGCTGATGTCGGACCGGCTGGTCGATGTCGACGATCCGATGGTGAAAAGCTTCGCCCCGAAGCTCCTGCGCACCATCGATCGCGCCGTCGGTTATACCACCGAGGTGCTGTCATACGGCAAGGCGAGCGAATCCGCCCCGCGCCGCCGCCATATCCTGCTTTTGGAACTCACCCAGGACGTCAAGGACATGCTCGCGATCGATCCGCAAAGCGGCATCGAATTCACCGAGCAGATCGGCGCCGATCTCAAGGTCGATGCCGATGGCGAGCAGCTGTTCCGGGTTATCCACAATCTCTGCCGCAACGCGCTGCAGGCGCTGATGGCGCCGGGCGAGGGTGCCCCGGGCGCGGTCAGACGCATCACCGTCGCCGCCCAGCGCGTCGGCAGCGTCGTCAGCATCACCGTGGATGATACCGGGCCCGGCATGCCTCTCAAGGCGCGCCAGAACCTCTTTGCCGCCTTCCGCGGCTCCGCCCGCTCCGGCGGCACCGGCCTCGGCCTTACGATCGCCCGCGAGTTGGTGCTCGCCCATGGCGGCACGATCGCGCTTGTGGAAAAACCGACTGTCGGAACCCAGTTCCGCATCGAGATCCCCGATCGCCCGGTTTCGTTGGAGGATTATCGCAGCCGGACGCACCTTGAGAAGTGACCGGATTTGGAAAGCCGCGGCCGCAAATTTTTAAACGGCGATTTTTTCAGAAATGCTCTTGCATTGTCCCGAAGGACGCTTTAGAGGATCGCCCACGCAAGCGGCACCGCCGCAGTTGCACGCACCCGTAGCTCAGCTGGATAGAGCACCAGACTACGAATCTGGGGGTCAGGAGTTCGAATCTCTTCGGGTGCGCCATTTCCTCTTTTTCATTGCAAGACTATGTTAAGGCCTTGAACGGGAAGCTCAAATCCGCCGTTCTAAATCCTTCATTCCGCTTATAACTTAGCCTATCGGCGAAGCTTAGTTTCAGCACCGCGCGGCGATTTTCCAATCTCCCACAATTCCCTGAACATCGAAGCCCAGGCAGGACTTCAGATTTTCTTGGCGATACCGCCGCGATATGGCAGAATGAACACATGAAGAACAACGTAGATATTTCCGACGATCTTAGCCGTCGCATCGACATGCTGGCAGAGCGTTCAACCTTGACACGCAGCCAGATTATCGAAGACGCGCTTTCCCATGGTCGCTCTCTTGCGTGGCAGGAAAAATGGATCGCGGGCGTTCAGGCGGGGATCGAAGACGCCGACAGAGGCAACTTCGCCACGGATGAAGAAATTGCCGCCGTGCTGAACAAATACAGTCAGGCATAACAGCCCCGTGCGCCTTGTCTGGACGAAACGCTATCTCCAAGAGCTTGCAGACATCAACGATTATATCGGCGAGAGAAACCCGCGCGCCGCGGCGCGCGTCGTCAATGACATTCATTCAAAGACGGAGAAGCTTTTATCCGCCAATCCCTTCATAGGGCGTGCCGGGGAAATCAGAGGAACTCGCGAGCTTGTTATTCCGGCAACGCCTTACATCGTTGCCTACCGCGTTCGAGACGACCATATCGAAGTTCTGTTCGTCCAGCACGGCGCGCGTGAGTGGCCGGACGAGGTCTAATCGTCCTGGCAATGCGCCGACGAAATCAGCGTGCGACGCTTCATCCCCGCCATCAAGTGATAGCGTACTTCCCTGGTCCCTCGAAGGAGCTATGTCCGTTGATAGGGGAAGAAAGCTGATGCGAGGCGAGGAAGTTTGCCGTGGCAATTTCAGATTTATTGACGGTCTCCAACCAACATGGATTTCCCTTGCCGGACTTTCAGAACGGCGATGAAATCAGGTTTCCCGCCGCTTTGGTGTCGGCATTGCTTGATCGGTTTACAAAATCGGGAGACGCCGTCTTCGATCCCTTCGTGGGCTTGGGAACGACCTTCTTTGTTTGTGAGCAGAGGGGGAGAATCCCCTATGGGATAGAAGCCGACCGGCAGAGATATGAATGGGTCAGGGAACGCATAACGGCAAAGGATCATCTCTTCTGCGTGATAGCGCGGAGCTGGCAGCCTTCGATTTTCCCGAGATGGATTTTTGCATCACATCGCCGCCATACATGCCCCATTGGCATAAATGGAACCCGCTTTATAACGGCGATCCGGGTTATGACGGCTATGACGTTTATCTCAAAAGAATGCAGGAAATATACGGCCGGATCTGCAAACGCATGAAGACAAACGCTTACCTTATCGTTCAGGCCGACAATCTGACCAACGAACAATTCTCTCCCCTTGTCTGGGATCTAGGAAGAGCTTTATCGGAGCTCATGACGCTCGAGGGGAAAATTATGGTGAATTGGTCTGAAGCAGTCGAAAGCGGCAACCGATTTACCCAGTGCCTCGTGTTTAAGAATGCAAGCGGATAAAAAGTTCGCCGCGATGGCCGCTCCATCCTCTGCCCCAAGGCGGCGAGGCGAAAAACTATTGCTCGGCCGGGAAGTCCCTTTCATAGGCTTCCCTTTCTTCCTTCCCAGAGGCGGATGAGTAATAGCCACTGCAGATCAGATAAGAGCATTCATCCGGGTCGCCCATTTCCCATCCCGGCAGGCAGGTGACCACGCGCTGGAATTTTTCATTGCAAAGGCCGTGGTTTGCCAAGAGCCGCGGCTCGTTTCCGAAATACGCGCTTATGGCTTTCTGGCGAGTCCATGCAGGAACGACTTTCCAATCAGCGGCGCCGCCCTCAGCGCTGACATTGCCGGTCGCACAGAGCGACCAGTTGGAAATCACGATCGGCTGATCGCAGGGATAAGCCTGGACGGCGCTTCCCAGCAGGATCGAAACCAACGCCAGTAGTCGCTGGCCATAGACCATCGCGCTCTGCTTCCTCATGCCGATCTTCCGCATCCTGGTCTCCACCGCGTGCAATTTCCTGTCCCTGACGGGATCAGGTGATCTCAAAAGACGCCCTAAGATTTTTTTCCTAGTTCATGAAACGTTCTTACGCTGGATTGCTGGCCGTTGCAACCATGGAATGTTGAATGTCGAAGAATATGTGGCGATTGGCGATGTGGACGCTGGGCCGGTCTTTCCAACAGCACGCGTGAAAGACAACAAAAGCCACACCAATGCCGGAAGCCGCTGGCTCGTGCCTCTTAGTAGAGGCAACGAGCCTAACAGAGCCCCAATTGCCCTGACCCTACTCCTTGATCGGGATGCCGGCTTCGATGGCAGCTTCGATAAAGGCCTGCCGCGCTTCCTCCCGGTTTCGTTTGCCCGACATCACATCGGCGCAAACCGCGCACGCCCGATCGAGCGCCGGGCCCTCCTCGGTCGGCCAGTCTTCGACCAACGCCCATGTTGCGGCCTGGGTCGTCTGGATGACCACCCACTGATCCGGGCCGTCAAGGGCGAGTGTTACCGGCTTCTTCCAAATGGTTTGCATTGTCTCAGGATCTCCGCTGCGTGCTCTCTGCCGCCTCCTCACATAAGGCGGTTTATCCCGCGTGGCGAGGCGACGGCTTGAACGAGATGTTTTTTCCAGCAACGCCGACTGTAGCTTATGCGGCGCCTCTCAAAAATCCTGGGCGAATTCGCACGCCAGCAATGTCTTGCCTGGCAAGGCATCCCCCTGGCGGGCGACGATGGAAACTTTTCCAGGCCTGGCAAGTCCCGGTTCGGGCTGCTGATCGGCTGGAAGCTCGCGCGAATAGCCCTTGGTGGAGGTTCCAAGCAGGTCCGAGGTCTCCGGCTTCAACCCGTATTTTTTCGCCAGATCGTCAGCGCGTTGGCCTTCGACCAGAATTCCGACCGCATTGCTGGCAAAGAAAACCTCTGTCGACTTGAAGCCGTCGCGGCCGATCTGGCTCGGGATCTTGTAGATCGCCGCACCGAGCGACGAGGTGTCCGGCTTGGCCAGAGCTTCCGCGGCATCATAGATTTCGGTTGCCGATGTCATCGAATAGGGCGGCTTGCACAGGGCGGCATCGAAGAACTTTTTATTGGCCGTATCGGCCATAAGATCTTCAATCTGAAATGTCGCAAAAACGATGCTGAGAGAGAAAGCGGCGAAGCGAATGAACTGGGCGTTGCGCATGTGATATTCCTGAAAATAGCTCTGGTCGCATTCGGCGCGAGTTTCATATTGCTTACGGGATTCGCAGAGGCTGTACCACCTTGAGTTTAGCCTTTTGTCTTTTCAAAAGTGCTGCCAAATGCTTGGATGAAGGTCGCTGTCGCGGATTGTCCAGCAAAATGCTTTTCACTCGCTCGGGGAAGGTGATAACATCAGGCTATGCCTGCACCAAAGACCCAACCGCTCGATATTGACGCGCATTTGCAAGCGCGTCTTGGCGTCCTTGCCAAAAAGCAAGGCGCTTCGCTTGCAGATTTCGCTGAAAGCGTGCTGCGTTCCTACGCCGATGAAGCGGAGCGCGCAATTAGCGAACAGGCTGAGGATGAAGCGCGCTGGCAGCGTTATCTAGAAACCGGAGTTTCGGTGCCGTTCGAGGCAGTCCGAGCCAAACTGCGCGGTTTTGCCGCCGAAGCCGCTCGTAAAGCGGACCCGCAATGAAATTCGTTTTCCTGCCGGAGGCAGAAGACGACATTGAGCGGCTTTATGGATTCTTGGTAGGACAAGCCAATCCTTTAGCCGCTCAAAAGGCCATGCTCGCAATTGACGAGGGCATCCAGATGCTTCTGGAGAACCCCTATATCGGTATTCGGATGGAAGACCGTTCGCACTACCGTCAGCTCTTTGTTCCTTTTGGCAGAAGCGCCTACATTCTGCGCTATCGCCTCGATGAGGAAACAGACACGCTTGTTGTTGTGCGCGTTTGGCATGGACGGGAGAACCGTATCTAGTTTGATGGATGGGTCGGGGGCGGTTTTACGTCCGGAATTGCGTGAAAGCAAAGAGATAGAGCATCTCCGTGATTCGGAGAAAAATGGAAATGCTCTAGCTGAGCGACAGCCGTGCCGCGCACCAATGCCATACCGCGTCGACCGCCTTTCGCGGCGATGACGAGCGTTTGCGGATAAGGAAATAGTCCGGTTCGATCAGCGTCGTCGCATCCGTCACCTGCACCAGCCGCCCGGCCTCGAGATCCGCCGCCACGAACGCCCGGCAGGCCAAGGCAACACCCTGGCCGGCGAGCGCGGCATCGAGCGCCAGTGTCGTATGGTTGAACACCGCACCCGGCAGCTTCTCGCGCGATCGCAGGACGAGCGGCCAGGGGCTGACAGCGTCATGCAAAAGCGGCAGCTTGCGAAGCGCGTCGGCCGTCAGCGGAAGGGGCAGGCCCTTGACCAGATGCGGGCTGGCGACGGCGACCAGTTCCTGGCGGAACAGCAGTCGCGCCTCCAACGAGGCCGGGAAGGGCCCGCGGGTCAGCCGCACCGCAATGTCCACCTGATCGCGGTCGAAGTCCGACAGTGCCTCGGTGGCGACCGTTCGGAGCTCCACGTGGGGGAGGGCGGCTTTGAACTCGGCGAGACGCGGGATCAGCAGCTTGGCGGCAACCGTCGGGGTGACGCTGATCGTCACGGCGTCCGGCCGGGCGAGAAGCCGTCCGGTCGCCTCGCCGAGCGTGTCGAAGGCGCGGGTCACATCCGCCAGATAGGCTGCGCCTTGCGGGGTCAGAGCCAGGCCGCGTGGCAGGCGTTGAAACAACATCAGGCCGAGTTGATCTTCCAGCGCGCGGACCTGCTGCGCCACCGCACCCTGAGACACTCCCAGCTCCTCGGCGGCGGCGCGGAAATTCAACCTGCGGCCCGAGACCTCGAAGGCGCGGAGCGCATTCAGCGGCGGCAGCTTGCGGCGGGGTTGGACCATTGATTTCCGGAGACTCTCCAGTAGATTTTCTACAGTCTGACACGTTTCTTTCTGGGGCGAAAGTCGGCGCTGTCTCTGGCATACTGCTCGGCAATTCAACGATTGGAGGCTCCGATGTCTAAAGAAAAAGTCGCTCTCATCACCGCAGGCGGTTCCGGCATGGGTGCTGCCGCCGCAAGGAAGCTGGCTGCGGACGGCTATCACATTGCGGTGCTTTCCTCGTCGGGCAAGGGCGAGGCGCTCGCCAAGGAATTGGGCGGTGTCGGTGTCACCGGCTCGAACCTGGTGAATGGCGATGTGAAGCGGCTCGTCGATCTGGCGATGGGGAGATGGGGGCGGATCGATGCGCTGGTCAATTCCGCCGGCCATGGGCCGCGCGCGCCGATCCTCGAGATTACCGACGAGGACTGGCACAAGGGCATGGAGGTCTATTTCCTCAGCGCCGTGCGGCCGATCCGGTTGGTCACGCCGATCATGGAGGCCCAGGGCGGCGGCGCCATCGTCAACATCTCGACGGCATGGGCTTTCGAGCCGTCGGCGATGTTTCCCACCTCGGCCTTCGCCAGGGCGGGGCTGGCAAGCTTCACCAAGATTTTCGCCGATACCTATGCGGCGAAGAACATCCGCATGAACAATGTCCTGCCCGGCTGGATCGACAGCCTGCCCGCCACCGAGGAACGGCGCGACAGCGTACCGATGGGCCGCTACGGCACGGCCGAGGAAATCGCCGCGACCGTCGCCTTCCTGCTCTCCGAGGGCGCCGGCTACATCACCGGCCAGAACATCCGCGTCGACGGCGGCATTACCCGTTCCGTCTGAGCCAGCTCATGGAAGCAGATCATGAAGCCGCGCCGCCGAACCTCGCGGATATAGACGTTTCCGCATGGCGGGAGCTTGAAACGGCGGCGACAAGCCCGCAGTCGGGTTTCCGCTTCTTGAACCTCTGCTCGGTGGATTCAGAGGCCAGGCCGCAGGCGCGCATGGTGGTCTTGCGGCGCGCCGACGGTCCATCACGGGTTCTGGAATTTCACACCGACAGCCGCAGCCCGAAATGGCGGGAGCTTTCGACAAAACCCCATGTCACGGTCCTCGGCTTCTCCACGCAGACGCGGCTGCAGTTTCGGCTTCAGGGAACGGTCGAACTGCATGCCCCCGGTAGCGATCAGGCCAACGCCGCCTGGGACAAGCTCTCCCCCTGGACGCGGACGACCTACACCGGCGGTCCGCCGGGGGACGAGTGTGGTTTTGAGATGATCGATGAGGCGGTTCTGCCGAAGCCTCAGGATGACGCGAAGGGAAAGCCGCACTTCGGCCTGCTGATCTTTCGCGCCCGCACGCTGGACTGGTTCCAGTTGCGCCGGCAGGGCAATCGAAGGGCGCTGTTGACCTATGACGAGACGGGCGCGCTTGCGGCCTGTCGATGGGTCAATCCATGACGAGGGCTATGACATTGGGCCATGACAGGGGGCATGACACGGGGTGGGCGCGCCCTCATGGGCGCAGCCGGACGACGATCGAAGCTCCAGGGACGGGCAATTGTTCGGCCATCGCCTGCAGATCTTCCCCGTCCGTTCCCGCCAGAACAATACGGCCATCCATGATCGGCTCCCGCATCCAGGGTTCGATGACGACCTTGTCGTTGATCAGCAACTGCGTTTGCCGTCCCAATGCGGCTTGCGTGAAATCGCGGAATTTGGCGGCGCTTTCCGGCGTGAGCACGATAGTCAGCCCCCGGTCGTAAGAGATGGGGGACCGGGCGACCTCGGCGCTCTTCACCGCGAGCGCGACAGGCGCGATCGCCTCAGCCCCGGCATTGCCCGTCGCCACGGCCGTCTCTTGCGATGCCGGCGGTGAAGTCGGCGTGGAAAGCTCGTCCAGGATGCCCGGCCCGGCCTTTTCAGATGGCAGCGGCTCGATATGCAGATCGGGCATCTGCAAGACCTTGGCCGTCAGCACGGCGGGGAGCGGCAAGCGCGCCGGCATGTCGTCCCGCAATATGTGGGTGTAGGTGCGCAGCGTGAACCCGCCGGTGGTCACGCTGACGATCTCGGTGGCTTCGACCGTTGAACCATCGTCCAGCGACACGACGAATGTGGCGCTTCGGGTCTTGCCGGCGCGTTTGATGGAAGCCAGCTGATCGGCGGTAAGGTTCTTTACCCGCTCGGGAAAGGCCGCCATCATCTTTGCGATCGCCGGCTGCTGCGACTGGCTGAATGCCGCGGGATCGACGTCTTCGGACATGGAAAGGGTCGCCGAGCGCGCGGCCGCGTCGGTGGACTCAAGGGTCCAGGTCGACGCCACGGTGACATTGACGCCGCTATAATCCTCGATCCGCGACCCTGCCGCGGGCTGCCCGATCTGCATGACCTGATCCTGATAGAATTGTCCGGTCGCAAGCAGCTGCGCCTCCGGCACCAAGGCGGTGACAATCAGCAGCGGGTTTTGCTCTATCTTGCCGATGATGCCAGTGGCGCCGTTCTCCGAGGACGCGGCGGCCCCACCTGCTCCATTGATGGCCATTTCTCCCATATGCGCCAGGATCCGATCGACGCCGAACAGATTGGTGGGAAAGCCGTTCAAATCCGTTTCAAGGTCGAGCGTGCTGGTGCCATAGGCCGTCAGGGAATTCTGATAGAGCAGGTTCATCTGATAGCTGTCGGCAGTGCCGGCGGTGCCTTCCGGCAGGTCGGCGTTGAGGGACCAGCGGACGCGCATGCCGTTTTCATCCCGCGACAGAACCGTCATGCGGGGGTGAAATACGCCGCGCGTCGTCACCGAGGCGCCCGGCTTGTCGAACCAGAACGACATGTCGCTTTCGGTGGCTTTTTGCACGCTGTAGCCATGCTCGACGCCGGTCGCCGGCGCATAACCGGGGATGGTGACGCCATCCTCGGACTGTGCCGGGCCGGAGAGCGTGACGCAGACGCAAAACCAGACAAGTATTCTCCAATGCGGTAATTTCATGCTGGCTGGCCTCTGACATCCCTGCCGAGATCCTAGCAGGAAGACCTCGGTGATATAAGACTCAAAGCTAAGAATATTTTCCTAGTCTGTCGATCATGCTTGCGCTAGGTTGTACGCAATTGCAACCATGGAATGCTGAATGTCGAGCAAATTTTTCCCCGTTGGCGAGGTGATCGCCTGGGCGAGCTTCGGCCGTCGCCTGCAGAGTTCCCGGCCTCGCAAGCCTGGCGTCTTGCCGAAGGATCGGACGGCAACGAGGGTGAGGGGCTGATGGTGGAATTCAACCCTCGCGACAAAAGCCGAACCACTGCCGGAAAGACGCGGGCGATGGTGCGCAAGCATACCGCGCCGCCCGGCGGGAGCGATGACGGCAGCCTCCGCTGGCAATGGCTGACGATCCAGCTGCTGGAATCGCCGGCTTTCACGACGTTGAGCGCCAATGCCTGCCGCGCCTTCTTCCGCATCGTCATCGAGCACACCGCCCATGCCGCTCTCGAAAACGGCAAACTTGTGGTGACCCATCCCCAGTTCGTCTCCTACGGCGTCACCGGCGAATATGTCGCCGATGCGCTCGATGAACTGGCATATAAGGGGCTGATCAAAGTTCACCGCGGCCGCGCAGGCAGCGGGGTCGCGCATCCCAACCGGTTCACGCTGACATTCGTCGGTGATTATGAAGGTGCGCCGGCGACCGACGAGTGGAAACAATGCACGGCCGATAGGTGCCGGAAATGGTCCGAGACCGACCGCAAACTTGCCGCCGATAAACGCGGGCGTGTCGGCCGGAAGAAAAAAACGCCACTTCGGGATCCCGAAATCCCACCGCTTCGGGATCCCGAAATTCGCCGCGCTTCGTGAGCTGTGACCCTCGGGAAATATTGAGGGATTTCAATGCCGCAGCCAATTTCGGGATTCCGAAGTGCTATATAGAGTTTGGTGGGGACGCAGGCACTTTGCCACGATCAGGAACTCCGTCTCCCGCCCGCCGATCCTTCCGGCCGAAACTGTGCGAAGCAGAAGGCCGAAGGCTTCATAAAGCCAATAAAGCGGGGGAATCCGGTCCTTAAGCGCATGCACCTGCGTCGACACATATTCGCCGACGAAGACGATATCCATGCCGAGCTCCTTCAGTGTCCCGGCAATCTCCGAATGGGATGCCTCGGCGGCGTGCTCGACACGAAAGGGGGCATAACCCGGCTTTCCTGCGTTTTTCTGCCGCAGGACGTAGCGATAGAACAGGACGTGGGTCCACCAAGGCGTAAGGTCGGTGAAGATCCCTTTGGCCGAATTCAGGATCGGACCCTTGACGAAGACCAGGCCGCCGGGAGACAGGGTGTCATGGGCTCTGAGCAGGGCGGCGCGCGGGCTTTCCAGATGCTCGAGGACGTCCCAGAAGACACAGGCGTCGAAATGGCGATCTCCGTAGTCTATGGTCTGCGCATCACCGAGGATCCGCTCGCAAGCGTCCCGGTTCCTCTCGAGCTGCTCCTTCGAGATATCGAGGACGGTATATCTCGCGCCTGCCAACGGGATATGGGTGCGCGAGCCGCCGCCAACCTCAAGAATGTCGGTGTTGATCTTGCTGGAAAACGCTGATTGCGCATGCGACAGCGCGTCGTTTACCCACGGCGAAGCCATCATCTTCCCTCCCCGGAGAGATTAGCGTCTGCGACCATAAGTAAGCATTAATATAATATTTAAGCAATATTTAAACTTCAGAAGTCGATTTGCCTAAAGCGCGTCGCGTCAAACTTGATTCATGCGACGCGCTTTAGCTCTTTGTTTTCACGCATGTCGTTGCCGCAAAACCGCGGCACACTTTTGCGCGACATGCTTTAGTTTCGCGCAATCTTCCTGATGTACCCGCAGGTCTGATGATCTCAGAGGCGCTGCGGCCGGAGGAATGCATGATGGTGGGAATTTTTCGGGCCCTGGCCGTCTTGACGATGATGACGGCGCTTGGGGGCTGCATCGACCATGCCAATGATCCGGTGCTCCTGGCAATCGGCGTACCGGTCAATCCGCCTGCAGTCGCGCATGGCCTTTGCATGACCGACGGCAACGCCATGTATCGTGAGGCGAGGAGACAGTATGAGCTGCGCGCCCAGCTGACGGGCTATGCCGGGGCCGATGAGCTGGAGGCGGAAACGATAGCGCGCGCCGCGGCCCACCGGCAATATGTCGCCTGCCTCTCCGGCCAGGGCTACCGGACACTATATGCCAATTGAGAACAGAGAATTCAGAATTCCGCCGCAGCCCGGTTTGAGCCATTCCGCCAATCGCGACTTTTCACGTTTTTCGGCCATTTAGTCACGCCGGATCGCCTGCAATCACGAGTTTTGGAAGTTGCATGTGAACCGGGAACTCCGCGGTCCGGAAAGGCATTTTCATCAGGTAAATCCACTAAGGAGGGTTTATCATGAAGATGCTCAGACTTATCCCTTCCACCACAGTGCTCAGTGCCATTCTTGCCCTCGCGTCGATTGCTCCAGCGCAGGCGGCACCCGTCCAGGCGGTTCGGCCGCCGGATGTCCAGTCCGCGAAAATGTTGCAATATAAACCACATGCCGGATCCTGGCATGGCTATCAGGGTTTTCGCACCGAGCGCCCCGGCACCCGCCGCCATTCCGACGGTTACTGGTATCCGGTTGCCGCCTTCGGCGTCGAGGCCGGCACCACGGGCTCGATCGTTCGCCAGCCGGTGAACAGACCGGCAGCCCCGGAAATGTGCAACCCTACGTTTTCTGGATCGATCGGTCCCGGCAGCATGCCCTGTGATAACGGCTATTGAGCCGGCAAATGAAAGAGGCGGCGACGAGCCGCTTCTTTCTATCTATTGCATCAATCGCAAAATTGCATTAAGTGCAAATTAAAATCAACGTCGACAGAAAATGTCGTGGGAATCGGCCTGCGCCTCAAGATGTTCGACGCGCCTGCCTTGGAATTGCCATGCTCGCCGCGATGGTCGCTTTTCATAATTAAACGAATTTCAGACAGGTGGGATAGTCATGACCGCAAAGGCTGCATGCTCCGATTTCCTGCATTTTTTCCGCTCCTGGATCAACAACCCGCTGCGCGTCGCCGCCATCGCGCCCTCGGGCGATTCGCTTGCCAGGATCATGACCAGTGAAATTGCCGCCCTCGACGGGCCGATCATCGAGCTCGGCCCCGGCACCGGCGTCTTCACCCGGGCGCTGCTGGCGCGCGGCGTCAGCGAGGCGGATCTGACCCTGATCGA
The DNA here is from genome assembly GCF_002211295.1 of Rhizobium sp. N122. Taxonomy (NCBI): domain Bacteria; kingdom Pseudomonadati; phylum Pseudomonadota; class Alphaproteobacteria; order Hyphomicrobiales; family Rhizobiaceae; genus Rhizobium; species Rhizobium sp. N122. The sequence goes on along the minus strand of NZ_LOKU01000056.1, from coordinate 42,110 downwards.
GTACGGCCCGGAGTTCATCACCGCGCTGCAGGCGCGTTTCCCGATGGCGCGCGTGCTGCAGATGGATGCCGCCCAACTCGCTCATGCCGATATTTTCGAGGGGGAGCCGGTCGGCGCTGTTGTCAGTGGCCTGCCGCTTTTGTCCATGTCGCCGCGCAAGATCGCCTCGATCCTGGCCGGCGCCTTCGCCTATATGCGGCCGGGCGGGGCCGTCTATCAGTTTACCTATGGCCCGCGCTGCCCGGTGCCGCGGCCGATCCTCGACCGTCTCGGCCTGAAGGCGGTGCGCATCGGCGGCACGGTGCGCAACCTGCCGCCGGCCTCCGTCTACCGGATTTCCCGCCGCAAGCCGCTGGAACTGTCGCGCGAGCGTTTCAGCTATCGTGAGAGCGACGCTGAACTCGACGATGTCGCCGCCTTCTCCAACGAGACCGGCGGCTGACCGATGATGCCGGGCGGAAATGGCTGACAGCAAACGGACGGCGACTGGGGAAGGCCGACGGCAACGCAAGCGGCGGCAGACGCGCGAGCGCATCGAGCAGGCGGCGATGAGCCTCTTTCTCCAGCGCGGTTTCGAGACCACGACCGTCGAAGACATCACCGAGGCGGCCGACGTCTCCAAGCGCAGTTTCTTCGATTATTTCCCCTCCAAGGAAGAGGTGGTGTTCGCCTGGCAGGATGGCTTCGCCGATCGGCTGATGGCGGCGATCGCCGCAAGGCCGGCAGAAGAGCCGTTGGTGGCTGCGGTCGAGGCGGCGATAACCGCCACCGTCATCGCCGCTGTCGACGAGCGCAGTCTGGCGCTTGGTGAACTCATCCATCGCACGCCGGCCCTGAAGGCCCGCGACCAGCTGAAATATGCCAGGCTCGAACAGAAGCTCGCCGAGGCGCTGCTTCTGCGCAAGGGAAATGATCCGCAGGAGCGGTCGCGCATGCACATCCTCGCCGCGGTCGTCATCGGCGCGCTGCGCGTCGGAGCCGAACTCTGGCGGCAGCGCCCGCCGGATGCTGCGCCGCAGGATATTGCCCATGAGATATTCGCCGAGCTATGGACGATCCTGGCGGAATTCGGCGACGAGGCGAAGGCCGGGCGTTGATGCGTCTCGATGAAACCGCGCGCCCTGTGGCATTTTCAGCGCCGTCCCTGTCCGGGCCTGCGGCGCCCTCCTATATGTGCAAGCGTCGTCACGGCATTCTCAATATCACCATGATGAGCGGATCATCATGCCCGCATCGCTTTCGGCCAGGCGCCCCGCCATGGCAGGTGAACCGGGCGGCACCCGACCGCTCCACCGACTTTAACGATTTCATTGACCAGGAGAGGAAAGATCATGTCCAGTCATAACGCAGCCAAGTCAGGCACCTTCAAGATCGGCGGCGAGATCGCGGTCAACCGTCTCGGTTTCGGCGCCATGCGCATCACCGGCAAGGGCATTTGGGGCGAGCCGGACGATCATGCCGAATCCATCCGCACGCTGCAGCGCCTGCCGGAACTCGGCGTCAACTTCATCGATACCGCCGATTCCTATGGCCCCGACATTTCCGAATGGCTGATCAAGGAAGCGCTGCATCCCTATGGCGGCAAATCCGTCGTCGCCACCAAGGGCGGCCTGACCCGTCACGGCCCCGATATCTGGCTGCCGGTCGGCCGCCCGGAATATCTGATCCAGCAGGCGCATAAGAGCCTGCGCAACCTGGGGCTCGAGCAGATCGACCTTTGGCAGCTGCACCGCATCGATCCGAAGGTGCCGGCCAAGGAGCAATTCGATGCGATCAAATCGCTGCTCGATGCCGGCCTGATCCGCCATGCCGGCTTGAGCGAAGTCGCGGTTGCCGACATCGAGGCGGCCTCGAAACACTTCAAGGTCGCCACCGTGCAGAACCGCTATAATCTGGTCGACCGCACCAGCGAGGACGTGCTCGATTATTGCGCCAAGCAGAATATCGGCTTCATCCCCTGGTTCCCGCTCGCCGCCGGCGATCTCGCAAAACCCGGCTCCTTGCTCGATACGATCGCCAAAAAGCACAATGCCGCGCCAAGCCAGATCGCGCTCGCCTGGGTGCTGAAACGCAGCCCGGTCATGCTGCCGATCCCCGGCACCTCCAAGGTCAAACATCTTGAAGAAAACGTCGCGGCTGTGGATATCACGCTGTCGGACGAGGAGTTCTCGGCGCTCGATGCCGAGGGCCGGAAGGTGTTCAAGGCGGCGTGAGGGAACTGACCGACGGTGCCGATCCAAGACCCCTCCCCAACCCCTCCCCACAAGGGGGAGGGGCTAGAATGCCGCACCGCTTCACATAACGTCCATCATGCCGATCTGTAGTACGGGAACAGCCGGTAAGACTTTTCTTTGGTCGTCGCCGGGCGCTACGACTTAGCCCCTCCCCCTTGTGGGGAGGGGTTGGGGAGGGGTCTTGGGCTGGGCGAGCCATCGGCGATCAGCTCGGCCTAAATTTTCCGCACAATTTTGACCACCTGGTCAAACATGCTAAAAAATAAGGCGGCGCCCTGTTAATTTCAGCGCAAGCCTTGCGTCTAGCGCATTGCTGCATTGCGGTATTTTCGCTATTCCCGATCAAATGAATGGGGTATCACTATCTTCGTAAGCAGCGCACTCCTCCTCCCAGCGCTCTTACATCGGACTGACAACACTCCTCCTCCCAGTTGTCAGTCAGGATCAAGAGCCTGGCGCACCTCCTCCCGCGCCAGGCTCTTTTCGTTTGGTCAATCAAGCTCTTCCTGCTCCGCAATTTGACTCCGCAGCCGTCGTCGGCCTATTTGAACGCGCGCCGCCTGTCGGTGCGCGAACCGGTTGGAGTTTGGTCATGATCGGCAAATGGCGCGGCCCGCGGGCGGCTCTGACAGGTCTTCTGCTGGCGGTGTTTGCGCTTGCCGGCTGCGGCGGCAGGCCGGTCGGCGTCATGCAGGCGGCCGGCAGCGTGCCGCCCGGCACGTCGAAGGTCGATCTTCTCGTCGCGACGACGCGCGCTGCCGACGACAATCCCGCCGTGCTATTTTCAGGCGAACGCGGCACCGGCCTCACCGTCAATGCCGTCGATGTCTCGATCCCGCCCGAGGCCAACCGCAAGGTCGGCCAGGTGCAGTGGCCAAAGCGGCTGCCGGCCGATCCCTTGCGCGATTTCGTCACCGTGTCGGTCGATCCGCTCGAAGGCGAGCGGGCGGGCGAGACCTGGCTGAAGGGCCATATGCCTAGGAGCCGCCGGGTGCTGGTCTTCGTCCACGGCTTCAACAATCGCTATGAGGACGCCGTCTACCGTTTCGCCCAGATCGTTCATGATTCGCATGCCGACGTCGCGCCGGTCGTCTTCACCTGGCCCTCGCGCGCCAGCATCTTCGATTATAATTACGACAAGGAAAGCACCAACTATTCCCGCGATGCGCTGGAGGAGCTGCTGACCCGCACCGCCGCCAATCCCGCCGTCAGCGACGTCACCGTCATGGCCCATTCGATGGGCACCTGGCTGACCGTCGAAGCGCTCAGGCAGATGGCGATCCGCAATGGTCACGTCGCGTCCAAGATCAACAACGTCATCCTCGCCTCGCCGGATCTCGATGTCGACGTCTTCGGCCGCCAGTTCGCAAGCCTCGGCAAGGACCGGCCGCATTTCACCATCTTCGTCTCCAGGGATGACCGGGCGCTGGCGCTGTCGCGGCGCATCTCCGGCAATGTCGATCGCCTCGGCCAGATCGATCCTTCGGTCGAGCCCTATCGCAGCAAGCTGGAGGCGGCTGGCATCACCGTGCTCGATCTCACCAAGCTCAAGGGCGGCGACCGGCTGAACCACGGCAAATTCGCCGAAAGCCCCGAAGTGGTGAAGCTGATCGGAGACCGGTTGATTGCCGGCCAGACGATCACCGATTCCAATGTCGGCCTCGGCGAGGCCGTCGGCGCGGTGGCGATGGGCGCTGCCCAGACCGCCGGAAGTGCCGTCAGCGTCGCCGTCAGCACACCGATCGCCATCTTCGATCCGCGCACCCGCCGCAATTACGACGCCCAGCTGAAGCGTCTCGGCCAGTCGATGAACAACACCGTCGGTTCGGTCGGCGACAGCGTCGGCGCCGGCCTGCCGGAAAGCCAGTAAAAATTCCACCGCGCAATTCCAGCAAAAGTGCCCGGCGGTTTTGGCGGGAAAAGCGCAAGACGGAAATTCTCTAGGCATCACCACCGATCTGATATATCAGGGTGGCGAACGGCAATTCTGTCTGCCGTCTGGGTGGGTTGATAGCATGGCGGATGAGACGAGGAAGAGGGTGGTTGTCGTCGGCGCGGGCGTGATCGGCGCCTCGATCGCCTTCGAGCTGCAGCGGCGCGGACTTGCGGTGACACTGATCGACAAAGACGAGCCGGGTCGCGGCACCTCATTCGGCAATATGGCAAGCATCGCGCTCGATTTCGCCGCCGGTTCCGGCCCTTCGACCTGGAAGAAAATGCCCGGCTGGCTGCTCGATCCCGAAGGTCCGGTCTGGCTGCGGCCCTCCTATGCCGCCAAGATGCTGCCCTGGTTCCTGCGTTTCCTTGCCGCCGGCCGCCCGTCGCGCCTGAGAGAGATCGAGGATGCCGGCATGAGCCTGTCGCAGCGGGCGCTTGGCGATTTCAGGCAGATGCTCGAGGCGATCGGCGCGCCCGAGCTGATGACCGACGAGGGGTGTCTGGCGATCTACGAGACCGAGGCGGAATTTGCCGCCGACCGCGGCCATCTCGCCATGATGCAGCGCTACGGCCTCGAATTCGAGGTGTTGAGCAACGGCGCCATCCAATATTACGAGCCGGCGCTTTCGCCGTCGATCGCCAAAGCCGTGCTGCTGCCCGACAACAAGTCGATCCGCGATCCCTATCAGCTGGTGGTGAAACTCTTCGAGGCGGCGAAAGCTGCCGGCACACGCTTCGTTTCCGGCACGGTGCGGAATATCGAGCGCAAGGGCGATGGCACGGCCGTCGTTCTTCTCGAAGACGGCGGCCGCATCGAGGCCGGTTCCGTCGTGCTGGCCGCCGGCGTCCACACGCGCTTCCTCGCTGAAAAACTCGGCGAGCCGATCCCGCTCGAAACCGAGCGCGGCTATCACACCCAGATCATGAAGCCCGGCATCTCCATGCGCTATTCGATGATCTGGCCGGCCCGCGCCTTCATGGTGACGCCGACGGCAGGCGGCATCCGTGTCGGCGGCAATGTCGAACTCGCCGGCCTCGATGCGGCGCCCGATTTCCGCCGCCCGCGGGTGCTGGTGCGCCACGCCCAGCGCGCGCTGCCCGGCCTCAAACTCGAGCAGGCGACGGACTGGATGGGCCATCGCCCGGCGCTGCCCGATACCATCCCGATCATTTCGCCGTCGTCGAAGATGCCGGGGGTTTTCTATGCGACCGGCCACGGCCATCTCGGCCTGACCTATGCCGCGACGACAGCGCGGCTGATCGGCGATATGGTGACCGGGCTTAAAACCTCCCTCGACATCACCCCGTTCCGCATAGGCCGATATTAGGATTTACTGTCGATGGCGGCGTCGGCCGTCACATCCGAACTGGAGTTTACGACATGAGATGGAAGCGCACGATCCAGCTGCTGGATGTCCATGCCGAAGGCGAGATCGGCCGCGTCGCGATCGGCGGCGTGCCGAAAATCCCAGGCGAGACCATCGCCGCCCAGCTGCATTGGCTGAACACCGACCCGAAGGGCGACGAGCTGCGCCGCTTCCTCTGCCTGGAGCCGCGCGGCGCGCCGATCGGCTCGGTCAACCTGCTGCTGCCGGCAAGACATCCCGACGCGGATGCCGCCTTCATCATCCTGCAGCCCGACCAGGCGCATGCCAGCTCCGGCTCGAACTCGATCTGCGTCACGACGGCGCTTCTCGAAGCCGGCATCGTCGAGATGCAGGAGCCGAAGACGGTGGTGACGCTCGAAACCGCGGCCGGCCTCGTCAAGGCGACGGCAACCTGCCGCGACGGGCGCTGCGAGAAGGTCAAGCTCACCATGGTGCCCTCCTTCGTGCATCAGCTCGATGTCGAGATCGACACGCCGCATTGGGGCAGGATCAAAGCCGATCTCTGCTACGGCGGCATCTTCTATGCGCTTGTCGATGTCGGCCAGATCAATCTCAAGATCGAGAAGGCCAACGCCGCCGGTCTCGTCCAGGCCGGCATGATCCTGAAAGAGCTGATCAACCGCGACATCAAGGTCGTCCATCCCGAGATCCCGGCAATTTCAGGCGTCGCCTATGTCATGTTCCGCGATACCGAGGCCGACGGTACGGTGCGCACCTGCACCACCATGTGGCCGGGCCGGGCCGACCGCTCGCCCTGCGGCACCGGCAATTCCGCCAACCTCGCCACGCTTTATGCCCGCGGCAAGGCGAAGGTCGGCGATAGCTTCACCTCGAAGTCGATCATCGGCTCCGAGTTCGAGGTCGGGCTGCAGGCGGTGACTGAAGTGGCCGGCCGCCCGGCCGTCATCCCCACCATCACCGGCCGAGGCTTCACCTTCGGCCTGACCCAGGTCGCCCTCGACCCCTTCGACCCGCACCCCGGCGGCTTCGCGCTGACGGATGTCTGGGGGCCTTCGGCGGGAGAGATTTGAGTGCTCTTAGCGCCGTGAGCTTTGCCCGAAGGCGCCATTGATTGCTGCAGAAAGAACAGAATGAGCGATGATATCGAGACGGTGACCCTTTGGCGTCCGGTCGGGCCTGAGGAATTAATGCTGATCCGCGAGCGCGACATGCGCGGATTTCCGCCACGCCTGCCGGACCAGCCGATCTTTTATCCGGTGCTGTCCGAAGATTACGCAATCAAGATCGCACGCGACTGGAATGTGCCGAGGAGCGGATCAGGCTTCGTGACGGAATTTCAGGTGAGAAAGAGCTATCTTGACGGCCATGCAGTCCAGGAGGCGGGCGGTCGCGCGCATCTCGAATATTGGATACCAGCGGAAGAGATGGATCAATTCAACGCAGCAATCGTCGGGACGATTGTGGTTACAAGAACATTCCCTTAGCCAATGGAGCCTCGAGGGACCGGGGCGGGTGATGGGCAGTCCCCACGGGCGCATTCTTGCCGAGAAGACGCCGGTGGCCGCCCTCATCATTCGAGGCCCCTGCGGGGTACCTCGAGAATGAGGTCGGAGCAAGGTCGCGCCTGCATCCCGGAAGGTTCTGTGCCGACGGCAGACTCTGCATCGCACCGATCAACGGCAACCCGCTCAGCCGCTCAGCCGCTCAGCAACCACACGGTGCGAGGGCGGCGTGCCTGCCCATCAACCGCGCTGCAAAATCCTGCTGCCAATCTGATCTGCGGTGATTTCCTCGATCGGCGCCGGTCTGCCCAGCAGATATCCCTGGCCGATGTCGCAGCCGAGAGCCTGGAGCCGCTGGAGCTGGCTCTCTTCTTCGATGCCTTCGGCCGTGATCGTCACGCCCAGTCCGGCGCCGAGAGCGATAATCGCCTTGATCACCTTGTCCTGCTTGTCATTGGTCTCGAAGGAAGCGACGAAACTCCTGTCGATCTTGATCTTGTCGAACCGGTAGCTCGACAGCTGCGAGAGGCTGGAATAGCCCGTCCCGAAATCGTCGAGCGCAATCCTGACCCCCGCATTCACCAGATCGTCGAGGACAATCCGTGCCGTAACGGCGTCCTGGATGATGGCGCTCTCCGTGACCTCGAGCTCGACCCGGTGCGCGGGCAGACCGACATCGCCCAAGATCTTGAGAATTCTGAGGCCCAGCAACCGGTCGCTCAGCTGGATCGGAGAGAGGTTGAACGACAGGACAAACTCGCTTGGCCAGGACAGCGCATCGGTGCAGGCGCAGCGAAGCAGCCGGTCCGTCAATTCGACGATCAGGCCGGCATCCTCGGCCACGGGAATAAACTCGCTCGGCGGGATGAATTCGCCGGACGCCGTTTTCCAGCGCGCCAGCGCCTCGAAGCCGATGATCTTGTTCGCCTTCAGGTCGACGAGCGGTTGATAATAGGGAACGATCTGGCCGTTGCGGATGGCCGTCCGCAGATCGCCTTCTCTTCGGATGCGTTTCGCCAGCTCGTCCTGCATCTCGGGCACGAAGGGCTTCACCAGATTGCGCCCCTGCTTTTTCGCCACATACATCGCGCAGTCCGAATGCCGGATGACTTGGCCGAGCTCCTCGCCGTTCTCCGGATAAAGTGCGAAGCCGACGCTGGCGCCGAGATCGACGGCGGCGCCATTGAATGTGAACGGCTTGCCGATCGCGCTGACGATGCGGTTCCCCAAAGCGACAAGATCGGGATTTCCGATGCGCCGCGCCAGAACCACAAACTCGTCTCCGCCAAGGCGGAAAACGTGCTCGCGGGAAAAGAGCAGGGAGAGCCGCTGTGCGACGGTCTTCAGCACAGCGTCACCGTGATCGTGCCCCAAGAGATCGTTGACCTTTTTGAAGCCGTCGAGATCGATGCTGAACACGGCATAGGTTTCTTCTGCCCTTTGATCGGTCATCGCCTGGGCGCATAGGGAATCCAGAAATCTGCGGTTCGGCAGCTCGGTCAGCGTGTCGTGACAGGCAATCCAGTCGACGTTCTTTTCGGCGAGCAGCCGGCGGTCAACCTCCCTCGACAGATCCCGGATCCGCAGTGCGGAATAGATGAGCCCCAGGAACCCGGAGATATTCAGGGCAAGCAGCCCGTGATCAAGCGGATAATCGTGATGCCGTTCGATGAACTCATCCAGCCCCTCATGCCAATGGAAGCACCAGGAGAGGCCGAAGAGAAGCAGGAATATCGCGAGCCAAGCCAATATCTCCATCTGGGGTCTGGTCGGTTGGATGCGGGGCATAGAACAGGCTCCTGTTGTGTAAGAGCCGTCATGGCCAGTTCGCAGGACCGCATCGTCCCAGGCGGTGGTCGAAATCCGCCACAATTCATTCGGGCGAAATTTAGAGGCCGGCTTGCCGTCGTCGAGCAAGCGCGCACCGGCACATCCAAAGATATCTCTGAACCTCCACGGTTAACGGTGGGTTGCCTGGACCGCGGTGGGGGCATTTCGCTGCGCACAACGGATAGCTTTCCCGCAAATCGGATCATACCTCGAACCAAAAATCCGCTTGACAACTTCGATGACGAGTATCATTAATCAACTATGATGATGAATGTCATTAAAATAATTGCGTGAATGCGCCGGCCGCCTTCTGTCGCCAGGGTCGGCGGTTCATGCCGAGAGGCAATGCGATGATCGGGTTGAAGGCGAGGAAGCGGAGTTCTCCGGAACGCCGGGCGGCATCAGACCCTCAAGCGTGCCTGAGAGAATGGAGTGAACGATGAGCACGTCTATCAGATACCTTCGGTCGGCTAGCCGCTACGCCGAAGCGCCAAATCTTTGGATCAATGTCGGAAAAACCCCTTTCGTCTATCGCGACCTCGGCCCCCAGGGCGGCGTGCCGGTCGTTCTCCTCAACCATTGGGGTGCGGTGCTGGACAATTTCGATCCCCGGATCGTCGACGGTCTCGCCGCCAAGCGTCATGTCATCGCCATAAATTACCGAGGTATCGGTGCCTCGGGCGGCACGGCTCCTGTAACCATCGACGAGATGGCAGGCGATGTGATCGCGTTGATCCGGACGCTTGGCTTCCAAAAGGTCGATCTGCGCGGTTTTTCCCTCGGCGGATTTGTCGCCCAGGACATCGCGCTGAAGGCGCCGAACCTTGTGCGGAAACTCATTTTGACCGGAACCGGGCCGGCGGGCGGCACAGGCATCGAGAGGGTCGGAGCCGTGTCCTGGCCGCTGATGATCAAAGCTCTGCTGACGCTGCGCGATCCGAAAACCTATCTCTTTTTCACCTCCACCGCCGATGGCCGAAGAGCCGCCAAAGCCTTTCTGGATCGCTTGAAAGAGCGCAAGGCCGGAAGGGATAAGGGCCCGACGCCCAGGGCATTCCTGCGGCAGCTCAAGGCGATCAGGGCCTGGGGGCGGCAGGCGCCTCAGGATCTCGGCCGCATCAATATCCCGGTCCTGATCGCCAACGGCGACAATGACCTCATGGTCCCGACGGTAAACAGCACCGATATGGCCCGGCGCATTCCAGGCGCGGAATTGGTGATCTACCAGGACGCCGGGCATGGCGGGATCTTCCAGAACCACGCCGATTTTGTGCCGAAGGCCTTATCGTTCCTTGGCGCCTGACGCCGCAACCGACTTCGAATTGGAGAAAGCCCCGTGAAGGCATTCGTCGTTGATAAGTACAAGAAGAAGGGCGCTTTGCGCCTGGCCAGCCTGCCGGAACCGGAAGTGCAGGACAATGCTGTCCTTGTCCGGATTCAGGCCACGGCAGTGAACCTGCTGGACTCCAAGGTCCGGGACGGAGAATTCAAGCCTCTTCTTCCCTATCGTCCGCCCTTCGTCCTCGGGCATGACGTTGCCGGAACAGTTGTCAAAGCCGGACCCAGGGTGAAGCGGTTCAAGGTCGGTGACGAGGTCTATGCACGGCCGCGCGACCATCGGGTCGGCACATTCGCCGAATTCATTGCCATCGATGAAGCCGATGTGGCGCTGAAGCCGAACAACCTTGGCATGACGGAGGCGGCGTCCATTCCGCTGGTGGGGCTGACCGCCTGGCAGGCGCTGGTCGAGGTGGGCAAGGTGAAGCCGGGCCAGAAGGTCTTCATTCAGGCCGGTTCCGGCGGCGTCGGGACGTTTGCCATCCAGCTCGCCAAGCACCTCGGCGCGATGGTGGCGACGACGACGAGCGCCGGGAATGCCGAGTTGGCGAGAAGTCTCGGAGCGGATGTGGTCATCGACTACAAGACCCAGGATTTCGAAAAGATCTTGTCGGGCTACGATCTCGTGCTGAACAGCCAGGACCCGAAGACGCTCGAAAAATCTCTGGGCGTGCTCAAGCCGGGTGGCCGGCTCATTTCCATTTCCGGTCCGCCCGATCCGGCATTCGCGAGCTCGCTCGGTCTCAACCTGTTCCTGAAACTGGTGCTGCGCCTGCTGAGCCGCGGGGTTCGCAAAAAGGCGAAGCGTCTCGGCATCCACTATTCATTCCTGTTCATGCGCGCCGACGGGCGGCAATTGGGTGAGATTTCCCGCCTGATCGAACAAGGCGTGATCCGGCCGGTCGTCGACAAGGTGTTTCCGTTCGAGAAGACCGGCGATGCGCTGGCCTATGTCGAGACCGGGCGCGCCAAGGGCAAGGTGGTCATCGCGGTCGCAGACTGAGGTCGACCTGACCGAGATGGCGCGCGTCCTGAGACGAACGCCGGAAATAACTTCCAACTCTGAAAGTGACAAATGACCAGCAAGAAACTCTTTGAGCCTTCCGTACTCGGCTCGCTCACCCTATCCAACCGCATCGTCATGGCGCCATTGACACGCAACAGAGCAGGTGTCGGGTTTGTGCCGGGCGATCTCATTGCCGAATATTATGCGCAACGGGCCTCGGCCGGCCTGATCATCTCGGAAGCGACCCAGATTTCACAGCAGGGTCAGGGCTATCAGGACACGCCCGGCATCTACACGCCGGCGCAGATCGACGGTTGGCGCAAGGTGACCGACGCGGTGCATGCCAAGGGCGGCCGCATCTTCCTGCAACTCTGGCACGTCGGTCGGGTATCGCATGTCGACCTGCAGCCGGATGGGCAGCCGCCCGTGGCGCCCTCCGCCATCAGAGCCGAAACCAAGACCTTTGTGAACGATGCCTTCGTCGATGTGTCGGCCCCTCGGGCGCTCGAACTGCGCGAGATCTCCGGCATTGTCGAGGATTTCCGCCGGGCCGCCGCCAATGCGATTGCCGCCGGCCTCGATGGTGTCGAGGTTCACGGCGCAAACGGCTACCTGCTCGACCAGTTCGCCAGGGACGGGGCCAATAGCCGCACCGACGCCTATGGCGGCTCGATCGAAAACCGGGCACGGCTGACGCTCGAGGTAACGGCTGCGGTCGTCGAGGAAGTGGGAGCGGAGCGAACCGGAGTTCGGATTTCACCTGTGTCGCCGGCCAATGGAATATCCGCAACCGATCCGCAGGCGCAGTTCAACTACATCGTCGAGAAGCTCGACGAGATGGGCATCGCCTACCTCCATGTCGTCGAAGGTGCGACGGGCGGGCCGCGCGATGTTGCACCCTTCGATTACCAGGCGCTTCGCCACAGGTTCAGGAACACTTATATCGCCAATAACGGCTACGATCTGGAACTCGCCACCGCGAGGCTGGAGCAAGGGCTCGCGGATCTGTTCGCCTTTGGCAGGCCGTTCATCGCCAACCCGGATTTTGTCGAACGCCTGAAAGCCGGTGCATCACTGGCCAATCTCGATATGGCGACGCTCTATGGCGGGGGCGCGGCGGGCTATACGGATTATCCTGAAATGGCCGCGCCGGTCGGCGCCTGACGGGATAGGGCCGCCTATACGGCGGCTCTATTATCCCGCGTTCGATTTTTGATGGCGTCGCGGCAATCCGTCAGGCAGGCGTCGAGCAGTTCGTCCGCCAGCGGGGAATCGTCCGGGCAGGCCCTCGACAGCACGATCGCACCGACGGCCTGAGCAAGGATGGTGATGGCTTGCGCGCGGCCCCCGGCGCCGGAAGCGTGATGTTGTGCAAGACCGCCCTCGATCGCGCGCACCAGCCTATCTATTCCTGCAGCAAAAACGGCCTTCGTTTCCTCGGGCTGCCGAGCGGCGTCGCAGCTCAGCGCTGCCGCGGTGCACCCCTGGCCGCGCCCATCCCGGTGCTCGCGCGCGAGATAAAGTTCCATGACGGCGAGGACGTCATAACCGGCATAGCGCCTCAAGGTCTCGCTCAAACCATTCTCGGTCGCCTCCGCGATCAACTCCTCCTTGGAGCGGAAGTGATTGTAGAAGCCGCCATGGGTGAGCCCCGCGCGCTCCATCAACTCCGCCACGCCCACGCCATCGAACCCGCGCTCGCGAAACAGCTCTGACGCGGTGGCGATAATCCGCTCGTGGTTTTCCTGCTTCTTTTCCTTGGTGATCCGCACCTTACAGCCCTTTCGACGGCCATGCCCAAGCTATGATGTCGGGCGTCATTATAGCTTGAGCCATTGATGATGTATACCATTAATAATGGCGGTCGGTCCAAGGAGTGTTTTATGACGGAAGCATACGGACCTTCAGCCCCGCGCGTCCTCTCAAGATGCGCAGGCGGAGTTGTCACGCCTTGAAGAGGCAGCAGCGAGAAGCGAGCTTCCTGTTCTAATAGACGAACGGATCCACCCCCGCCGCCTGGGCGCCCGGCTCTTTCGGATAGATCACGCCCTTGCGCAGGATGATGTTGGCATAGAGCCGAGGCTCGCTGGTCTGGATCAGCGCATGGGCGGCCTTCACGCGGCCGTAGAAATCAGGGCCGATCAGCGGTACCACCTGCCGGTGTGGTTCATGGCGGGCGCAGCAGTCGATCATCTCCTCATGCACCGGATCGAGTTTGTCGCGCTCGGCCTTGACGGTCGAGCGGAAGATCGCTTCCGGCACGAAATCGTCGATCGGCAGCACGCTGAGCACGGCGTTGAGAACCGGAATGAGATGGTGGCCGTCGAGCCGGATCAGCCGGCGGGCATGTTCGACGCCCGGATAATTGCCGTCGACGATGGCAATCTCGTCGCCGTGGCCCATGGCCCGAAGCGTGAAAAGCAGCTCCGGGCTCAACAGCGGATCAAGTCCCTTCAGCATGGTCTACCTCCTTGAAGAGTACGTTTTGATCTGTGAGGTAACGCGCAAAGATCGGCAGGCTGGCGCCGCCGATGGCGCGGGCCTGGGCGCCGACCGCGCCCTCGATGATTTCGGGCATGACGACGCCCTGCAGGTCGAGCTTGGCGGCTTCGTCGATCGTCGCCTGCACGACGCGGCTGCGCACCCAATGGGGAAAGCCGCCGTCGATGACGGCGGCGCTGAAATCGACGATCGAGGCGGCCGCGACGATCGCCTGCGCCAGCGCCTTGGCGGTGTCCTGGATCCAGATTTCCATCGGCTCGCCGAAATCCACCCAGTCGTCGGCCGAATACCAGAGCGGCTCGGGATCGATGCCGCGCTCGCGCAGCATGTTTTCCAGCACGAAGATCGAGGCGATTTCGAGCAGCTGCTTGGTTTCGCCGTTCCTGTCGCGCACCGGCAGCGGACCGATGGCGCCCGCCGTGCCGGTGCGGCCGGAAAAGATCGCCGAATTCAAGACGATGCCGCCGCCGATGAAGGAGCCGATGAAGAAATAGACGAAATCCGGGTAGGACGGCCCGACGCCGAACACCAGTTCGGCCCCGCAGGCGCTGGTCGCATCGTTCTGCATGAAGACCGGATGGGAGACGCGCGCGGCGATATCGGCCTGCAGGTCGACCTCGCGCCAGACCTCCATGGCGCCGGGCGGCGCGCCCACCTCTTCGGCCCAGTTCCAGAGTTCGAAGGGTGCGGCGATGCCGAGGCCGGCAATGCGACCGCGCTGCTTGTCGTCGAGGCGGTCTTCAAGCTCCTGAATGCCCGAGGTGACGAAGGCGAGGATTTCTTCCGGCAGCGGATAGGCATAGGTGCGGTGCAGCTGCATGCGGATGCGGCCGACGAAATCCATCAGCACCAGATCGGCGCTGCGCCGGCCCATCTTCAGGCCGAAGGAATAGACGGCGTCCGGGTTGATATGCATCGGGATCGACGGCTGTCCCACACGGCCGCGCACCGGCGCCCCGCGCGACAGCAGCCCTTCCTTCTCCAGCACCCGCATGATGACCGAGACGGTCTGGGCCGACAGGCCGCTGCGGCGCGCGATATCGGCCTTCGACAGCGCGCCATAGAGGCGCACCAGCGACAGCACGAGCCGTTCGTTATAGGCCCGCACCCTGACCTGGTTCGCACCTCCGGCCGGATTCAAAATTGGCGGCGGGACCGGCGTCTGTTCCGGTCCATCCAAAGACGACATGGCCGCTCCTCCCGATTGTTGGCCTATGCCCGATTTCCACGGAGCATGCCACATCGAATTAATAATTCAATTGGATTTATTTATTGACAAGCCAATTTCTTTTCGCTTTTAATTGCCCTCGTCAAGGGCACGGGACGGCTTTGGAAGTTCACAATCCACGGCGAAGTGCCATATCTTAAAATTCCGGCCCGCAGGGGCGGCGCCGGCAAACTCTGGGAGGAGTTCCATGAAGAAATCTGTTCTCGCTTTCGGCGCGCTCGCGCTTGGTGTCGCCTTTTCCGCTCCGGCGATGGCGGCGGATGTTTCCGCCTGCCTGATCACCAAGACCGACACCAATCCCTTCTTCGTCAAGATGAAGGAAGGTGCGACGGCCAAGGCCAAGGAACTCGGCGTCTCGCTGAAGTCCTATGCCGGCAAGATCGACGGTGACAGCGAAAGCCAGGTTGCCGCGATCGAAAGCTGCATCGCCGACGGCGCCAAGGGCATCCTGCTCACGGCTTCGGACACCAAGGGCATCGTGCCCGCGGTCAAGAAGGCCCGCGACGCCGGCCTGCTGGTCATCGCTCTCGACACGCCGCTCGAGCCGGCTGATGCTGCCGACGCGACCTTCGCCACCGACAACCTGCTCGCCGGCAAGCTGATCGGCCAGTGGGCCAAGGAAACCATGGGCGACAAGGCCAAGGACGCCAAGGTCGGCTTCCTCGACCTGACGCCGTCGCAGCCGACGGTCGACGTTCTCCGTGACCAGGGCTTCATGATCGGCTTCGGCATCGACCCGAAGAATCCGGACAAGATCGGCGACGAAGACGACAAGCGCATCGTCGGCCATGACGTGACCAACGGCAACGAGGAAGGCGGCCGCAAGGCCATGGAAAACCTTCTGCAGAAGGATCCGGGCATCAACGTCATCCACACGATCAACGAGCCGGCCGCTGTCGGCGCCTACCAGGCGCTGAAGGCCGTCGGCATGGAAAAGAACGTGCTGATCGTCTCGGTCGATGGCGGTTGCCCGGGCGTCAAGTCGGTCAAGGAAGGCGTCATCGGCGCCACCTCGCAGCAGTATCCGCTGCTGATGGCGTCGCTCGGTATCGAGGCGATCAAGAAGTTCGCCGATAGCGGCGAAAAGCCGAAGCCGACCGAAGGCAAGTCCTTCTTCGACACCGGCGTCTCGCTCGTCACCGACAAGCCGGTTTCCGGCGTCAAGTCGATCGACACCAAGGAAGGCACCGACAAGTGCTGGGGCTGAGCCCAATCTCTTGAAACCAGAGCGGCCGGGGCTTGATCCCCGGCCGTTTTCGACGGACGATGTGCCGTCGCCCCCACGAACCGGCTCAGAATAGACCGGAAGGATATCGGTGACGGCCCCCGTGCGAGTTCGGCGCACGGATGCGGAGGAGGAACCATGACCGGAACTCAGGAATTCGAACGTGTCCTCGACGGCAGCGACAAGAGCGTCGCCTCCTTCGAGCACCAGGATGTCTCGCTGATCAAGCGTGCCCAGCATTTTCTGCACTCGACGCCGGCCGCCGTGCCGCTGATCGTGCTGGTGCTGGCGATCATCATCTTCGGGGCAACGATCGGCGGACGGTTCTTCTCGTCCTATACGCTGACGCTGATCCTGCAGCAGATCGCCATCGTCGGCATTCTCGGCGCCGCCCAGACGCTGGTCATCCTGACCGCCGGCATCGATCTTTCGATCGGCGTGATCATGGTGATCTCGGCCGTCATCATGGGCAATGTCGCCATCACCTACGGCATACCGACGCCGATCGCCGTCATCGGCGGCCTCCTTGTCGGCGGCCTGTGCGGCTTGCTGAACGGCTTCCTCGTCGCCTTCATGAAACTGCCGCCCTTCATCGTCACGCTCGGCACCTGGAATATCGTCATGGCGACGAATTTCATCTATTCCGCCAATGAGACGATCCGCGACACCGACGTCGACGAACAGGCGCCGCTGCTGCATCTTTTCGCTGCGAGCTTCAGGCTCGGCAGCGCCGTGCTCACCCTCGGCGTCATCGCCATGGTGCTGCTCGTCCTGCTGCTGTGGTATGTGCTCAATCACACCGCCTGGGGCCGGCATGTCTATGCTGTCGGCGACGATCCGGAGGCGGCCAAGCTCTCCGGCATCCAGACCAAGAAGGTGCTGCTTACCGTCTACACCATCTCGGGCGTCATCGCCGCCTTCGCCGCCTGGGTCTCGATCGGCCGCAACGGCTCGATCTCCCCCTCTTCGGCGGTTACCGATTATAACCTCCAGGCGATCACCGCGACTGTGATCGGCGGCATCTCGCTCTTCGGCGGCCGCGGCTCCATCCTCGGCACGCTGTTCGGCGCGATGATCGTCGGCGTCGTCTCGATGGGCCTCAACATGCTCGGCGCCGACCCGCAATGGAAAGTGCTTTTGACCGGCGTGCTGATCATTGCCGCCGTCGCCATCGACCAATGGATCAGAAAGGTTTCGGTGTAATCATGGCTCGCGAACCCCTTCTCACCGCCCGCGGCCTGGTCAAGCGTTATGGCCGCGTCACCGCGCTCGACAATGCCGATTTCGACCTCTACCCCGGCGAAATCCTCGCCGTCATCGGCGATAACGGCGCCGGCAAGTCCTCGCTGATCAAGGCGATTTCAGGCGCCGTCACCCCGGATGAGGGTGTGATCACCCTCGAAGGCAAGCAGGTGCAGTTCCGCTCGCCGATGGAAGCGCGCGAGGCCGGCATCGAAACCGTCTATCAGAACCTCGCTCTGTCGCCGGCGCTGTCGATCGCCGACAACATGTTCCTCGGCCGCGAGATCCGCAAACCGGGCATGCTGGGCTCGATGTTCCGCATGCTCGACCGGCCGGCGATGGAAAAGCTGGCGCGCAACAAGCTCTCCGAACTCGGGCTGATGACCATCCAGAACATCAACCAGGCGGTGGAGACGCTCTCGGGCGGCCAGCGCCAGGGTGTTGCGGTTGCCCGCGCCGCCGCCTTCGGCTCCAAGGTCATCATCATGGACGAACCGACGGCCGCCCTCGGCGTCAAGGAAAGCCGCCGCGTGCTGGAGCTGATCCTCGACGTGCGCGCCCGCGGCCTGCCGATCGTGCTGATCTCGCACAACATGCCGCATGTCTTCGAGGTCGCCGACCGGATCCATATCCACCGCCTCGGCCGGCGGCTGACGGTGATCGATCCGAAGGAATACACCATGTCCGACGCCGTCGCCTTCATGACCGGGGCCAAGGCGGTGCCGACGGAGCCGGTCGCGGCATGACGGTACGCATCGACGAAATCGCCGGCGAGGTTCTCATCCGCGCCGGCGATGCCAGACGTTTCCTGATCGGCATTGCCGGGCCACCGGGTTCGGGCAAATCGACCATGGCCGACAATCTGGCGGCGGCGCTGAAAGCCAGAGGCGAAAGCGCCGCGGTCCTGCCGATGGACGGCTTCCACATGGACAACGCCATCCTGATCGAACGCGGCCTCTTGGCCCGCAAGGGCATCCCTGAAACTTTCGATGTCCGCGGCTTCCTCGATATCATCGCCGCCGTCCGACGGGCCGACCAGGAGGTTCTGGCGCCGGTCTTCGACCGCTCGCGCGAACTCGCCATCGCCTCGGCTCGGCCGATCGATCCGAAGGACCGCTTCATCATCGTCGAGGGCAATTACCTGCTGTTTACGCAGGGAAAATGGGCCGAACTCGATGGCGTCTTCGACTTTTCGATCATGCTGGCGCCGCCGATCGAAGTGCTCGAGGAGCGGCTCTGGGCGCGCTGGCGCGGTTATAATCTCAGCGAAGAGGCCGCCAGCGCCAAGGTCTACGACAACGACCTGCCGAACGGCCGGCTGATTCTCGAAAACCGCCGCCCGGCCGATGTGACGCTGGAGATCGCGCTGGCGTAATGCATGTCGCCCGGAAGTGTACCGCGGTTCCGGGAGAACGACATGCATCAAAACAAAGAGCGAAAGCGCAACGCATGAATCGATTTCAATGCGCCGCACTTTAGTGCTATCGAGGCCGCAGACGCATCGCTTCGGAGGCCTGCCATGCAATCGATCACCATCCGCCGTCCTGACGACTGGCACCTGCATCTGCGCGACGGCGCCATGCTGGAAGGCGTGATCGCCGATACGAGCCGCACCTTCGCCCGCGCCATCATCATGCCCAATCTGGTGCCGCCTGTTGTCACCACTTCGGATGCGACGGCCTATCGCGAGCGTATCCTGAAAGCCCTGCCGGCCGGCCATCGCTTCCAGCCGCTGATGACGCTCTATCTCACCGAGCACACCAGCCCCGACGATGTCGAGGCGGGCGCAAAAAGCGGCCTGATCACCGCCGTCAAGCTTTATCCGGCCGGCGCCACCACCAATTCGCATGGCGGCGTGCGCGATATGGAAAAGGCGATGCCGGTGCTGGAGCGCATGGCCAGGATCGGCCTGCCGCTCTGCGTTCATGGCGAGGTGACGACGCCTGAGGTCGATATTTTCGACCGCGAGGCCGTCTTCATCGACACCGTGCTCGATCCGCTGCGCCGCCGCTTGCCCGAACTGAAGGTGACGATGGAACATGTGACGACAGCTGACGGTATCGATTACATCAAGGCGGCCAAGACCAATCTCGCCGGCTCGCTGACCACCCATCACCTGATCATCAACCGCAACGCCATCCTCGCCGGCGGCATCCGCCCGCATTATTACTGCCTGCCGGTCGCCAAGCGCGAAAACCACCGGCAGGCGCTGCGCGCCGCCGCCGTCAGCGGAGATCCGCGCTTCTTCCTCGGCACCGATTCCGCCCCGCATGTCGATCCGCTGAAGGAATGCGCCTGCGGCTGCGCCGGCATCTACACCTCGATCAACACGATGAGCTGCCTTGCTCATGTCTTCGAGGAGGAGGGTGCTCTCGACAAGCTCGAAGCCTTCGCATCGCTGAACGGCCCGGCCTGGTACGGGCTTTCGCCGAACGAGGAGCGCATTACGCTCTCACGGCAGGCCGAGCCGGTCGACTTTCCCGCGAAGATCGAAACCGGCGCCGGGCCGGTGACGGTGTTCGACCCAATGTTTCCGCTGCATTGGCAGGTGGTGGCGTAAGCGCCAGCTGCAGACGTGATGAAGACCCCTCCCCAACCCCTCCCCACAAGGGGGAGGGGCTTGAGTGCCGCGCCCGCCGTGTTCCATTTCACCGTGTCATCCGCAGAAGGGTTGCCATTTGCGCCATACCGGTGCGCTAGGTTAGTCCCTCCCCCTTGTGGGGAGGGGTTGGGGAGGGGTCTTCACACCGCTGGACCGGCCTCCCAAGCGCCTTTTTCCATTGCCGGAAACAAGTCCCGACGGCGAATGCCTGGGTAGGTCTTGAAGTGCAAGTTACCACCCTAACATTTCCGTGTGCGGTGCATCATTTTTTAACGGAATGCGTAAGACATTCCTCATCGCCGATCGCATAGGTTGCCAACATTATCCGGCGTGGCTGCAGTCGCGGAGACTGAAAAAGCATGATGCTTGACTATAACTCCCTGTTGCTGGCGCTCGGCGTCTCCACGGCCTGTCTTGCCGTGACCTTGATGGGCGGCTGGCTTGTCCGCCGGGCGGAAACCGTGCTGCTCACCGCCACGGTCGGCCTGGTCTTCGTCGTCAGCGGTATTTTTGTCTACAGCGCCTATGTGAACAGGCCGGAGATGGGCTTCGGCATCGCCAATTTCGTGCTGTTTCATGCCGGTTTCGCCACCATCTGGGGTGCCGGCCGGCAGTTTCTCACCGGCCGCCTGTCCTTGCCGGGCATTGCGATCCGCGCCCTGGCGGCGATGGTCTTCTCCATCGTGCCGCTGGTATCGGGTTATGACGGCCTGGCCTTCATCGCTGACAATCTTGCCATTGCGCTGCTGCTCTTTGCCACCGCCCGGCAATACTGGCTCGCCCGCGCCGAAGCGCCGGCGCCGATCCTCGGCATCTCGGCGCTTTATACCGCCACGGCGATCTCCTTCGTGCTTTGCGCCGCCGTTTTGATCTCCGACGGCAAGCTGGTGCTCGGCAAGGCGCCGAGCAACTGGGCCGAGGATCTGAGCCTTGCCGTCTGCATTGCCGGCATGACCGGGATCGGCGCCCTGTCGCTGGCGCTGCATCAGTGGCGGCTCGCCGCCCGCCATCGGCTCGAAGCGATCACCGATCCGCTGACCGGGCTGCTCAATCGCCGCGCCCTGTTCGACCAATACGGCACACGCCCGATGGGCTCGGCCACCGCCGTCATCGTCTTCGATATCGACCATTTCAAATCCGTCAACGACCGCTTCGGTCATGCGGCTGGCGATCGCGTGATCAAGGTCTTCGCCGCCGAACTCTCGGCCAACTGCCGCCCCGGCGATACTGCCGCACGGTTGGGCGGCGAGGAGTTTGCGCTGGTGCTGAAGGAGACCATGCCCGGCCGGGCGGAACTGGCGGCCGAGCGCATCCGCAGGGATTTCGAGGCACGCGAGATTCCGATCGACGATGCGGTGCTGAAATGCACGGTCAGCGTCGGCGTTGCGCCCGGGCGCGCCAAAAGCCTGGATTTCGATGCCATGCTGAGTGCTGCCGACAAGGCGCTCTATGCCGCCAAGCGCGGCGGCCGCAACCGGGTCGAGTTGGCCGGTCACCTGCAGGCTGTTCCGCTCGAGGTGGCGCGCACGGCATCTTGATTGCTGGCTGCTCCTCTCATAATATCGCCCTGGCCGGATGCGGCCAGCCGCCCCGCGGCGCCCGACGGTTGACCGTTTGGCGTTATGGTGAATGCATCCAGATACCATCCTTCACGTCCCTTGCCGTTTGGCGATCGATGGCGAACGGGTCAGCAGACGCGGGCACTGATCTTCCTGTTTGCCGCCAACGGAAGGATGACATATGCGCGATTTTCGCGATGCCAAGCTCATGGCAAAGACTTTGCGGCAGGCGCTTGCCGACCGCGACATTTCGCTGACCCATAGCGAAACTCTCGAAATCGTCGCCCGCCAGTTCGGGCTCGATCAATGGAATATTCTCTCGGCGAAGATCGATGCGGCGGGTGCTTCCCGCTCCGCCGTCGGCATCGAACCGCCGATGCCGATCTTCCGCATCTTCTCGGTGGAGAAGGCCATGGAATTCTATTGCGGCTTCCTCGGCTTCCATCTCGACTGGGAGCACCGCTTCGAGGATAACTCCCCGCTCTATTGCCAGGTCTCGCGTGACGGCATGGCGCTCCATTTGAGCGAACATTCCGGCGACGCCAGCCCCGGCGCCAGGGCCTTCGCCCGCGTCGCCAATGTGCGCGCCTACCACGCCGAACTCGCCGGCAAGGACTACCGCTACATGAAGCCCGGCGTGGAAGAGGCGCCCTGGGGGCTGGAAATGACCGTCATCGACCCCTTCAGCAACCGCATCGCCTTTTGCGAGCAGGCATAGGCGAGGCGGCTGACAAAGCCTGCTGACGCCTCTTTGGTCGTGCTCGGGCACCACAAAGGCCGGTTGTTGGGCGCTGCCATATCCCACCCTCATTCCTGTAACGAGCACAGGAGTGGTGGTGGGTGAGTGTCGGCTGATGGACGAATCCCCTGTCTCGCGGGGCCAGCAGCGAGCTTGCTGGATCATCACCGCACCAAGGACAACGAAACGGAAACCAAGCCGCGGCATCCACCAACGTCCCTCATCCTGAGGCGTGGAAGCCGAAGGCTGGAGCCTCGAAGGACGCGCCGCAACGCTGCTCCTTGCCTATATCGGGCGCAGAATGCCCGCCTCGTCCTTCGAGGCCCCTGCGGGGCACCTCAGAATGAGGCTCTCTTGACTGCCGGCATTTGCCTGCGAGAGCCCCTTGCGTTGCCTCAAACGATCATCAACGCCCGGACGAAGGCGACCGAGGCGAGCAGCGAGGCCGCCGTCCGCACATGGTTCCACCATGTCCAGTCCCTGAGATAAGTCGCCCAGAGCCCGGCCACCTCCGGCCCGCCGCCGCTAACCTTCGCCAGCGCATCGTTCATCGGCACGTTGAAGATGATGGTCGAGAGGAACGAGGCGAAGACATAGAGGGCAGCACCCGCCAGCATCAGCCCGGATGCGCCGCCGCGCCAGTTCATCAGCGCCAGCACTGCGATGACGATGCAGAGGATTGCCGTCGGGACGAACAGCGCCATGAAGGGCGAGCGGACGATCGTCACGTTGATCGAGTTCATCGCCGCAATGCCTTGCTCGGCTGGAATGCGCGAGAAGGCGGTCATGATGAAGGTCGAGAAGGCGAAGAAGATGCCGGCAACGAGGCCGCTGCCGATTGCCGCGGCGACGAGGGAAAGGATGAGGACGATCTGCATGTCGAAGCTCCTTCCGAAGGTTTACAAATAAGAGAAACTCTCTCATTTGCAAAATGAGATAAACTCTCTTATTTTCTTTGTCAACCGTGAGGAGAGACGATGTCGCAACAGCCGGTCGCAACACGCAGGCGCCAGCAGCCTACCGGCCAGCCGCGTCGGATCCCCAGCCAGCAGCGCGGCCGCGAACGCTTCGAAAAGATCCTCGCCGTCGCCTCGGAGCTGATCGAAAGCCGCGGCAGCGACGGCTTGAAGATGAGCGAGATCGTCGAAAAGGCCGGCCTGTCCTTCGGCGCGCTCTACCAATATTTCCCCGATAAGAGCGCGATCATCCGGACATTGGCCGAGCGTTTCAACGAAGAGGGCAGGCGGTGCGTTGAGGCGGAGCTGGCGAAGGTCGCTGATCCAGCGGCGCTCGCCGGCGCGCTCGCCACTATCGCTGACGAATATTATGCCTTTTTCCGCCGCGAGCCTGTCATGCGCGACATCTGGCACGCGACCCATACCGACAAGCTGCTGCAGCAGATCGATGCCGAGGATATGGAATTCCATGCCCGGGCATTGCTCACCGTGCTCGTCCGCCTGTGGCCGGAGCGTGATCGAGCCGAGCTTCTGGCGATCGCCCGGCTGACGATGCAGCTGCTTGCCGCCGCCGTGCGTTATGCCGTTTCGCTGGATGCGGAAGCGGGCGATGCGGCGATTGCCCTGTTCAAGAAGATGCAGGGACCCGATATCGGCCGTCTCTTGCTGTAAGGCTCGCCTTGTGTCTGGAAACGATGGGCTCTTGCTGCTATTGCCGGAGACGCAAAGCTGAAGGAGAGCCGCATGATCCAGACGACATTTCCCGACCGCGCCGTCATGGCCGAACTGGTGGCCAAGATGCTCTGGGAGATCAAGGCGGTGCATTTCAATGCCGCCCAGCCTTACAAACTTGCCTCCGGCATGGCGAGCCCCGTCTATATCGATTGCCGCAAGCTGCTTTCCTTCCCGCGCATCCGCTCGACGGTGATGGATTTCGCCGCCAGCACCCTGCTGCGCGATGCCGGTTTCGAGCAGTTCGACTGCATCGCCGGTGGCGAGACGGCCGGCATCCCCTTCGCCGCCCTGCTCGCCGACCGCCTCGGCCTGCCGATGATCTATGTCCGCAAACAGCCGAAGGGCCATGGCCGCAATGCCCAGATCGAAGGCAATATGCCGGAAGGCTCGCGCGTGCTGGTCATCGAGGACCTGACGACGGCCGGAACCAGCATGTTCAAATTCATCGATGCGGTGCGCGCCGCCGGCGGCATCGTCGATCACGGCATCGCGCTGTTTTTCTACGACATTTTCGGCCAGCAGCGCTTTACCGACGGCAAGGTCAGGCTGCATCACATCGCCACCTGGCGCAATATGCTGGCGGTTGCCAAAGCGCAGAAACTGTTCGACGAAAAGACGCTTGAGGAGGTCGAGGCCTTCCTCGATGCGCCGCTCGCCTGGTCGGGACGGAATGGCGGCGTCAGTGAGCTTTCGCTCTAGCCAGTTGACAAAAGCTCGCTTAATCGGTTGATGAACCTATCGATGCTGTTGGGAGGAATATGATGATTTTGTGCTGCGGCGAAGCCCTGATCGACATGCTGCCGAGGGACACGACCCTTGGTGAAAAGGGCTTTGCTCCCTATGCCGGCGGTGCGATTTTCAACACCGCCATCGCGCTCGGCCGCCTCGGCATCCCCACCGCCTTCTTCACCGGCATTGCCGACGACATGATGGGCGAAATCCTGCTTGCGACGCTGAAGGCCGCCAATGTCGATTACAGCCCCTGCGCCATCACGCAGCGCCCCTCAACGATCGCCTTCGTCAAGCTCGTCAACGGGCAGGCGACCTATGCCTTCTACGACGAGGGCACGGCCGGCCGAATGATCACTGAGGCCGACCTCCCGGTCTTGGGCGATGATTGCGAAGCGCTGCATTTCGGCGCCATCAGCCTGATCCCCAGCCCCTGCGGCGAGACTTATGAAGCGCTGCTCGATCGCGAGGCCGGCAAACGCGTCATCTCGCTCGACCCCAACATCCGCCCGGGCTTCATCAAGGACAAGCTGGCGCATATGGCCCGCATCAAGCGCATGGCGGCCAAATCCGACATCATCAAATTCTCCGACGAGGATCTCGACTGGGTCGGTCTCACCGGCGACCACGATACGCTCGCCGCCCATTGGCTCGCCCACGGCGCAAAACTCGTCGTCATCACCAAGGGCGCCGAGGGCGCTTCCGGCTATACCAGGGAGCGCAAGGTGACGGTGCCCAGCGAACGCGTCGCCGTCGTCGACACGGTCGGCGCCGGCGATACTTTTGATGCCGGCGTACTGGCCTCGTTGAAGATGGATGGCCTGCTGACCAAAGCGCAGGTCGCCTCGCTCGACGAAAAGGCGCTGCGCAATGCTTTGGCGCTGGGCGCCAAGGCCGCCGCCGTCACCGTCTCCCGCGCCGGCGCCAATCCGCCCTGGGCGCATGAGATCGGGCTTTAGGAAGGCTGCACCTCGGAGACGGTCTTGTGATTCCCCAGACACGGCGCCTTTTACAATTTTTCGCGCCGTATTGCGGCGACACGGAAACCATCCAACGATTGTTGAAAATGGTTGACGACAGAGGGTCGTGGTCGCGGGCTCACAATCTCTTCCAGCACATACGCCACAAGACTTTGCGGGCGGAGAAAACGTCCGACCATACTGCAACGGCTCAGTATCTCTTCGAAGAAGTATGTGCGAAGTCTCTTTACAACCTGTCGAGAGGCCCCGCCCCATTTGATGTGGACGCACCATTTTGGATAGTTCCAAACGCCCTGTCTCTCGCAAAGCAACTAAATCTTGATCCGCTCGAGGTCGTGGATATTGTGGCCAAGGCTTAACCAGCCCAGCCCCTTATTGCTATGACCGACGGACGCCGATCGATCAGGAGACTGTCCGGGAGCCATGCTCCGATTGGAGCTCCGGAGCAGCCATCAGGTCCCGCAGGAAATCTTTGCACCACAACGAGACGTCGTGCGAGAGCAGATGCTCCATCATCATGCTCCAGCGGTCGCGGCGTTCCTCCAGCGACATGGCAAGGCCCCTGGCGACGGCATTGGCCGTGCCTTCGACGTCGTAGGGGTTGACCAGCAGCGCGCCCTTCAACTCGCGTGCGGCGCCGGCAAAGCGTGACAGCACCAAGACACCCGGGCGATCCGGATCCTGGGCGGCGACATACTCTTTGGCGACGAGGTTCATGCCGTCGCGCAACGGCGTGACCAGCCCGATCGTCGCCAGCCGGAAAAGGCCGGCGAGCACGTTGCGGCTGATCGATCGGTTGACATAGCGGATCGGCACCCAGTCGACCGTGCCGATGGCGCCGTTGGCGCGGCCGGCCTGTTCGGCGACCAACTTCTGCATCTGCTCGTATTCGGGCACTTCGGATCGCGATTTCGGTGTGACCTGCAGAAAGGTCACCTTGTTCTGGTAGGCCGGATTGCCGGTGATGAAGCGCTCGAAGGCTTCCAGCCGCTCGATGATGCCCTTCGAATAATCGAGCCGGTCGACGCCGATGATCATGTCGCGGCCCTCAATGCTGCGCCGGGTCTTCTGGACCATCACGTTCTGTGCCGCCCTTTCGGCGAATTCGGCAAAGGCGGCGGTCTCGATGCCGATCGGATAGGCGCCGGCCTTGAAGATCCGCCCGTGGGAATCGAACAATCCGTTGCCCAGGTCGTCGCCAATGCCCTCCCGTCTGAGATAGCCGGCGAAGTTCTGCAGATCGTAGTCCGTCTGGAAGCCGACGAGATCGTAATGCGACAGCCCCCGCATGATTTCCTCGTGCACCGGCATGGTGACGAGAATGTCGGCCGGCGGCCAGGGAATGTGCAGAAAGAAGCCGATGCGGTTCTTCAGTCCCATCTGGCGCAGTTCGGCGGCCAGCGGGATGAGGTGGTAGTCGTGAACCCAGATAATATCATCAGGCTCGATCAACGGCGCCAGCCGGTGCGCAAAGAAGCGGTTGACCCGGAAATAACCGGCCATTTCCTTGCGGCCATATTCGGCGAGATCCAGGCGGTAGTGGCAAATCGGCCAGAGAACGCGGTTTGCAAAGCCGCGATAATATTCCTCGACGTCGGTGTCTGTGAGGTCGGTCAGGGCATAGGTGATATTGCCCTTCTGCTGTTGCGACAGCGCGCCCGGTTCCCTGTCGCCGCTAGATTCTCCCGACCATCCCATCCAGATGCCGCCGCGCTCCTGCAGGGCTGCCTGCAGCGCGACCGCCAGTCCGCCGGCGGCCGCACCGCCATCTTTGTTCGGCACGGGAACACGGTTGGAAACGACGATAAGACGGCTCATGGGGTTCCTTTTGTGAAGATGGGACATGAAAACGCTGTGTGACGAGCGTCTTGAGGCATCTCCTGAACTTGGGCAGGGACCATACGGTGAAGGCGCCGACATCGACAGAGCCGACCCGCACGCGAGCGGCCCGGTGCAGATGCCAACGGGGACAACGGAGAACTTCCGCACAGAATTTGCTTAAATCTAGGGCGATTCCATCAGATTGAAAGAATTCTTTCTAAAATTTTCTATTAGAAGAACGTTCAATCCGGTTCGTGCCGCAAGGCCTATCGCCAGGAATACACGCAGGCCGGCCGCTTTCAGTTCGACATTTGCGGGCCGCAATGACCATGTTGGAGCCAATCCGCTCTGGTGCATGAGCTTGGTTTGTAAGGCTGGAGCCCGCTTCGCCCCTCATCCGGCTGCCGCCACCTTCTCCCCGTAAACGGGGCGAAGGGACAATGCCGCAACCTCTCCGTTCCCACTCACCTCTCGCATGGCACGTCCCCTCTCCCCGTCGGAACGGGGAGAGGCTTAGGGTGAGGGGCAATTTCAAGCGCTTAATTCGCCAGCTTCGACAGCGCCGCAACCAGGCCCTGCGTCGAGGAATCATGCCCCGCAGCACTCTCCTTGCCTTCGACGACAGGCAGCAGGCCCGTCGCCAGTTCCTTGCCGAGCTCGACGCCCCACTGGTCGAAGGAGTTGATGCGGAAGAGCACGCCTTCGACGAAGACGCGGTGTTCGTAGAGCGCGATGAGGCGGCCGAGTGCGTAAGGGGTGAGCTTGTCGTAAACGAAGGTGATCGACGGCCGGTTGCCCTGGAAGACGCGGTGCGGGGCGATGAAATCGGCCTTCTTGTCGTCCATGCCCTTGTCGGTCAGCTGCTTCTTGGCTTCGGCGAAGCTGCGGCCCTTCATCAGCGCTTCCGACTGGGCAAGAACGTTGGAGATCAGCAGCTGGTGCTGATGGCGCAACTCCGGCTCGAAGGCATTGGCGGCGATCATGAATTCGGCCGGGATGATGCTCGTGCCCTGATGGATCAGCTGGTAGAAGGCGTGCTGGCCGTTGGTGCCGGGCTCGCCCCAGACGACCGGGCCGGAATTGCCTTCGACCGGCGTGCCGTCGATGGTGACGCCCTTGCCGTTCGATTCCATGTCGAGCTGCTGCAGATAGGCCGGGAAACGCGACAGGCGCTGGTCATAGGGCAGGATGGCGCGGGTGGGATAACCGAGCACATTGCGGTGGTAGAAGCCGATCAGGCCGAGCAGCATCGGCAGGTTTTCGGCAATCGGCGCCTGACGGAAATGGTTGTCGACGGCATGGGCGCCGTCTAGGAACTTGCCGAAATTCTCCGGCCCGACGGCGATCATCAGCGGCAGGCCGATCGCCGACCAGATCGAGTAGCGGCCGCCGACCCAGTCCCAGAAGCCGAAGACGCGGGCGCTGTCGATGCCGAAGGCGGCAACCTTGTCGAGCGCCGTCGAGACGGCAGCAAAGTGGTGCTGCACGGCCGCTTCGCCGATCGCCTTGGCGATGAATTTGCGCGCCGTCTGCGCATTGGTCATCGTTTCCACGGTGGTGAAGGTCTTCGAGGCGACGATGAACAGCGTCGTCTCCGGCTGAACCAGCTTGAGGATATCGGCGATATGAGCGCCGTCGATGTTGGAGACGAAATGGGCGCGCGGGCCGTCATGGAAGGGCGCGAGCGCCAGCGTCGCCATGACAGGGCCGAGATCCGAGCCGCCAATGCCGATATTGACGACATCGGTGATCGCCTTGCCGGTGGCGCCCTTCAGCGCGCCGGAGCGGACACCGTCGGCGAACTTGCCCATGGCAGCCAGCACCGCGTTGACGTCGGGCATCACGTCCTTGCCGTCGACCAGAACCGGCGTGTTGGAGCGGTTGCGCAGCGCGGTGTGCAGCACGGCGCGATCCTCGGTGAAATTGATCGCCTTGCCGGAGAACATTTCCTCGCGCTTCTTCTCGACGCCGCCGTCTTGCGCGAGCTTGACCAGCAGCTTGAGGATATCGTCATTCACCGCCGTCTTGGAAAAATCCATCAGCAGGTCGTCGAGCGCGACGGAGAAGCGCGAAAAACGCTCGGAATCGGCGGCGAAGGCCGCCCGGATATCGGTCGCCTTGGTGGCGGCGGCAGTGCTTTTCAGCTGTTCGACGATGGCGTTCATGGGAGGCTCCTTTGGAGGCGGAAAGGGTTGCGGAAACTATTCGCTTTCTCAGGCCCAAATCAAGTTCAGCCGCCGCTCCAATATGAAAAAAGCCACCCGCGGCAAGCGGATGGCTCAGTTTGTTGACAAAGTCTCCTCCGTCATGCTCGGCCTTGTGCCGAGCGTCTGACCACGATCATTAAACATTTATTTTCAGAGGCTTAATGAGGCCGGCGTAGATCCTCGGCACAAGGCCGAGGATGACGTCGCGGGTTTTGCAGTGGTTTGTCCGCAGCCTGAGCCATCTGCAGGAAGCGGATGGCTGTTAATTTCATTACAGCGCCATGCGTCTGAAAGACGCGCAAAGACGCTGTAACACTTTGATTTCGTCAAATTCAGCCGCGCAGATCCTTGCGCAGGATCTTACCGACCGGGGATTTCGGCAGCTCGGTGCGGAATTCGATGAAGCGCGGGCGCTTGTAATTGGTGAGATTGGCGATGCAATGGGCCTTCACTTCGGCCTCCGTCAGGTTGGGATCCTTCCTGACGACGAAGAGTTTGACCGCCTCGCCCGAATGCCCGTCCGGGACGCCGATCGCCGCCGCTTCGAGAATGCCGGTATGCATGGCGGCGACCTCTTCGATCTCGTTCGGATAGACGTTGAAGCCGGAAACCAGGATCATGTCCTTCTTGCGGTCGACGATCTTGGTATAACCGCGTGCATCCATGAAACCCATATCTCCAGAGCGGAAATAGCCGTCGTCGGTCATCACTCGCGCCGTCTCCTCCGGCTTCTGCCAATAGCCGGCCATCACCTGCGGCCCGCGGATGCAGATCTCGCCGACATCGCCGAGCGGCAGCGATTTTCCGTCCTCGTCGCGGATATCGAGATCGGTGGAGGGCATCGGCAGGCCGATCGAGCCGGTGAATTCGGGCGAATCGAACCGGTTGGCGGTGGCGACGGGCGCTGTCTCGGAAAGGCCGTAGCCCTCCGTTATCGCCGTGCCCGTCATCTTCAGCCAGCGTTCGGCGACCGGGCGCTGCACGGCCATGCCGCCGCCGAGCGACATGATCAGCGGGGAAAAGTCGAGCTTGGCAAAATCGGCATTGTTCATCAGCGCATTGAACAGCGTGTTGAGCCCGGGGAAGATGTGCACATCGGACTTGCCGAATTCCTTGACGAGGCCGGGAATGTCGCGCGGATTGGCGATCAGGATGTTGCGGGCGCCGAGCGACATGCCCATCAGCGAATTCACCGTCAGCGCGAAGATGTGGTAGAGCGGCAGGGCGCAGAGGAAATTCAGCACCTCGGGCTGTTTCTTGCGCTCGAAGGCCGAGCGCAGCCAGAGCGACAGCTGCAGCTTGTTGGCAAGCAGATTGGCATGCGTCAGCACCGCGCCCTTGGCAACGCCGGTCGTGCCGCCGGTATATTGCAGGAAGGCGATATCGCTGCCGGCAAGCGTGACCGGCTGCAGCGTTTTTTTCGCCCCTTCGCGCAGCACCTGGCCGAAGCTTTTGTGCTGCGGGATCGACCAGGAGGGGACGAGTTTCTTCACCTTGCGCACGGCGAAATTGACGATCAGCCCCTTCAGCCCCAGCATTTCACCGAGCGAGGTGACGACGACATGGCGAAGGTCGGTCTTGTTCAGCACCTGCTCCACCGTGCGGGCGAAGTTCTCCAGCACGAAGATCGCCTTGGCGCCGGAATCGCGCAGCTGGTGTTCGAGTTCGCGCGGCGTATAGAGCGGGTTGACGTTGACGACGACGAAGCCGGCCCTGAGGATCGCATAGACCGCGACCGGGTTCTGCAGGACGTTCGGCATCATCACCGCGACGCGGTCGCCTTTCTCCAGGCCGGTGCTCTGCAGCCATGCTGCGACCTTGCGCGTCTGGCTCTCCAGTTCGCGATAGCTCATCGCCTTGCCCATGCTGGCAAAGGCGGTCCGGTCGGCGTAACGGGCGCAGGATTTTTCGAGCAGTTCCGCCAGCGAGGCATGTTCCAGCGGCGGAAGCTCGGCCGGGACCATCTCCGGATAGGCGGCAAGCCAGGGTTTTTCAGGCTTGGCCCCGTTCGGATGGACGGAAATGCTGTTCATCGTGTCTCTCTCCCTTGCGGCCGCCGCGCCGACGATCGGTCGGCAGATCGACCGAAAGATCCTCCATCTTCAGTCCGGCAGCTTATGCCATTGCTCGAACGGTTCAAGCCGAATTGAAGCTATACTAACCTTGACGTAAACGTCAACATTCGCTGATGGCGCGTTGATGCCGGGGAGGGGGAACTTTGAGTCCGCCATGACGTTGATCTTCCATACCCAATCCGAAAAAACCAAAAGGAGATGCACAATGCTGAATCAGGATACCGACGCCACCAGCCGCGACCCGAATGCCAAGGGCACACATTCGCTGATCGCCAGCGACCGCGTCGAAGGCACCCGGGTTTATGGCGCCGATGGCAGGCATATCGGCTCGATCGAACGCCTGATCATCGGCAAGCTCGACGGCCGCGTCGCCTATGCCGTGCTGAGCTTCGGCGGCTTCCTGGGCATCGGTCACGACCACTATCCGCTGCCGTGGGAAAAGCTGAACTACGACACCCAGCTCGACGGCTATCGCATCGACCTGACCAAGGAACAGATCGAAGGCGCCCCGAGCTATGCGGACGATGACGACAGCTGGTACAACGATAATGGCCGCCGAGTTTATGACTATTACGGCGTGCCGCCCTACTGGATGTAACCTCGTCCGCTAGGCTGAGCTGGAAGGCCCCGTGCGGTGCGGGGCCTTTTTGGTGTGCTGTTGCGGTGGCCAAAGACGTGCTTTACAAATCGCGCGAGGAACCGGGAGGTTGCCACGATTCCCCTTCTCCCCAGCGGGGAGAAGATGCCGGCAGGCAGATGAGGGGGCCACACGGCACCTCCTCACATAAAACCTATTCCGGCACGCCAATGCCAACGCCGTTTTCCCATATGGTGACTACGATCAACACGATGCAGCCGCTGGCTCTTATCTTCGATAGGCCGGCGTCGCCGGCCCCCTCATCCGCCCTACGGGCACCTTCTCCCCGAGGGGAGAAGAGGGAATCGAGATGTTGTGGCAGCCCTCTTTAGCGCCCCGCCACAAGATCATTGGCCGACCGCAACACGGTGCCGATGGTGATGTCCTCCGCGACGATCGTCTTGCTCGTCGTCACCGCAAACACATGGCTCTCGCCCGGCAGCAGCGTCACCAGCATCGTATCGACCACCGCATCCGGATCCAGCCGATCCGCCATCAGGCAGAGATCCTTGAGGAAATTCTCAGCCGTCACCGCAACCGCAAACCCGCCGTCGATCGCGGTGACATCGACCGCCAGCCGCGGCGCCGGCAGGGCGAGGTCGATATCCTCGACGAAATAATGCAATGCCCGCCGGTCGAGCAACTCGACGACAACAACCTCGTCCCTCGGTAAGCCGGGGCTGACAATATCCTCGGGCAGCGGAAATTCCTTGGCTTCGAAGCGGTCGCAGAGCAGGCGCCAAAATTCGAATTCGGCCAGCACCGTGCCGTCGAGCCTCAGCCGCCTGCCGGCAATCTTTGCCCGCCAGAACAGCGTTCTCTCGTTGACCGCCACCGCCGCAAGCCCGCCGCCGCGCGGCTGGATGGTCAGCAGGCGGGGATCATAGGCGGCCTTCAGCGCATACCAGAGCGGCTTGCGGCGACCGGCCGAATCAAGCGCCGCCCAGGAGGTCACCGGCCAGCAATCGTTGAACTGCCAGACCACCGCACCCTTGCAGATCTCCCGGTGCGCGCGCATGTGCTCGACGGCGAAGCGGATGGCGCGGGCCTGGTTGAGCTGGGTGGCGAAGTGCCAATCGTCCATCGTCTTCGGCTCCGGCAGATGGCCGGCGAGACCGCGGATCAGCTTGTCATTACCCTGCGTGGCCTTCTGATGATGGAAGACGCCGTTCGATTGCGGCGTCAGCGGCGTGTCATGCACGCTTTCTTCGATCGTCGCCCAGGCGGCCGGCGCCTGCCAGCCGAATTCGGAGCAGAAGCGCGGGATATAGTCGCGGTAGACCTCGTAGCCGACATCGTTCCACACGTCCCAGATATGTTTGCAGCCATGCGCGTCGGCATTGGGCTCGATCTCCATCGAGCCGGAATAAGGGCTGCCGGGATAATAGGGCCGGTCGGGATCGAGCTCGGCGCAGAGCTTCGGCAGCAGGTCGAGATAATAACCGAGCCCCCAGCTCTCGCCGGCCTTGATGATCGGCCGCCAGCCCCATTCGTCGAAGCCCCAGATATTCTCGTTGTTGCCGTTCCAGAGGATCAGCGAGGCATGCGGCATCAGCCGCACGACGTTGTCGCGCACCTCTGCCTCGACCTCGCTCCTCAGCGGCTTCTCCTCGGGATAGGCGGCGCAGGCAAAGAGGAAATCCTGCCAGACCAGCATGCCCATGCGATCGCAGGCGTGGTAGAATTCGTCGCGCTCGAAGATACCGCCGCCCCAGACGCGCAGCATGTGGATATTGGCGGTCTTCGCCTCCTCGATCCGCGCGGCGTAGCGCTCGGCCGTCACCCGCGAGGGGAAACAATCGTCGGGAATCCAGTTCGCGCCGGCGATGAACAGCGGCACGTCGTTGATGACGAAGGTGAAGGCCGAGCCATGCGCGTCGGCTGCGGTGTCGAGCCTCAGCGAACGGAAACCGAGTTCCCGCTGATAGCTGTCGAGCGGATCGCCGCCGGCATCGTCGATCAGTTCGAGCGTCAGGGGATAGAGCGGCTGGGCGCCGAGATGATGCGGCCACCAGAGTTTTGGCGAGGGCAGGCGAAGCTCGAAGGCGGCTGTGTCTTCTCCGGCGCCGATCGCAACCGTCGTCGTCACGCCGCCGATCGTCGCGACCAGCCGGCACGGCTTCACCTCGCCATGACGCGCCACCTTCGCATGGATCTTCACCAGCCCGTCGCCGCCGGCAAGCGTTGCCGAGACCCGTGTTTCGGCAAGCCGCGCCCGATCCCAGCTTTCCAGCCTGACCGGTTTCCACAGGCCTGCCGTCACCAGCGTCGGACCCCAGTCCCAGCCGAAATTGCAGGCCATCTTGCGCATCAGATTGCCCGGTCCCGGATAATTGTTCGGCCGGTAGCCGTAATGTTTTTCCATCTCCGCACCATAGGCATAGGCGGAGCGAAAGCTGACGGTGAGTTCGTTGGCGCCTGTTTTCAGAAGCCCGGAAACATCGAAACGATAGGTGCGATGCATGTTGAAGCTGCGGCCGATCTCTTCGCCGTTCAACGCGATCACCGCGACCGTATCGAGCCCGTCGAAGACGAGTTCCTGCACTCTGTCATCATCGGGCGCGGCCTCGAACGTGCAGCGATAGGTCCAGTCGGTCTTGCCGATCCAGTCGTTGGTGATCTCGTTGACGTCGATATAGGGATCGGGGATCAGCCGGCTGGCGAGAAGGTCGAGGTGCACGCATCCCGGCACCGTCGCGGCGATCGCATCCGGCAGGCCGGGCCTTCCTGTATCGTTGCAGTGAAGCGTCCAGCCGGAATTGAGCTCGGTTTTTTCGATCATGAACAGTCCTTAGAGAAACCGGCCGTGGCGCTGCAGCACTTCGATCTTGTAGCCGTCGGGATCGGTGACGAAGAAGAACAGGCCGAACAGCTTGCCGTCGCGGTTGAGTTCCACCAGCTGACCCGGCTTCAGCCCCAGCTTCGACAGCCGTTCACGCTCGACGGTCACCTCCTCGACGGAGACGGCGAGATGGCCGTAGGCATTGCCGAGATCGTAGGGTTCGCTCCGGCCCTTGTTGACCGTCAGTTCCAGTTCGAAGCCGGTCTCGGCATTGCTCAGATAAATCAGCGTGAAGGTTTCGAAATCGACGCGGTCGGCCACCGAAAGGCCGAAGGCTTTGCTGTAGAAGTCGACCGAGCGCGCCTCGTCGAGAACGCGGATCATCGAGTGGATCATCTTCGCCATGGCATCCTCCCGTGGAATCGATCACCGCAGCCTTGGTAGCGGTCCTGTCAGGCCGCGCGCAAGCCGATTCTTCGCGTGATCGCCGCTTCGACAAGGCCCATGGCGTCATAGATCAGCACCGCCATCAGGCCGACGATCAGCCCGCCCTGCAGGATGAAGGCGGTGTTGTCGGAGATCAGCCCGGCGATGATCACCTCGCCGAGGCCCTTTGCCGCCACCGTCGAGCCGATCGTCGCCGTGCCGATATTGATGACGGTGGCGACCTTCAGCCCTTCGAGGATCAGCGGCAGGGCGAGCGGCAGCTCGACGCGCAACAGCCGCTGCGTGGCACTCATGCCCATGCCGTCGGCGGCATCGAGCACCTGCGGCGACACCTGCTTGAGGCCGGCGACGGTATTTTCGAAGATCGGCAGCAGGCCGTAGAGAAAGAGCGCGATCAGCGTCGGCATGGCGCCGAAGCCGGTGGCGGGAACGGCGAGCGCCAGCACCGCGACCGGCGGAAAGGTCTGCCCGGCATTGGCAATCGCCCGCGACAGCGGCAGGAAATCCGCGCCGCTTTCGCGGGTTATGAAGATGCCGCCGAGCACGGCGAGCACGGCGCTGCAGACGATCGATCCGATCACCAATTGCAGATGGCCGGCGGCGAGCGAGGCAAGGCTGTTCTGCGTATAGACGGCCGGCGCATTGTTGCTGGTCAGCGGCGTCAGCAGGAAGGAAAGCCACTCGGTCCTGAACAGCAGGATCAAGAGCAGGGCGAGCGCCGCCAGGCGGAAGAGATTGGCGACGAGGAGTTTCATGCCTTGCGGCCCAGTTCGAGCAGCCGTGACACCGAAATCGATCCCACCGGCACCTTTTCGCCGTCCTGCACCGCCGCCTCGTCGACCCCCTGCCAGATCATTTCGGCGAGCGCGTCGCGCAGGCTGAGCGACTGCGGCAGGGCATAGGTAAGGCCGCTCTTGGCCGGTTCCATGCTCTCCTTCAGCGGCAGCAGCGACATCAGCTTCAGCGCCCGGTCGGAGGTGCCGGTCAATTGCTGGACGAAGGGATCGGCGGGTTCGGTGAGGATCTTTTCCGGCGTCGAGCATTGCAGCAGCCGGCCCTCGCTCATCACAGCGATCTGGTTGCCGAGATGGAAGGCCTCGTCCATATCGTGGGTGACGAGAATGACGGTGGTGCCGAACTGTTTCTGGATCGCCAGCAGGTCGTCCTGTGCCTTGCCGCGGATGACGGGATCGAGCGCGCCGAAGGGCTCGTCCATCAGCAGCAGTTCCGGTTCGGCGGCCAGCGCCCGGGCGACCCCGACGCGCTGCTGCTGGCCGCCGGACAGCTGGTGCGGATATTTGTCGGCGAAGGTTGCCGGGTCGAGATTGAACAGCCCGAGCAGTTCCTCGACGCGCCTGGAAATACGTGCGGAATCCCAATCGAGAAGCTGCGGCACGGTGGCGATATTCTGCGCGACGGTGCGGTGCGGGAAAAGGCCGTGCCCCTGGATGGCATAACCGATCTTGCGGCGAAGCTCGGTCACCTCGACGTCCATGACGTTCTGGCCGCCGACGAAGATCTGGCCCTCGGTGATCGGCACCAGCCGGTTGATCATCCGCATCAGCGTCGATTTGCCGGAGCCCGACGTCCCGACGATGACGGTGATCTCACCCTTTTCAACCTGCATCGAGACATTGTCGACGACGGTGGCGGCGCCATAGCGCTTGGTGACGTTGCTGATCTCGATCATGCTCATGCGGCGGATCCCCGAATGCTGTCGATGACCGCATCGAGGATGACGGCCGATGAGAAGGCGAAGAAGACGGTCGGCACGGCGCCGAGCAGGACGAGATCCATGGCCGTCTGGCCGAGGCCCTGGAAGATGAAGATGCCGAAGCCGCCGCCGCCGATCAGCGCCGCGATCGTCACCATGCCGATCGCCTGCACCAGCACGATGCGGATGCCGGTGAGGATGACGGGAAAGGCAAGCGGCATGTCGATGCCGGTGAGGATCTGCCGGCGCGTCAGCCCCATGCCGGCCGCCGCATCGCGCACCGAAGGATCGACGCCCTGCAGGCCGACGACGGTATTGGCGACGATCGGCAGCAGCGAATAGAGCACAAGTGCGATCAAGGCAGGCGCCGTGCCGATGCCGCGAATGCCGATCGCTGATGCCAGCGGCACATGGGTGGCGAGATAACCGAGCGGCAGCATCAAGAGGCCGAAGAGCGCAAGGCTCGGGATGGTCTGGATGAGGCTCAAGCCCTGCAGCACGATCGCCCGCAGCTTCGGCACCCAGAAGCAGAGGATGCCGAGCGGCAGGCCGAGGATGATGGCAATGGCAAGCGAGCCGAAGGCGAGCAACAGATGCGAGAGTGCCTCGGTCTCGAACTGCGGCGCCCGCGTCGAAAATTCCTTCATGATCGACAGGCTGTCGAGCAGGCCTGAAGAAAGCGAGATGAAGAGCAGCGCCGTATAGGCCGCAAGCGCTGCGACCCGCATCCACGGCGCCAGCCTTATCTTTACTAGCGCATCGGAGATGACGAGCCCGATTACCGCAAACAGCACCCAGAAACCACCACCGGGCGTCATCCGCGCTACGGTGCTGCCGGACGGCGTCGCCGCGCTCGAGGAGAGGCCGATCGCAACGACCAGCGCCGCAAGGCAGAGGGTGGCGATGACGAGCCGCGCCAATGCATTGCGAAGAAACAGCGCGGCAAGGGCGGTGAGTATGAGAAGCGCGGTCAGGATGACGACGGAGGCTTGGGGAAGAAGCTGCGTCAGCAGCATCGGCTTGCCGGCGGCAATGCGGTTCGCTTTGACGTAGATGAAGGGCATCAGTGCCGTCGCCGCAATGCCGCCCGCCACCAGAACCACGCCGAGCCGGTCCAGCCTGCGGACCGCTGAGGTTTCTTCCATCAATCGAACCCTGTCTGACCAGTCCCGTCCGGCCAACCTTATCAGCAAAGGTAAAGCTCCGCCCGCAACCGGGCGGAGCGAGCGATGATTACTTCAGGAAGCCTTTTTCCTTGAGATAGGCTTCTGCGACGGACTTTGCCGGCTCGCCATCGACCTGGATCTTGGCGTTGAGCTTACGCAACTCGTCGGCGGTCAGGCTCTTGAAGATCGGCGAAAGCACTTCCTCGATCTTCGGATTGGCTTTCAGCACCTCTTCGCGGATGATCGGCGTCGGTGCATAGACCTGCTGCACGTTCTTGTCGTCTTCGAGAACCGTCAGTTCGGCCGCTTCGATCGCGCCATCGGTGCCGTAGACCATGGCGGTGTTGACGCCGTTCGTCTGGTCGGCGGCCGCCTTGATCGTCGCTGCCGTGTCGCCGCCGGAGAGCACCACCATCTGGTCGGGCTTCAGCTGGAAACCGTAGGTGGTCTGGAAGGCGGGAAGCGCGCCGGCCGAATTGACGAATTCGGAAGACGCCGCCAGCTTGGCGGTGCCGCCGCCGGCAATCCATTTGCCGAAGTCTGTGAGGCTCTTCAGCTTGTTCGGCTCGGCGACGTCGTTGCGCACGGCGAGTGCCCAGGTGTTATTGGCCGGCGACGGCGTCAGCCAGACGATCTTGTTGGCGTCGTAATCGAGCTTCTTTGCCAGCTCATAACCCTGGTCGATGTTCTTCCAGGCAGCGTCGTCGGCCTTGTTGAAGAAGAAGCCGGCATTGCCGGTATACTCAGGATAGATGTCGATTTCGCCAGCGGTGATCGCCTTGCGCACAACAGGTGTGGCGCCGAGCGCGATGCGGTCCTGTGTCTTGATGCCGTTGGCTTCGAGCGCGAGCGCAATGACATTGCCGAGCAGCGTGCCCTCCGTGTCGATCTTCGACGAGACGACGACATCCGCGGCATGGGCCGCACCCGCCGCGAAGGCGGAGAGCGAGACGGCGAGTACGAGTTTCTTCAGCATGGAAAGTCCCCTTCGTTAACACCGTTGAATATGGCGCAAACCTCGGCGGGAGGCCTGCGCACGCAGAAAATCCGCCGGCACCGGGACCACATAGGCCGCCATGCCGGAATTGCGTGCGTCATGGAAATAGCGTGCACGCTCGAAAAATCGATGCAAGCCCCCTCCAGAATTTGCCGTCGCGGCACGATTATGGCGGCGAATGCGCCTCAGCGCGCGAAAACGCATTCCCTTTTCCAGGGCCGGCGCGATTTGTTTTTGTCCCCTTGCGTGTTTCCACGATGGTCCGGTGCTCTTGCGCGGATTGCCGCCGCCCGGATTTCTTATGGTGCAAACGATAGTCCGGCTCTGCTGATGCAGGGATATCTTTTTTCGTGAACACACCATATCGTCCGGTTTTTCCAGCGCTTTCCGGAGGGAGAGATTTGCATCTCGGTGCCCTGTTCATAAGCCATCATGTCCTCACCTCCGGTTCGGTCCGTAAGACGGCGCGGCGTTTCCAACTGTCGCCTTCCACCGTCTCGACGGCGATCCGCCATCTCGAAACCGAACTGGCGATCAAGCTGACGGAACGCGCATCCGGCGAACTGGTGACGCTGCTTGCCAGCGGCCGAGTACTGGATGGCCTGGCGCCGATCACCGCCGCGATCGGTGAGCTCGGTCAATTCACCGGTCATGATGCCGCGGCCGCCGACGCCGCCTGGGCATCGCGCATTTCCG
This sequence comes from Rhizobium sp. N122, assembly GCF_002211295.1. NCBI lineage: Bacteria > Pseudomonadati > Pseudomonadota > Alphaproteobacteria > Hyphomicrobiales > Rhizobiaceae > Rhizobium > Rhizobium sp. N122. The sequence goes on along the minus strand of NZ_LOKU01000056.1, from coordinate 1,874 downwards.
TCAAGATCGTCACCATCGAGCGGTTTCTCGAAGTCGCCGATCAGGGCAGCATCAATCGTGCCGCGCGCCGCCTTCGCCTGGGTCAGCCGCAGCTTTCGCTTCAGCTTGCCAATCTGGAGAAATTTCTGGGTCACCGGCTGTTTGAGCGGCAGGCGCAGGGCTCGGTGCTGACGGAGGAGGGCAGGCGTGCCTACCAGATCTTCACGACGATCGGCCAGGCGTGGAACGATCTGAAATCCTCGGCCGACGAGCGTTATCGGCGCGCGGCCAGGTCGCTGCGCATCGGCTCGATCATCCCCACCGGCTCGGAAAGCTGGGTGGCGCGCTGCCTGGGTTCGCTGGTTTCCGAATGGAATGCACGGCGCAGCAACAATGCGATCTCGCTCGTTTCGATGACCGCCGACGATCTGCGCGAGGCGCTGAAGAGCGGCCGCATCGATGTCGCCATCCTGGATTCGGTCTTCGGTCTGGAGAGCTTTCGCCATCGCGAACTGCTGCAGACCGATATGGTGGTGATCGCACCGCCCGATAGTACCGGAACCGCGGTCGCCGATCTCGTCGCCGGCCACGCTATCTGCATGCCGAGCCCGCGCACCGGCCTCGGCCACGCGGCCATGGCCTTCAGCGATGAACGTGCGCCCAACCGGCGCTTGCGCAGCCGGGATATCACCGCGGCGGATTCGCTGCCCGTCATCGTCGACCTCGTCGCCAATCACGGCTACGTCTCCTTTCTCGGCCGCGTCAGCGCCATGCCGATCGCCGATAAGGTGCGCATTGTCGATCTCGACGAATATCTGCCGATGTCATATCACGTCGCCTACAACCATCGTAAAGCCGCCGCCGATGCCTCTGCCGTCATCATCGAGGCGGCGGCGAGACTTACGTCGGAAGCCGTCGCGCAGACTGTGGCGCGCGCGCAAGCCAGGGAGAGTGCCGCGTGACCGTCCTGCTGGAAGTGTGTGTGGATAGCGTCGACGGCCTTGCCGCCGCCATCGAGGGCGGCGCCGACCGCATCGAGCTCTGCTCGGCGCTGGAGCTCGGCGGTCTGACGCCTTTGTCGAGCTTGATGCGGATCGCCGCTAGGGCGCGCATTCCTGTTTATGCGATGATCCGCCCGCATGCCGGACCCTTCATCTTCGGCAGCGCCGACGAGGAAGCGATGCTGCTCGATATCGACGCCGTGCGCGCCGCCGGCCTTGCCGGCGTCGTCATCGGCGCCAACCGGCCGGACGGTACGCTCGACATGCCGCTGATCCACCGCCTGAAGGCGCATGCTGCCGGCTTGGGATCAACGCTGCACCGGGCTTTCGATCTGGTGCCGGATGCCGATCGGGCGCTGGAACAGGCGGTCGAACTCGGCGTTGAGCGCATCCTGACCTCGGGTTGCGCGTTGAAGGCCGCGGATGGCATCGAAACGCTGAAACGCCTCTCGGACAAGGCCGCCGGGCGTATCTCCATCATGCCCGGCAGCGGCATCCGCCCCGCCAATGTCGGCGCAATATTGCAGGCGACCGGCGCCCGCGAGGTGCATGGTTCCTGCAGCTCGCCTGTGGAAAGCGCCGACCCCCGTGCGGTTGCCTTCGGCTTCGAAGCGAAGAGCAGCAATAGGACAGACAGTGCGGTTGTCAGGGAGATGTGCAGGGCGATTGCGTCAATGGAGCTTTAGCGGTCTCGCATTCCGGGCGGAAAGTGTGATGCGCTTTTGAACGCGAATGCAGTGCTTGCCGCATGGGTCCTCGGGTCAAGCCCCATATGCGCTAACTTAGCCTTGACGGTGATGGTTGCAGATGATTCACCGTGGCCATGAGCGATTCGTTACAAGCATTGGATTGGGAGGAGCTAGTCGAACGACTAGGCTCGGCGGAAGAGTTGGA